>JBBJMF010000021.1:0-34655 GCA_037719575.1 Nocardioidaceae bacterium
GGCTCGACACCGCGTCAGCCGACGTGATGCCGGCGGCCACTGGATCGGGAGCCTGGAAGAGCGGTGAGAAGGCGCTGGTGGACCGGTCGTCGCTCGATGCCGTCGGGGCGGCCGGACTCTCCGAGACCTCGGACAAGTCGGGCGATGTCGCCTCGAACGGATCGTCGACGGCCGGCTTGCGGCTGCGCTTGCGGGGAGCCGCCTTCTTCGTGGCGGGCGCATCCGAGGAGTCGGCGACCACGGGCTCAGGGGCCGGCTCGCTGTTCGGCTGATCGGTCTCCAGCGTCGCCGCGGCAGCCTTCTTCGTCGTACGCCGTGAGCCGGCCTTCTTGGGCCCGGGCGTGGCTGATGTTGTCTCCGTCGAGCCGGACGACGCCTGGTCTGTCGGGGGCAGGGAAGCGGATGGGGCGGGCGGTCCGGCCGGACGGCTCGCCGCGCGCCGTCGGGTGCGCCGTGGTGGCGCCTCGGAGTTGTCGGTGAACCCGGGCGTCGTGCCCGGGGTGGAAGATGTTGCGTCGGACATCGTTGTCTCGTCGCTGGGCATACCTGCTCCTCAGTGCCTCCGGGCGCAGAGCGCCGCGCGGAGGCGGGTCGGTCGCCGAGGAAGTCATCGCTGACTCACCGCGGCGCAAAGCTTGCGGTGGTGCCTCTCGCGGTGGCTGCGCCAGTCGTTCGGCGGCCCACTGCGGTCGGCGGCGGCGACATCAGCTGCGTTGGCACCTCGCGGTGGGCTGCTGACCGGTCAGCGGTCGCGTCGGTCAAGACGCGTCGCGATCCGGGTCGAGCGGATCCATCACGGAGCCGGTCATCGGGTCAAGCGGCCCTTGCTCGACCCGGGTCTGCAACGGCGGAACCGGAAGCACGAGGCCGGCGATCATGCGGAGACCGGCGAGGATGTCGTCGGGTCGTACGGCGGGCGTTCCATGCCTTACGACCACTTCGAGTATCGCACACTGGACCGAATCCCCCACATCACCGCGCGCGGACATCGAGACGACAGCGCCCCGGCAGTCGAACCGCCGCAGTCCGCGCTTCGTCATCCGCTCAACCTCGACGTCGTCGCAGGCGAGGAACGCAGCGACCGCGGTCGAGGCAGCAGCAGGCGACACCTCCGGCAGCACGATCTCCCAGCGGCTCGCCTCGAGACGGTCGGCCAGGGAGCCAGCGGTCGCGACAACGACGTCGACGACGTCCAGCCCGTCGGGCAGCGCCTCGTCCAGGGTGGTGCGTACGACGCCAGGCTCCACGGCTTCGACCAGGGAGATCTCGAGGTATTCCGCCTCGCTGGCTGCGCCCGTGGGTGAGGCGTTCGCGTAGGAGATCCGGGGGTGCGGGCTGAACCCGGAGGAGTAGGCGATCGGGAGCCCGGCCCGCCGTACTGCGCGCTCCAGAACCCGGGCGAAGTCGCGGTGACTGGTGAAGCGCAGCCGTCCGCGCTTGGCGTAACGCATCCGCAGCTTCTGGGCCACCGGCTGCTGCTGGGCGGGCTGGTCGGGCATCTTGTGACCCTAATGCCCTGGTCGGCCCGCGCCCCGGCAAGCCGGCATCCCGCCGAAGACCCGCACGTCGGGCATCATGGTGGCGACGATGCACACCCCGATGCCCCTCGTCCGGGCGTGACAAGGAGACCAGGCATGACGTCCACCCCGCCGCCACCGCCCCCGGAACCCACCGACGAGGGACAGCAACCGGCTGCTTCCTCCCCTTCGTACTCGTCCTACCCGGCGCCCGAAGGCAGTATGCCGGTCTATCCCCAGGGCGGCACTGAGCCGGAGGCGGCTGCCGTCCCGCAGCCACCGTCGATCCAGACGGCCGTCCGGCTGATGTGGGCAGGCGCGGCGCTAAGCCTCCTCCAACTCCTCGTCGGGCTGCTGACGCTCGGCTCGGTCAAGGACAACATCGCCGACCAATTGCGTGACGACGGCACGTTCACCCAGGACAAAGTGGATACCGCCTACAACGTGATCGTCATCAACACGGTCGTTGGCACCCTCCTCGCGATCGCGCTCTGGCTGGGGATGGCTAAGGCGAACGGCGACGGCCGGAAGTGGGCCCGGGTCGTCGCCACCGCCCTCGGCGTGCTCAACGTGCTCGTGGTCATCACCGCGGTGGCCCAGGGGCAGGCCGACCCACTCTCCCTGGTGTTGTCTGTGATCGTGGCCGTCCTGGCCATCACGATCCTGGTGCTGCTGTGGCGCAAGGAGTCGACCGACTTCTACAACTCCAAGTCCCGACGACCCTGACAACCCCGATTCGTCCGCGACCTGGCGGGGCGCCTCCGCCGGTGCACCGCAGACGAGTCAGCCGAACCTGATGACCCGTCGCCAGCGCGCCCTGATCGTGCTTGGCCTCACTGTGCTGGCGTTCAACCTGCGGCCCGTCGCGGTCAGCGTCGGGCCGGTCCTCGACGAGATCCGTACCGGCCTCGCAATGGGGTCGGTCACCGCCGGGGTCCTGACGACCATGCCGGTCCTGTGCTTCGCCGCCTTCGGGTACGTCGCGCCCTGGGTCGGCCGCAGTCTCGGCCTCCACCGGGTCATCCTCGCTGCGCTGCTCGTCACCTTCGCCGGACTGGCGCTGCGCGTCGAGGCGCGCTCGCCGGCGACGTTCCTCGTCGCGACGCTCCCCGCGCTGGCCGGGATGGCGACGGCGAACGTGCTCATCCCGTCGTTGGTCAAGCTGCACTTCCCTGGGCATCTCGGGTCGATGACCGCGCTCTACACAACCGCGCTCGCGGTCGGCCTGACGGCCGCGTCCGTGCTCACTGTCCCGCTGGCGCAGGCCGCCGGCTCCTGGCGCGGTGGGCTCGGCTCCTGGAGCCTCATCGCGCTGGTTGCCGTCATCCCGTGGCTGGGCCTGGTCGGCCACGACGTCGGGCCACATCCGGACGGGCCGAGGCCCATCCGGATGCGGACGCTCGCTCGATCCTCGCTGGCCTGGACGATGGCCGCCTTCTTCGGGATCCAGTCCCTTCATGCCTACGCCGTCTTCGGCTGGCTGCCGCAGATCTACCGCGACGCCGGCTTCTCGGCAGGGACTGCCGGGCTGCTCCTCGGGGTGACCACGGCAACCAGCATCCCGGTCTCGCTGGCACTGCCCGGGATTACGGCTCGAGGGCGCCACCAGGTGGGCATCATCATGGCTCTCAGCGCGTCCTACGGCGCCGGCTACGTCGGGCTGCTCACCGACGCGGACTCCGTGCCGTGGCTGTGGGCACTGCTCATCGGTATCGGTACCGGAACCTTCCCGCTCGTGCTCACGCTCATCGGGATGCGGGCCCGGACCAGCGAGGGCACGGCGGCCCTGTCGGCGTTCGCGCAGAGCATCGGGTACCTGATCGCCGGCATCGGTCCCTTCATGATGGGCGCGTTGTACGGCGCAACCGGCGGCTGGACGGTGCCGCTCGCCGTCCTCGTTGTCCTCGTGCTCCCGCAGGCTGTAGCCGGGCTGATGGCCTCCCGCCCGCGGTATCTCGAGGACGAGCTGGCCGCGACCTGAGCGGCATGGTTGCGGGTCGCCAGACCTAGGATCCCGGCATGGAGCTGATCGCCAGCGGACGGGAGGCCGACGTCTTCGCTGTCGAGGAGGGGCGGGTGCTCCGGCGTTGCCGCGACCTGAGGAGCCGCTGCGAGCACCAGGCCGAGATCATGGAGTGGGTGCGGCGGCAGGGGTACCCCGTCCCCCGGGTCTTCTCGGTCGCTGGGCCGGACATGGTGCTCGAACGTATCGAGGGGCCGACGATGGTCGAGTCGCTGCTCGGGGGTGACATGACCGTCGTGGCCGCCGGAGAGACCCTCGCCGAGCTGCTGCATCGCCTGCACGCCCTTGCTCCCCCACCGGACAGCAATCCCGACCACGCCGTGCAGCACCTCGACCTGCACCCCTTCAACGTGATCTCGTCGCCTTCGGGTCCCGTGGTCATCGACTGGCGCAACAGCGACATCGGCCGGCCCGGAGTCGACGCCGCTTTGACCGGTGTCATTCTCGCCCAGGTCGTCCTGGCGCCAGCCGATCTCGTCCCCCCCGAGGTCGCGCCGTTGGTCATGGAGCTGCTCGAGGCGTTCTTGCACGCCATCGGGCCGCTGCCCGCCGCGGACGTCGAGGCGGCGATCGCCTACCGGGCACGTGACCCCCACCTCTCGCCCGACGAGCTGGCCGCACTGGCCGCCGTCCCCGACCTCCTGCTCAACCCGCATCTCGGTTGAGTGGCCATTCCGGTCCGGTCGACGCGGGCCGGTGCGCCGTACGATGCGGGTATGGACCGAGCCCACGCCTTGGCCAGCCAGGACCCGTCGGTGGGCGCGGGCCGGCTACGCACGGCGCGCGTGCTGTCGGTGAACGTCGGACGGCCGACGCCCAACCCCTACAAGCAGACCGAGTCCACCGGCATCGCGAAGATGCCCCAAGACGGCTCCGTGCACGTCCGGGCGCCGGGCCCGAGAAGGGGCGGGCTCGGCAGCGGCCTCGTCGGAGACTACATCGGTGACGTCCAGCACCACGGCGGCGACGACCAGGCTGTCTACGCGTTCGCCCGCGAGGACCTGAACCGGTGGGAGCAACGCCTCGGGCGCCCGCTGCCGAGCGGCTCGTTCGGGGAGAACCTCACCACCGAGGGCCTGGACGTGAGCAGCTCCCGCCTCGGCGAGCGCTGGCGGATCGGCGAGTCGCTCGAGCTCGAGGTCAGGGATCCGCGGATCCCCTGCGCGACGTTTCGCGGGTGGATAAAGGAGACCGGCTGGCTCAAGACGTTCACGCAGGACCGACGTCCCGGCGCCTACCTCCGGGTCGTGCAGCCGGGCACCGTCTGCGCGGGTGACCCCATCCAGGTCGTGTTCGTGCCTGGCCATGACGTCACGATCAGCCTGGTGTTCCGGGCACTCACCACCGAGCACGAGCTTCTCGGACAGGTCGCGGCAGCCGGCGACCACATCCCGCCCGAGCTGCGTCAAAGGCTTCGGGCCTGGCAAGGTTCCCCGCCAGGCTGAGTCAGCCCGAGTTGATCGCCCAGTTGAACGGTGGCGCGTCCATACCGCGCGCCAACCGCACGCGCATCCAGACCGCCATCATCATCTCCGTCGCCGCAGCTGTCTCGATGCCACCGAGGTCGATGAGCTGGGAGTCCCGCCACCCGAAGTCGCGGAGCAGTCGGGCGACATCGGCCTTGGCATCGGGGCTGTCCCCGCTCAGGAACACGATGTGGTCTCCCGGGACCAGCGACGGGTCGGCCATGATGCGGCAGTTCATCGTGTTGAGGGCCTTGACCACGTGGGTCTCCGAGAACGCGCTCTGGATCCGCTGCCCGAGGCTGTTGCCGTACGACGCGACCGGGCGCGGGAACCCGCCCTCGACTGGTTCGAGCTCGTTGGCCACGTCGAGAAGTGTCTTGTCGCGGAGGTTGGCCTCGCCGGCCAGCTCGAGGGCTGCCACCGAGTGCAGCCCGTTGGTCGCGTTGATGACGAGCGAAGCAGCTGCGGCTGCATCCGCGAACGACCCTACGCCGATACCGGGTCGGCCGGCGAAGAGTTCCAGGCTCGGCGAGTCCGCCGACCTCGCGCCGACGGTGACGTCGTACCCGACTTCAGCGGCGCGCGGCGCGAGCGTCTGTCCCACTATCCCGGTGCCCAGCACGGCGACCATGACCATCGTCAGACCCTTTCGCAGGTGCTCACGTGACCGACAGGGGAAGCAGTGTCTGTCCGGTGGGACCGACCTGGATCTCCGTGCCCATCTCCGGGCACACCCCGCAGTCGAAGCACGGCGTCCAGCGACAGTCGTCGACCTCGACCTCGTTGACGGCGTTCTGCCAGTCCTCCCAGAGCCAGTCGCGGTCGAGGCCCGAGTCGAGGTGGTCCCACGGGAGGACCTCGGCGTACTCCCGCTCACGTGTCGTGTACCAGTCGAGGTCGACCGGTTCGTCGGCGAGCGCCGCCTCGGCGGCAGCGGTCCAGCGCTCGAATGAGAAGTGCTCGCTCCACCCGTCGAAACGTCCGCCGGCGCGCCAGACCCCCTCGATGACGGCCCCGACCCGACGGTCGCCCCGCGAGAGTAGGCCCTCGATGATGCCCGGCTTGCCGTCGTGGTAGCGGAACCCGATCGAGCGACCGAACTGCTTGTCCTGGCGTACGACGTCGCGCAGCCGCTTCAGCCGCGCGTCGGTGGTCTCGTGGTCGAGCTGCGACGCCCACTGGAACGGGGTGTGCGGCTTCGGGACGAACCCGCCGATCGACACCGTGCAACGGATGTCGCGTCGCCCGGACACCTCGCGACCGGTGGCGATCACCTTGCGTGCGAGGTCGGCGATCGCGAGCACGTCGTCGTCGGTCTCGGTGGGGAGGCCGCACATGAAGTAGAGCTTGACCTGTCGCCAGCCGTGGGAGAACGCGGCGGAGACCGTGTTGATCAGGTCGTCTTCCGACACCATCTTGTTGATGACCCGGCGCAACCGCTCGGAGCCACCCTCCGGGGCGAACGTCAGACCCGACCGTCGGCCGTTGCGCGAGAACTCGTTCGCCAGCGTGATGTTGAAGGCGTCGACCCTGGTCGACGGCAGCGAGAGCGAGATGTTCGTGCCCTCGTACCGGTCCGCCAGACCCTTGGCGACCTCCGCTATCTCGCTGTGGTCGGCGGAGGAGAGGGACAGCAGACCAACCTCCTCGAAGCCCGACTGGCTGAGCCCCGTCTCGACCATGTCGCCAATGGTCGTGATCGACCGCTCACGGACCGGGCGGGTGATCATCCCCGCCTGGCAGAACCGGCAGCCCCTCGTGCAACCCCGGAAGATCTCGACCGAGTAACGCTCATGAACCGTCTCGGCCAACGGCACCAGGGGCTTGCTCGGATAGGGCCACTGGTCCAGGTCCATCAAGGTGTGCTTGTGCACCCGCCACGGCACCCCAGGCCGGTTGGGGACGACCCGCCTGATGCGGCCGTCGGGAAGATAGTCCACGTCGTAGAACTTCGGCACGTAGACGCCGCCCGAGGCGGCCAGCCGGAACAGCACCTCGTCACGACCGCCCGGACAGCCCTGGTCCTTCCACTCGCGGACGACCTCGCTGATCGCCAGCACGATCTCCTCGCCGTCGCCGAGCACGGCGGCGTCGATGAAGTCGGCGACCGGCTCCGGGTTGAACGCCGAGTGCCCGCCCGCGATGACGATTGGATGCCCGTCGTCCCGGTCGGTCGAGTGCAACGGGATGCCGGCGAGGTCGAGGGCCGTCAACATGTTGGTGTAGCCGAGCTCGGTCGCGAACGAGATCCCCAGTAGGTCGAAGGCACCCACTGGGCGGTGACCGTCGACGGTGAACTGCGGGATGACGTTGTCACGCATCACCCGTTCCATGTCCGCCCACACGGCGTAGGTGCGCTCGGCGAGGATCCAGTCGCGCTCGTTGAGGATCTCATAGAGTATCTGCAGGCCCTGGTTCGGCAGCCCCACCTCGTAGGCGTCCGGGTACATCAGCGCCCACCTGACCTGGGCCGAGTCCCACTCCTTCGTCGTGGAGTTGAGCTCGCCTCCGACGTACTGGATCGGCTTCTGCACCGTCGGCAGCAACGGTTCGAGCTTCGCGAACACGGACTCGATCGGCATGGTGAGAGGCACTCCAAGGTCGGCTGGGGTCGCCTCTAGGGTACGACGACCTCTCCCTTCGTCGCGGAACCGCGCGTCACGATGAGTCTCCTACAGCGGAAGCGGTGCCACGCTGAGGGCGACCCCGATGGCCGCACACGCTCCGATCGTGCGCAGGACGGACCATTTCAACCTGAAGATCAGCCCGGCCGCGATGAGCGCGATGATGACCGCTTGCCCGTCGAGACTGCTGAGGACGGGAAGGTCGATCCGAAGGACGCCACTGCTGTAGCGGCGCGACTCGGTGAAGAGCGTATGCAGGGCGAAGAACAGAGCGAGGTTGGCGATGACCCCCACGACCGCTGCGGTGACTCCCGACAAGGCGGCTGAGATCGACGCGTTCCCGCGCAGCCGCTCGACATACGGTGCCCCGAGGAAGATGAAGAGGAAGCTCGGCACGAAGGTGACCCACGTTGTCAGCAGCGCCCCGATGAAGGCGGCGACCCACGGGTCCAGGTCTCCAGGGTTGCGGTACGCGCCCACGAACGCGACGAACTGGACGACCATGATGAGCGGGCCCGGGGTCGACTCGGCGAGCGCCAGTCCGCGGACCATCTCGCCGGGGGCGAGCCAGTGGAAGACGTTCACCGCCCGCTCCGCGACGAAGGCCAGCACCGCATAGGCACCGCCGAACGTCACGACAGCCGTGCCGGAGAAGAACAGGCCCTGAGTCGTCAGCGTCGATCCTCCTCCGGTGGTCAGGACGACGACGGCCACCGGGGTGAACCAGACGATGAGCCCCCAGAACAGGACCTTGACGGTACGCCGACCGCTCGGTCGCTCGCTGTGGAGCGCAACGTCCGGAATGAGTGCGGTCTGGTCCGGTTCGCTGCGCGATGCGGGGGCCGATACGGCGGTCGAGCGTGACGTCCCTCGTCCGGCGACCCACCCGACCAGGCCGGAGGCCAAGATGACCAAGGGAAACGGGACCGCGAACACGGCAAGGGCAGCGAAGGCCGCCACCGCGACGACCACCGACACAGGCCGGTGCACGGCTCGTTTCCCAACCCGGACAACAGCCTGAGCCACGATCGCCAGGACCGCAGGGGCGAGTCCACTGAAGACGGCCGTCACGATGCTCGTCGTGCCGTAGGCCACGTAGATCGATGACAGCACGAGCATGGCGACCCCGCCCGGCAGGACGAACAGGCCGCCGGCCACCACTCCGCCGAGCGTCCCGTTGAGCAGCCAGCCGATGTAGACCGCGAGCTGCTGGGCCTCGGGACCCGGCAGGATCATGCAGTAGTTCAGCGCATGGAGGAACCGCTTCTCGCCGATCCAGCGCTGCTGCTCGACGAGGGCCCGATGCATGACCGCGATCTGGCCCGCCGGACCCCCGAAGGTCTGCAGCGAGATGAGGAACCAGGCACGGACGGCGTCCCCGAGCGGCACCAGGTCGCGGCGCGTGACCTTGCCCCGTCCACCCATGACGCGCCCATCCTCTCAGCGAGACCACCGATCGAAGATCCTACGTGCAGGTGGTCATGGCCATCCGTACGTCGGATCTTGGCAGGCTACGGCGACTAGAAGCGGCGGGAACGGGCGATCCGGCCGCGCAGGACAACCCCGATGCCAAGCGAGCGCTCGGTCCTCAGATGGATGTTGAGCAGCAGACCGATAGCCATCAGCGACGCGAACATCGACGTGCCCCCGTAGGAGACCAGCGGCAGTGGCACTCCGGTGACAGGCATGATGCCGAGGCACATGCCGATGTTCTGGAAGGCCTGGAAACCGAACCAGCAGACGATCCCGGCGCCGGCAAGACGGCCGAACGTGTCGTCGGACCGGGCGGTGATACGGGTGGCGCGCCAGAGCAGCACCGCGAAGAGTCCCACGACGGCAGCCGAGCCGACCAGGCCGAGCTCTTCGCCGGCGACGGTGAAGATGAAGTCGGTGTGCTGCTCGGGGACGAACCCTGACTGCGTCTGCGACCCGTGGAAGAGACCCTGGCCGAACAGCCCGCCGTTGCCGATCGCGATCCTGGCCTGGATCGTGTTGTAGCCGGCGCCCTGCGGGTCGAGGGTGGGGTCCATGAAGGACTCGAACCGCAACAGCTGGTAGCCCTCGAGGACGCCGAGCTGCAGCGCTGTGTAGGCGCCGCCCACGGCGACGCCGACAAGACCGACGAGCCAGCGTCGCGGCGCACCCGCGACCGCGACCAGGCCGAAGACGGTCACGGCGAGCACCAGCATCGTCCCCAGGTCGGGCTGGGCCATGATGAGCGCGGCAGGGACCGCGGCGATCGCGAGAGCGCCGAAGACGTCCAGGTCACTGACACTGTCACGACGCTTGCTCTCGAGCCGTTCGGCGAGCAGCAGCGACATCCCGGTGATGACGGCGAGCTTCGCGAGCTCGGCGGGCTGGATCGACATCCCCGCGATCAAGATCCACGACCGGGAGCCGTTGATGACCGAGCCGAACGGAGACAGCACGAGGACCAGTCCTAGGACCGCCCCGAGATAGACGACAGGCGTCCAGATCCGCACCCACCGATGGTCCGTCGAGGCCACGGCGAGCGCGAGCCCGACGCCGATCGCGATGTTCGTCAGGTGCTTGGTCACCAGGGCGGCGCTGTCCCCGCCGGTGAGCGCGAGGTTGTGACGCGTCGATGACCAGACAAGGAGCGCGCCGAGCACGAGCAGGGCGCCGGCGCAGCCGATCAGCAGCCAGTCGAGACGCAGCCAGACGGTCCGCTTCTCGGTGACGTTGACCCGGCGCGACGAACGTGTCGACGTGGTCACGACCATCAACGGGGCCGCCGGTTCTCGGTCCCTGAAGGGCTCGGTCGAACGTCGTACCGGCGACCCGGAGACGGTAGCAACGGCGGCGCGATGCTCCCGTCGGCCCGGAACACCGGAAGCCCCGTGGGTGGCTCGGCTCCCGGCTGCGCGCCCTTCGAGACGTCGAGCTGCATCCCGTGGATGCCGTACAGGGACTCCCAGATGTGCCGGATCGCGTCGCCGGACGTGCCCGACCCGGTGCCGCCCTGGGAGATCTGCATGACCACGACGTACTGCTTGTCGTAGCTCGCGACCCATGACGTGGTCTGCTTGCCGTAGACCTCTGCGGTGCCGGTCTTGCTCCGGATCTGCACCCGTCCGAGGGGGAAGTCCCCGAACTTCCAGGCCATCGTCCCGATCTTGGCCGTGCCCAGCAGCGCGGTGTCGACGTAGCGGAGGACGGTGGCGGGCACGTCGATCCGGCTCGCCACCTGGGGGTCGATGCGCTTCACCACGGAGCCGTCGGCGTCGACGACCGCCGCGCCCACCCGCGGCTCCCACAGCGTCCCGCCGTTCGAGATCGCCGCGTAGGCGACCGCCAGCTGCAGGGGCGTCAGCAGCGTGTCGCCCTGGCCGATCGCGAAGTTCACCGCGTCGCCCGCCCGGTAACGCCAGCCGTCGACGCAGAACTCGCGCGCGAAGACATGGATGAAGTCGGTCTTCGGCGACTTGCCGAGCTTGCAGTAGTAGGCCTTGTTGGCCTTCCAGTAGGCAAGCTTCCATCGCCGGTCCGCGATCCGACCGGCCACCTCACCCGCCAGGTCGATCCCGGTGGCCCGACCGAAGCCGAACCGTTTCGCGTTCTCGACGAGGGGGTCGTGGGCGTGCACGTCGCCCGACTCGCCCCCCGAGCGCAGCCACTCGTGGTAGCCGATCCGGTAGAAGAACGTGTCACACGAGACCTGCAGTGCCTGGGCGAAGCTGATGTAGCCGTAGGACTGGGACTCGTAGTTCTTGAAGGTTCGGTCGCCCACCTGAAACGAGGACGAACAGTCGAGCCTGGCCTTCGGCGTGTAGCCGTTGGTCAGGGCGCCGGTGGCGTTGAAGGGCTTGAACGTGGAGCCTGGCGCGTACTGCCCCTGGTCGGCCCGGTTCAGCAGCGGCATGTTCGCCTCTGCGCTGTAGAGCAGGTCGAGGTCACTCTGGGCGATGCCGCCGACCCAGACGTCCGGGTCGTACGTCGGGTAGCTCGCCATCGCGACGACCCGGCCGTTCGTCGCGTCGAGCACGATCGCCGAGCCCGAGTCCGCGGCGTACTTGCGATGGGTCACCGGATCGACGGTCCTCCGGGCGGTCATGATCGCACCTTCGAGCTCCTGCTCGACGACGGACGACACCTTGGCGTCGATGCTGGTCACCAGTGTGTCTCCGAGGACCGGCGGGGTGATGCTCTCGCCGCCGACCACCCGTCCCATCGAGTCGACGGCGACCTTCTTCACCCCCGGCGTCCCGCGCAGATAGGAGTCATAGGTCTCCTCCAGCCCGGACCGGCCGACCGCCGACTGCGGGCTCAGGCCGGTGACGCCGCGAAGCTCCTTGGCTCTCAGCTCGTCCTCGGTGATCGGCGAGATGTAGCCGAGGACCTGGGCGGCGTTGACACCGTACGGCGACGGGTATGCCCTGACCTGCTCGGCGGACGCGGTCACTGCGGGGTAGTCCTCCGACTGCTCCAGGATGGCCGCCGCAACCTGCTGGCGGACGTCGTCGGCCACCGGGACAGGGGCGTACGGCGAGCCGTTCCAGCAGACCGGCGCGTCGGCGGCTCCCCTCTCGCCGCACGTCCTGGTCCGGCGGACGAGCTCCCCCTTGGTGACCCCGAGCGTCGCGGCCAGCCTGCGCAGCATCGCATCGCGGGTGTCATGGCCGAGCTTTCCCAGCACGGAGCGGTCGACGGTCACGACCCAGGAGGTCCGGTTCGCGACCAGCGGCCGGCCCTGGTCGTCGACGATCAGGCCACGTGGCGCCGGCATGTCGACGTCGCGGACCGCGTTGCTGACCGCCGCGGCCTGGTAGGTCTGCTGCCCCACCACCTGCAGGTACCACAGCCGCGCGAACAACGTGGCGAACAAGGACAGGACCATGACCTGGATCACCACGAGGCGCGAACGCCCTCGACTCCGCACTGCGGTCACCTCGCCCAGCGCTCGGCCGGCTCGAGGCGCCGGAAGGTGACGAGCAGCAGGGGTACGACGAACGGCGTCAGCAGCACGTCGTACCCGATCGCAATCGGCACCACCTGCAGCGCGGACGCCACCGTGACCGATTGCTCGGCGAGGACCAGACCGGACAAGGCGTAGAGCGACGTGCCGATGAACGCGCCCGACGCCACGACCAGCACGGTGCCAGCGATGGACGGGTTGCCGTCCGGCTTTGCCAGCCCGGTGAGACAGCCGACGAGGACGAGGGCGAGCGCCCACCGACCGGCGGTGTGGTCGGCCGGCGGCGCCAGGTCGAGCACGAGCCCGCTGGCGAACCCGACGAGGGCGGCATACGTCGGTCCGCGGACCAGCGCCGCGCCGATGACGAGCAGCAGCGCCAGGTCGGGCGCGACTCCGTCGAGCGCGAAGTGGCTGAACACGCTGACCTGCAAGGTCACCGTGACCACGATCAGCACAGCCACGACCAGACCGCGCAGCGCGGTCGTCACCGGCCGCGCCCGCTCGCCACGCTGCCGCCGGACCCGGCGCGCGAGGTGATCACCCCGACGACGTCGAGGGAGGAGAAGTCGACATAGGGGTCGACGGTCGCGGTCTGCGTGAGCTCTGCCGGTGACGAGTGGACGCTCGTCACGGTGCCGATCGGGATCCCCGGCAGGTACGGGGCTTCGTTGCGCGAGCCCCATGTCAGCACCGTGTCGCCCGGGCGGGGTGTGACGGAGTGGTCGACGAGGCTCAGCGTCATCGACCCGTCGCCGCCGATGTCACCCGTGCCGTCAAGGAAGCCGAGCTCCATGGTGCTGCTCAGCCGACCGCCGACCGTGGAGTCACGGTCGATGGCGAGCAGGACCGTCGAGGCCGTGGCGGACGACTCGATGACGCGCCCGACGAGTCCGTTGGCGTTGATCACGGTGAGGTCCGGCAGCACCCCGTCGAAGGTTCCGGCGTCGATCGTCACGGTTCGGGAGAAGGACTGAGCGGACCCGATCGCGATGACCTGAGCCTGCACGACGTCGTAGCCCTCGGCGTCGGCGAACGCGCTGATCGTGCTCACCTCGGCACCGCGTACGCCGTTCGCCTGAGCTGCGTGCAGCCGAGTCTGGAGCTGTTGGTTGGCGGCTTCCAGGGCAGCGTTTCGAGCCCGCAGATGGGAGACCGACCGGAAGTGGTCGGGGATGCCGGTCAGCGGACGCAGCGCGCTGGCCGCTCCCTCCTCGACAGGTCCGAGCACGTCGCCGACGGCAGTTCGAAGCGGGTCGACAGGTGACGTGGACGTGTCATGACGTGCGTCGAGCGTGATGATCGTGACGCAGGCAAGCAGAAGCAGGCCGATCACGGCGCGGGACCGACCGGAGTCGTTGCGCATGGGCGGCTATCTCCGTTGCTCGGAGACGAGAACCTGTTGCAGCGCCTCAAACTCCTCGACGCACTTGCCGGCGCCGAGTGCTACCGAGTCGAGCGGCGTGTCGGCGATGTGGACCGGCATGCCGGTCTCGTGGCGCAGCCGCTCGTCGAGCCCGCGCAGGAGGGCGCCCCCGCCGGCGAGCACGACGCCCCGGTCCATGATGTCCCCGGCGAGCTCGGGCGGGGTCTTGTCGAGCGTGGAGCGCACCGAGTCGACGATCGCGTGCAGAGGCTCCTCCAGCGCCTGGCGGACCTCGGCCGACGAGATGACAACGTTGCGTGGCAGTCCGCTGACCATGTCGCGCCCGCGGATCTCGGCTTCCGGCTCGTCGGGCAGCGGGAACGCGGAGCCGAGGGCCATCTTGATCTCCTCGGCAGTGCGCTCCCCGAGCATGAGTGAGTACTCCTTCTTCATCCAGGCGATGATCGCCTGGTCGAGGTCGTCTCCCGCGGTGCGGATCGACTGGCTTGTGACGATGCCGCCGAGGCTGATCACGGCGACCTCCGTCGTCCCCCCGCCGATGTCCACGATCATGTTGCCGGTCGCCTCGTGGACCGGGAGCCCGGCTCCGATGGCGGCGGCCATCGGTTCCTCGATGATGTAGATCCGCCGGGCACCCGCCTGGTAGCCGGCCTCCTTCACCGCACGCTGCTCCACGGCGGTGATCCCGGAAGGGACGCAGATGACGAGCCGCGGCTTCGCGAAGTATCGCCTGCGGTGGACGCGCTGGATGAAGAACCGGAGCATCTGCTCGGTCGCCTCGAAGTCGGCGATGACCCCGTCCCTGAGCGGCCTGATGGCGAGGATGTTGTCGGGAGTCCGGCCGATCATCCGCTTGGCCTCGGCTCCGACCGCGAGGATCTGCCGGGTCTGCGCATTCATCGCCACGACCGAGGGCTCGTTGAGCATGACCCCCCGCCCGCGGACGTAGACCAGCGTGTTGGCAGTGCCCAGGTCCACGGCCATGTCGCGGCCGATGATGCTGTTCGCCATCTGGTCCGCTCGGTCCTTTCCACCATGACGACGCGCCGAACAGGCCCTCGTAGGCTGTGGCGCTGCCGGCTCCCTGGAGTCAGGCTAAGGCGGACCGGGCCCCCGATCGGGGCGACACTTCGACGTCGGACCGACTTCCCTCGCTGCGTGTCAGTCCCTGGTGACCGTCCAGCAGGTGGCGACGTGGTCGTGGAGGACCTCCCAGCCGGTCCGGTCCGGCCACTGGTAGGCGTCGCCACCGTCGATCCGACCGTGCAGCCAGCGTTTGATGACCCGCGAGCATCCCTTGGCGCTCGCGGCCCGGAGCGCGGCCGTGCCGGGATAGGCATCCACGTCTGGCAGGGGCGCCGTGCCGATCGCGCGCAGCGCGTGGGGTCGGTCGCAGGTGACCTCCCGCCCGCTGACGAAGTCCGAGGTAGTCCGGCAGGCGCGCAGGACGTCGGGGACAGTGCCGTCGAGCAGACCGGCGGCGCTGCGCGTCAGGTTCTGCAGCGGCAGCCCGCCCTGCCCGCCTAGGACCAGATCGCAGCGGTACCACCGGGCGCCCTGGGAGAGCTGCTGCTGGTTGGGGAGGTAGTAGGCAAGCTCGGCCACGGACGTGTGCTGGGCGGTCGTGTCTCCGCCCAGGGTCTGCTTCCAGGCCGTGGTGCAACGGGCCAGCGCCTGGTTGCCGAGGGTTCCGTTCGTCAGGCTCTGGTTCGTGACTGCCGCGGCGCGAAACCCTCGCACGGCGATCGTCTCGCTGGTGTGCGGCGAGGTGCACGGCACCGTCGGCGTCTCGTTGCTCGCCGGCTGGATGTCTGCGGCCGTGAGCAGGCGGCACGCACCGACCACTGGGGTGCCGGGCCCTCGGCCGGGGTCGGGCGTCGGCTCGTCGTCGGCTGAGCAGGCCGCCGATAAGGCCAGGACGACGGCCAGCACGCTGGTGAGACGCGCCACCGGAGCTGGTCCCCGCACTCGGCGTCGTGACGGTCGCATGCTTCTCGTCCCTGCTCTGTGTGGTGTGGGCAGACACCGTACACCAGCCAAAACCGGCCGTCAGCGCGCTACGGACCGTGCCGTGACCGTCTCGGCGTAGGCCGCCGGGGACGTGCCGACGGCGGCGGTGAAGTCGCGCACGAGGTGAGCCTGGTCGCTGTAGCCGAGCTCCCCCGCAAGCTCGGCCCAGGCGACTCGTTTTCCCGCGTGGACCAGCTCGGCCGCGTCCAGCAGCCGGCGGCGCTGGATGACCCACTTGGGCGGCGCTCCGACGTACTCGCGGAAGAGCCTTTGCAGAGCCCGGACGCCGATCCCCGACTCGGAACGCGACCCGAGTGCCTTCCCCGGCCGGTCAGCAGCCGCCTGAACACCCGGCGGCTGACTCCGTAGACCCGCAGCCGGCCGTCCACGGCCGCCAGGTGGACCTTGGGCGGGGTGAGGACCGACTGCGGGCAGGGCATGTCCACCTCCCAGCGCACGATCCAGAGATAGTCGACGAACGGGCGCAGGGACTCGCGTGGATGGTGGCGGCTCGGTCAGTGGGGAGTGTAGCCGCGCGCCGCCCGGGAACCTGTCGCGTCTTCAAGACGCGCCGCCGGGCCGGGTCATAGGTTCTGGGTATGAGCTACTCCAAGACAGCGAACGCGACGTTGACGATGGCCGGTTGGGAAGAGACCGTGAAGGAGGACATCGACAAGGGCGAGGGCGAGACCAAGAACGGCGTCTACTACCCGAAGCGGGGGGTGACCATCTCCGAGGCGTCCTTCACCTACAGCGGCGACATCGAGGGCGAGAGCCGGGTGCTCTATCTGATCACCTACAAGCCGGACGACGCCGCTCCGGTGCTCGCCGTCGAGCGGTTCACCGGCACGATCGGCGGCCGCCAGGGCAGCTGTGTCATGACGTCGACGGGCACCCAGTCGCCGGGTGACGTACGTGGTCATGCCGAGGTGGTCGCCGGGCTCGGCACCGGTGACCTGGCCACGCTCCGCGGCGAGATCGACCTGCACATCGAGGGGATGAGCGAGGACGGCTACCCGGTGTCGATGTCCTACGACGTCGACTGACGCGGACGCGGCTCACTGCAGGCGTGGGCTATCGGGCCGGGAACCAGATCGCGATCTCGCGCTCGGCGGACGCCACCGAGTCGGAACCGTGCACCAGGTTCTCCCGGTTCGAGAGGCTCAGGTCTCCTCGGATGGTTCCCGGAGCTGCCTTCCGGCCGTCCGTTGCGCCGTTGACCGCCCGCACGACCTCGACGGCCTCGTCGCCCTCCAGCACCATGGCGACCAACGGCCCGCTCGTCACGAAGTCTCGTAACGGTGGATAGAAGTCCTTGTCCAGGTGCTCGACATAGTGTCGGTCCGCCGTCTCGGCGGTGATCGTCCGCTGGTCCATCGCCACGATCGTCAGGCCCTTTGCCTCGAACCGGGCAAGGATCTCGCCAACCAGGCGCCGCCGTACCGTGTCGGGTTTGAGTAGGACGAGGGTGCGCTGGACCATGCGGTGCACTCTAACGCCGGGCGCTCTAGCCAAGCCGACGGGAGGTCAGGCGCCGGTGGCCTGCTCGCGCTCGATCTTCCGGCCGAGGACATAGGCCATCGTCCAGAGCCCGCCGAAGATCACCCCGATGACCACCATGACGGGTACGACGACCGTGAGCGCCAGGGCCGCTGCCTGCACCACGAAGCCCGCGTAGTAGGCCCACTCGTGCCGCAACAGGCCGGCCACGACGACAGCGGCTGCCGCCAGGCCGAGCCCGACCGCCAGGCCCGTGACCGTCGACAGGTTCTCGACACTGATCAGCACGATGCTGGACAGAGCGAGAACGATGCACTCGAACCCCAGTACGGACGAACACATCACCCGCCTCGGGGAGCGCATCAGCGCCCGCCTCCGAGCAGCATCCGCGCCTCGCCTACGGTGACCACGGACCCCGTCACGAGCACGCCGCCGCTGCCGAAACCGACGTCGCCGGGCATGGCCTCCGCGAGGGCGATGCCGCGTTCGAGCGCGTTGTCCAGCCGCCCCACCACCTCGACCCGGTCGGACCCGAAGATGCCGTCCGCGATTTCCGCGAGCTCCGCTGCCGGCATCGCGCGCGCCGTCGAGTTCTGCGTGCACACCACCGACGACAGGACCGGCTCGAACGCCTCTAGGAGTCCGGCTGCGTCCTTGTCGGACATCACCCCCAGCACGCCCACCAGTGGGGAGAACGAGAACTCGTCCTGGATAGTCCCCGCCGCTGCCTCGGCGCCGTGGGGGTTGTGGGCCGCGTCGAGGATCACGGTCGGCGACCGCCGGACGATCTCCAGCCTGCCGGGCGAGCTCACCTCGGCGAGCGCGGCGCGCACCACCTCGGCGTCCAGACCGCCGTCGAGCGCCTTGCCCCCGGCCAGGGCCTCCACCGCGGCCACTGCGCATGCCGCGTTGTGGGCCTGGTGTGCGCCGTACAGCGGAAGGAAGATGTCGTCGTACGTCGCCCCGAGTCCCGACAGCGTGACCAGCTGGCCGCCGATACCTGGCGAACGCTGAACGACGCCGAACTCGAGACCCTCGCGCGCGACCGTCGCGCCGACCTCGGCGACCCGTCGCAGCAGCACCTCAGCCACCTCGACCTCCTGCTGGGCGATGACCGCGACGCTGCCGGCCTTGATGATGCCCGCCTTCTCCACCGCGATCTCCCCCGGCGTCCCACCGAGCAGATGGGCATGGTCGACGCCCACCGGGGTGACGACCGCGACGGCTGCGTCGGCGATATTCGTGACGTCCCACGTGCCGCCGAGGCCGACCTCCAGGACCGCCGCGTCGACCGGCGCGTCGGCGAACGCCGCGAACGCCATCGCGGTGGTCGTCTCGAAGAACGACAGCGGGTAGGCCGACGTGGCGTCGACGAGCTCGGCGTACGGGATGACCTCCGTGTAGACCTCGACGAACCGCTCGCGGCTGAGGGGTGCTCCGTCGATCGTGATCCGCTCGGTCATCGACTCGAGATGGGGGCTGGTGAACCGTCCGGTGCGCAGCCCGAGAGCACGCAGCAGCGCGTCGATCATCCGCGCCGTCGATGTCTTACCGTTCGTGCCAGTCAGGTGGATGACCGGGTAGGCGCGCTGGGGCTCGCCCAGCAGGTTGCAGATCGCCCGGATCCGGTCCAGCGTCGGGTCGATCTTGCTCTCCGGCCAGCGGGCCAGCAGTGCCTTCTCGACGCCGGCGTAGGACTGCTCACCCAAGGTGTCGGACATCGCCTTGAAGTCTAGTGCGGGGCGTCCCAGGCCGATTCGTCCGACCCAGCACCAGATGCGGCATCCAATCCGATGCCGCTCCCGCTCCGATTTCCTTGTGTTGCCACTCGCCAAAGGACACGCATCTCGTGAAGACCAACGCGCTCACCATCCCCGCACTGCTGACCGTGGCGATTATCGGGTTGTCAGGCTGCGGGTCTTCCAGCGACTCCGCGGCTGACTCCGGCTCCACGACTCAGACCCAGTCCACCGAGGCGACGACCACCACGCCTACGACTAGCACCCCCGCCTCCAGCACGCCGACCTCCGCGTCCGGCGACGACATGTCGGGCATGGTGATGATCGATATCTTGGACTTCATGTACAAGGGCGGCATGTCGGTGAAGGCGGGACAGATGGTGATGGTGACCAACGACGACTCCGAGGCACACACTCTGACCTCGGAGGAGTCTGGGATGTTCGCCGTGACCGTCGCACCCGGCAAGACCGCGACGTTCGCCGCTCCGACCAAGCCGGGCACCTACGCGTACCACTGCGACTTCCACTCGAACATGCACGGCAGCTTGGTCGTCAGCTGACCCCCGCCGTCTGACCCAGCGTCAGAGTCTCCCACCGGGTTGTTCCTGCGTCATGGGTGGCTCGGCCAACCAGAGCGCCTCGAGCAGCGCCGGCAGGACATGCCGAAAGCGGCCGCGGTACGTCGTGTTGCCCGCGCCCGCTCGTCCCACGCTACGGCCTGGAGCCCCTAGGCCCGTAAGATTTCCAACCATGACCGAGACCGCTCAGCTCAGCGCCCCTGATACGACGACCGACGCCACGCGCTCGGTCGTCGTACCGGAGCGGCCTGCGCTGGAGGGGTTGGAGGAGAAGTGGGGTGCGATCTGGCAGGAGCGCGGCACCTACGCCTTCGACCGCACCAAGACCCGCGAACAGATCTACGCGATCGACACGCCCCCGCCGACGGTGTCGGGCATTCTGCACTTCGGCAGCGTCTGCTCCTACACGCAGAGCGACCTGATCGCTCGCTACCAGCGGATGCGCGGCAGAGAGGTCTTCTACCCGATGGGGTGGGACGACAACGGGCTGGCGACCGAGCGACGCGTGCAGAACTACTTCGGCGTCCGTTGCGACCCTGCGCTGCCGTACGACCCCGACTTCCGTCCGCCGGAGAAGCCCGACGCCAAGCGTCAGGTGTCGATCGGACGGCAGAACTTCGTCGAGCTCTGCCAGCAGCTGACTGAGGAGGACGAGGTCGCGTTCGAGGCCCTGTTCCGACAGCTCGGGCTGTCGGTGGACTGGGACTACCTCTACCGGACGATCTCGGCCGACACCCGCGCCACGTCGCAGCTCGGCTTCCTGCGCAACCTCGCGCGTGGTGAGTCCTACCAGGCCGAGGCGCCGACGCTCTGGGACGTGACGTTCCAGACAGCGGTCGCCCAGGCCGAGCTCGAGGCCCGGGACTACGCGGGCGCCTACCATCGGGTGGCCTTTCACGGCACGGACGGTCCCGTGTGGGTCGAGACCACGCGCCCCGAGCTGATCCCCGCGTGCGTGGCGCTAATCGCGCATCCGGACGACGAGCGCTACCAGTCGCTCTTCGGTACGACGGTCACCTCACCCGTCTTCGGGGTCGAGGTCCCCGTGCTCGCCCACCGACTCGCGGAGCCGGACAAGGGCGCGGGCATCGCGATGTGCTGCACGTTCGGCGACCTCACCGATGTGCACTGGTGGCGTGAGCTCCAGCTGCCGGTGCGGGCGGTCATCGGGCGCGACGGCCGCTTGCTGACCGACGTACCGACCTGGCTGACGTCGGAGGGCGCCCGGTCGTCGTACCAGTCAGTTGCCGGCAAGACGACGTTCAGTGCCCGCGCGGGAATCGCCCGGATGCTGCGCGGAAGCGGAGACCTGGTCGACGAGCCGACTGCCACGATGCGGATGGCGAGCTTCTACGAGAAGGGCGACAAGCCGCTCGAGATCGTCGCGACCCGCCAGTGGTACATCCGCAACGGGGGGCGCGACGCCGACCTCCGCGACGAGCTGGTCGCGCGCGGCGACGACATCAGCTGGACCCCCGCCTACATGAAGCAGCGCTACGTCAACTGGGTCGAGGGACTTTCCGGCGACTGGCTGATCTCGCGCCAGCGCTACTTCGGCGTCCCGTTCCCCGTCTGGTACCGGCTCGACGACGGGGGCGAGCCGCTGTACGACGAGCCGCTGCTCGCGACCGAGGACCGGTTGCCGGTCGACCCGTCGTCGGACGCACCCGCCGGCTACGACGAGTCGCAGCGCGGCAGGCCGGGCGGTTTCGTGGCCGACCCCGACGTCATGGACACCTGGGCCACGTCGTCGCTCACCCCCCAGGTGGCCGGCCGCTGGCGTACCGACCCGGACCTGTGGTCACGCGTGTTCCCGATGGACCTCTGCACGCAGGCCCACGACATCATCCGCACCTGGCTTTTCTCCCGCGTCGTGCGGTCGCGCTACGAGCACGACGCGACGCCGTGGAGCCACGCGATGATCTGCGGGTTCGTCCTGGACCCCGACCGCAAGAAGATGTCGAAGTCCAAGGGCAACGTCACGACGCCGACCGAGCTGCTCTCGCAGTACGGCACGGACGCCATCAGGTGGCGGGCCGGGTCGCTGCGGCCCGGCCAGGACTCCGCCTTCGACGAGTTGCCGCTGAGAGACGGCCGCAGGCTGGCGATGAAGGTGCTGAACGCCTCGAAGTTCGTCCTCGGCACCGGGGCAGGCGATGGCGACTCCACGGCGATCACGAACGCCCTCGACCTGGCGATGGTCCGACGGCTGCGTCAGGTCGTGGCGGAGGCCACCGACGCGTTCGACGCCTACGAGTACAGCAACGCACTCGAGGTCAGCCAGCGCTTCTTCTGGACGTTCTGCGACGACTACCTCGAGCTGGTCAAGGAACGCGCCTACGGCACCCGCGGCGACGAGGGCGCGGCGTCCGCCCGGGCGGCTCTCTCGGCCGCGCTCTCGGTCCAGCTCCGGCTGCTGGCCCCCTTCCTGCCGTTCGTCACCGAGGAGGCCTGGTCGTGGTGGCAGGACGGGTCGATTCACAGCACAGCCTGGCCGGCGCCTGACGTCGACCTGCCGTCCGTGCCGCACGACCCGGATGTGCTCGTCGCGACGGCGAGCGCGCTCGCCGGTGTCCGCGGCGCCAAGTCGGTGGCCAAGGTCTCCATGCGCACTGAGGTCACCCGGGTGGTGATCACCGGACCGGCCGAACGGCTGGAGCTGGTACGGCGCGCGCTGGACGACCTTGCCGCGGCCGGCCGGATCACCGGTGAGGTGCTCTTCGTCCCGTCGGACGCGGCCGACATCGCCGTCGAGACCACGCTCGCCGCACCCGAGGGGTGAGCTGCCGCTCCCGGAGGGGCGGGCAGTCAGCAGGCCGCGTTGCCGGAGACCTGGTCGCAGGGGTGGACGACCAAGGCTGACCCGCCGCCTCGACGACGCGGCTCCGCGGCGGCGCGGAACAGGTTGTCCCCGAGGATCTGCACCCCTGTCGCGGCACCGATCTGGTGGTCGATCGGCTGCGGGCCGGTGACCTCGGTGAACTCCTGTCCATGCCTGGTGCGCAGCAGCCGCGCCACCCGGGTGTCGAGGAACTCCGGCTCCGCGTAGCTCGTCGGGGAGTTCGAGTTCCCCACGCGGGGTGCAGCGATCGCCCTCTCCAGGGGCATGCCGAAGTCGATGTGGTTGATCAGGATCTGCAGCACAGTCGTGATGATGGTCGACCCGCCGGGGGTGCCCACCGCGAACACCGGGCGCCCGCTGCGCAGCACGATGGTCGGGCTCATGCTCGACCGTGGTCGCTTGCCGGCGGCCGGCAGGTTCGGGTCGGGAGTGTCCAGGTCGGCGGGCACGAAGTCGAAGTCGGTCATCTCGTTGTTCAGCAGGAAGCCATAACCGGGCACCGTCATGCCGGTACCGGCGATCTGCTCGATCGTGTTGGTGTAGCTGACCACGTTGCCCCACCGGTCGGCTGTCACGAGGTGGTTCGTCGACTGCTCGTGGTCGGCAACCGACCCTCCCGCTGCCGTCTCACCACAGATGCGGCGAGGATGGTAGGGATCGCCGGGAGGCACCGGGCTCTCCGCCGCCATACCAGTGATGTGACAGCGACGGGTGTCGGCGTACTGCGGATCGAGGAGGGCCCGCAGCGGTACGGCGCTGTAGCGTGGGTCACCGACGTACCGGTTCCGGTCCGCGAAGGAGTAGCGCAGGGACTCCAGGTAGTGATGCAGGGCAAGGGTCCGGCTCTCCTGCGACAGGCTGTAGCCGGCGAGGATGTTGAGCGCCTCGCCGACGGTCGAGCCGCCCGACGACGGGGGCCTCATGCCGTAGACGTGGTAGCCGCGGTACGTCACCTGGGTGGGGGCGGGTCGGCGCGGCTCGTACGCCGCGAGGTCCTCCGGGGTCATGATGCCGGGGCGAACGCGGAGTGGAGTGTGCGGCACGGTGCCCGGGTGCTTCACCGCGTCGACCACCGCGGCACCGATCGGCCCGTCGTAGAAGTACTTCGGCCCGTGCTGGGCGAGGAGGCGATAGGTGCGCGCGAGGTCGGGGTTGGTCAAAACGCTACCGACGGGTAGTGGCTTGCCGTCCGGTCCGAGGAACAGCCGGCGGCTCGCGGTGAACGCGCGCAGGACGTCCAGTGACTCCTTCGTCTGCTGGACGAACGTGTTGTCGATGCGGAACCCCTGCTCGGCGCGGCGGATGGCCGGTTGCAGGTCGGCGGCCAGTCCCAGAGCGCCGAACCGCCGGGTCGCGTCCGCCCAGGTCCCCACCATCCCGGGGACGCCCACGGCCAGGCCCGAGTGTCGGGCCGCCTCGAAGTTGAGCGGATGACCTTTCTCCACGAACAGCCTCGCGGTGCAGGCGGCCGGGCAGGCTTCCCGACCGTCGATCGTGACCACCCGGTGCTCGGCCGCGAGGTAGACCACCATGAAGCCCCCGCCGCCGGGACCGGCGACGTAGGGCTCGGTCACCCCCAAGGTCGACGCGACCGCTACCGCCGCGTCGATGGCGTTGCCGCCATGGCGCAGCACCTCGATCCCGGCCCGTGAGGCGTCCAGGTCGACGGAGGCCACCGCTCCGCCACGACCGGTGGCGACCGGCCGCTGTCCCTGGTCGAATGCGGCCTGGTTGACTGCGGCCGGCCTGACCACCTGTGCGGTGGCCACCGGACCGCCGCCGGCCAAGGCCGCGGCTGTGACCGCCAGCGCGCTCGCGGTCACCAGGAATGTGCGGCGGGAGTAGCCGTTGCGATTCAAGCGGACCTCCTCGGAGACGAGCGGACGGTGCGTCGAGGCTCCAACTCCTCACTCTCTCGCTGTTCGTCTCACCGCGCAATCGCTGCGCGGCCGGTCCGCCGGACTCAGACCGCACTCTCGCCCGCGCGGGCCGTGTCGGAGGCGTGCGGGAGGATGCCGTGGTGAGCCCACCGCCACCCAAGCGCAACCGGGTCACCCCGCTCGGGGACATCGTGGCCGCGCCGCTTCGGGGTGCCTGGTGCGGGAACCGCGGCATCCTGCACCGGGGCACTGAGGTGACGCGGTTCCACGCCAGCGCCCTATGGATCACCTGCGCTCTCAGCTTCAAGGACTGGCGCCTGCCGCAGTTTGAACCGGGTCACTTCACCGTGCTGTTCTTCCACGACGAGGCAGTGTCGCTTGCGGCCGGCCACCGTCCCTGCGCGCTCTGCCGGCGACCGGCCTACACCGCCTACCGACGAGCGGTGGAGTCCGCCGCCGGCAGCGTGCCACGACTGGCCGAGAATCTCGACGCCCAGCTGCACACCGAGCGCATCCACCGGGGCACCCACCGCCGCCGGCTCCATGACGTCGCGTGGCCGGACGTCCCTGACGGCACCTTCGTCGTGCACGACGAGACACCTGCACTGGTGGTCGACGGCACGATCGTGCCATGGACGACGGTGGGGTACGACGGTCCGCTCCCTCGGCCAGCCGCGGGGCGCGCGCTGGTGATCACCCCGCCGACCACTCTCAGCGCCCTCCGTGGCGGCTACTCGCCACAGGTCGACCCCGCGGCGCGAGGACAGCACCCTCACTCGGAAGGATTCCCGAGGGCGTAGCCGGTGTCAGGGTCGTGTCGCCGAGGACCGTCGCCAGACCGGCCGTCTCCTCGCCGCGATCCCGCCCACCCGCGGAGCAGCCGACTGCGTCCAGACCCGGCGCCACTGGGCGACCTCCGGTCCCGCCGGGTCGGGCGTGCAGCCGGCGGCAACCCGCTTCCTCGCCTCCCACCAAGACGTCGCATCCTCGTCCAGCAGGGCGGCTACGCCGGCCCGGACCCGTGGCGCGAACTCGCGTGCGGACTCCCCAGGCTCCGGGACGAGCGGCTCGCCGAACCGGATGCTGACCGGCCGCCGTCCGGGGCTCGGCCAGCCCTGGCCTCGAGGCATCGCCGCGAACGTGCCGCGGTGGGCGACGGGGATCACCGGCACCTGGCTCTCCACCGCGAGCCAGGCGGCACCCGTCCGGAACTTGCCAAGCCAACCGTCGGACGAACGGGTCCCCTCCGGGAACACCACGAGGTTCCAACCGTCGGCGAGCACCTGCCCCGGCGTCGCGGCCATCGTGCCGCCCCTGCGCTCGATCGGGAAGGTGTTGAAGACCACCGCGGAGCCGACAGCGCGCCACCAGGTGTCGAAGAAGTAGTCGGCCGCCGCCGCCACCGCTGTCCGGCGTCGCCACTCGTCAGGCAGCGACAGCAGGATCAGCGGAGTGTCCAGATGGGACGAGTGGTTCGCCACAAAGATCACCGGCCCGGTGACCCGCGTCAACACGTCGAGCCCCTCGACGGACGGCCTCACCTGGGAGCGGAACAGCGGCTCGAGTGCGCCCTTCTGGGCAATCTCCCGGAACGCCTTAGCCGTCCCCCTCCGCGACCACGCGGTGGGAAAGACCGACGCCTCGCTGTCCTCGACGTACGGCTCTGCCGACCGGGGCACCAGCGAGCGGCGACCCCACCGCCATCCGCGGGCGACCTGCCGGACGTCGGCAACCGCACCACTAAGGCCGACGGAGCGACCGCTCTGCCGAGAGCCCCGGGGGGCTGTCACGGGCGCACGTCCGCGATCAGGTGGGGCGGGTTGCGCAGGAACGTGATCGACGGTGACCCGCCCACGGTGCCGGACACCATCTCGAGCGCGTCGGCAAGGCTGGACGCCGCCCGGAACCCTAGCCGCGAGACCGCCCGCCGGTCGGCACCCACCCAGATCACGTCTCCTACATGGTCCATTGCATGGGCTGCCCAGTACCACATGTAGAAGGGGTGGACGCCGTGGTAGGCGTGTGACGTCCGGTAGAGGTGGATGTACCAGGGGTCGGTGGCGTACTGCTCCTCGTACTTGGCCTCGATCACCGCCGGGTCGGTGGACTCCGACAGCACCTCCTCGTAGAAGTCGACGTAGCTCGGGTGGTGCAGCTGGTTGAAGTCGGGCTTCACCGGGTGGTAGAGGATGACCGCCCCGCCCCTGCGCACGAGCGGCTGGCCGCGGTACGAGTTGAAGTAGTAGCCGAGACCCATACAGGTGGCGAGGATCGGGTTCATCGTCGAGTTGACGTTGTACGGCCCGAGGTAGGGCACGCCCATCACGAGCACGTCGGACTGCCCCTGCACCTCGACGAGCTGCTGACGGTGCACGTTGGCGATCGTCAGGTCATGCACGGCCCCGGTCTCGCCGGCATGGATCCCCGTGAGCCCGTACGGCGCCCGCAGGTCGTGGAACATCTTGTGCCGCAGCCGGCCGGGCGCCACCGCGAGCCCGCGCCGGATGGCGAGCATCGATGCCTGGTCCTTGATGCTCCACTCCCACTCGCGCTTGAGCAGGAACTCGTAGGGCGCCGGGAAGACGTCGTTGTTGAGCGTCGTCTCGATGGTGAAGATGCGCAGGTGCTCGGCGAGCATCTTGCCCATCCGCCAGGCCGAGTGGTGCAGATGGGACTTCGTGTGGTCCATGAACGAGTGCGAGCGCACCATCGTCTTGGAGTTGTGGTGGTGCCGCAGGCTCTTGTACGACGCGAGGCCGATCGGCACGGACTTGTGCCCACCGTCCATCGCGACCAGGTTCACGTTGACGTAGACCAGCAGGTCCGACTCCGCGGCCCGACGGTTGATCTCGACGTCCTCGCCCTGGTCGGTGAGCCCGATGTGCAGCATGCCGGCGGCGTCCTCGGCGTCGTGGTTGTAGAGCAGACCCTGGCCGAAGAAGGACCGGAAGACCCGCTCCCCGACGATGGACTTGAGCTCCGCCGCGGTCAGGCGGCGGTGCAGGGCGTTGGCGCTGATCAGCTCGACGTCGTCGACACCGGCGTCGGCCGCCATCGTCAGGACCGCCTCGATGATGCGCTGCCTGATGTCGGGTTTGCGCATCGGCGGAAGCGGGATCGAGATGTCGTCGAACGCGATCGTCAGGCGCATCCCGGCCGTCAGCAGCTCCGGGAGTGGCGCGGACCCCTCGGGGTGGAGCAGCGCGTGCTGGATGGCGCCTTCGACGTCGGGCAGCGCGGGCAGCGACTCCGGCGGGTAGATGACCCGCGTCCCGAGCGGGAACTCCTCCAGCCGGAAGCCCTCTCCCTCGTGGACGATGATCGGCGGCGTACGGTCGTCGACCTCCAGAACGAAACCTGGACGACTCAACTTGCCCTCCTGGGGTCGAATGCAACCTTCACGGTACCGAGCCGCCCCGCCGAGTGGGCGTGGTCGAGCGCTTCGCGCCAGCGGTGCAGGGGATAACTCACCACGGCTTGCGCAACGCTGCTCAGCGAGGGTTGCGCTGCAAGCTCCATCGCCAGCTCGAACGCACTCCGCCCGTCCGCAGCGGGTTCCCTGGCCGACGAGGCGTAGGAGCCGACGATCTCGAGCTCGCGGAACCACGCGGCCGACAGGTCCGCGCCACTCGGCATGCCGGAGAGGACAACGCGCCCGCCGGCCCGGGTCGCGTGCAGCGCGGTCTCGAGGGACTGCCGGCTCCCCACGGCGTCGACCGCCACGTCGACCCCGCCGAGAAGGTAGGACCGGCCGTAGTCGGGCTTCACATGGAACGCTTGCGTGCTGCGGCGGATGCCGCGCAGCACCTCGTCGGGAGTCACGACGTCGGTGGCGCCGAGAGCCTTGGCGAGGTCGCGCTGATGCGCGTGCTTGGCCACGACCGTGATCTGTCCGGCCTCGGTCAGCGACCGCAGTGCCAGCGTGGTCAGCAGGCCGACCGACCCGGCGCCGCTCACCAGCACGTGGCCACCACGGCGCACGTCGGCCCGCAGCGCGGTGTGCACCGCACACGAGATCGGCTCGATG
Organism: Nocardioidaceae bacterium; assembly: GCA_037719575.1. Classification (GTDB taxonomy): domain Bacteria; phylum Actinomycetota; class Actinomycetes; order Propionibacteriales; family Nocardioidaceae; genus JAWWPG01. Next base: position 28,527 of record JBBJMF010000021.1, read on the forward strand.
AGCACGGCCTGCTCGTCGCTGAGATGGTCGGGTACGACGTGCAGCTGGCTGCGGTGGGCGGCGAACTGCTCCCCCCACCCCCCGCCGGTGTCCGCACAGAAGCCGGTCTGCAGGCCGGGCCTGATGTGACCCACGGTGATCCGGTCGCAGCGGTTCGTCAACCCGGCCTGGCAGGCGTCGCACGGGTCGACGCCGCGCGCCGCGCACTGCAGGATCGGGTCGATGACCACCCGGGTTCCCGCCGGCAGGTCGGCACAGTCGGCCAGCAGCTCGGCGACTGCCTCGTGCCCTGGAACCAGCGGCAACGAGACCAGGCCGGAGAAGTAGAGGCTGGTCCGGCCGGAGAGGGCGCCGAGATCGGATCCGCAGATGCCGGACAGCCTGGTGCGCAACCCGACCCACCCCGCTTTCGCCACACTCGGCTCGTCGATGGTGACCATGCGAAGCGGCGCGACCGGGCCCGACAGCACGCCGGGGATCCGGCCGCCGACGGCGCGGGCGGCGACGTGTCGTGGAAGGGACCGGAACATCTGCAGCGCGAGCATCATCAGCCGTCACCCGCCGGGGCGAGAGTCCGCGAGACCGCGCTCGCGGTGGCCCAGTCGACGATCGGCCAGTGACCCTTCTTCGCGTGGCGGTACAGCGTGACATCGGGGCGGACAGCGACCGGGTGGCCCACCGCAGCCAGCATGGGCAGGTCGGAGTGCGAGTCCGCGTAGGCGAAGCTGCGTTGCAGGTCGAGGTCGTGGGCCGCTGCGTAGGCTCGCAACCAGGCCGCGCGGGACTCACCGACGAGTGGCGGGCCCTCCAGGAAGCCGGTGCACACGCCGCGCTCGTCCACGGCCAGCTCGGCCGCCTCTATGTGGTCGAACAGCGGTGCGAGGGGTCGCGTCAGGGCGGCGATGGCCCCGGTGACCAAGATGGTGCGGTGGCCAGCCGCCCGGTGCTCGCGGATGCGTCGGACCGCTGCCGGGGACAGCCGGGTGAGCACGTGCGAGGTGAGGACCCGGTCCGCTATCTCGTTCAGGTCCACAAGCCGCGCACCGGCGTACTCGCGGTAGACCAGACGCAGGAACGCGCTGCGCTCGCGTCGCTCCGCCCGGATCAGCCCGGGCAGCCTGGCCACGGCGCGGCCGAGCTCACCGAGCCGCTCCGTGGGGTCGAGCTCCTGCATGCGCATCCACAGATAGGTCTCCACCACGTTGGACGACAGCAAGGTGCCGTCCATGTCGAAGACGGCCGCGATCTGGTGGGCGGACTCGTCGGCTCCGTCGACGGCATGGGGCTTTCGCGACGACGACCCGGTTCGCGCGCGCCGGACCACGTCGTACTTGCGAAGGGGCTCGGTGACGGCGGGGATGTGGACGTCGCCCAGGTAGTGGTCCCAGTCGATCACCGCCGTGTCGAACTCGAAGTCGGCCCGGTCGTCAGGATGGAGCCGGGAGTTCAGCGCTTGCGTCTCGACGTCGGAGAAGGTGAGCTCCGCCTGCGAGTACTCCCAGTAGAGGTCGAGGTAGCGCCGGAGGAACTCCAGACGTCGGCGCTGCGTCTCGAGCTGGCGGGCGAACTCCCGCGTGTGGTCGTGCCGCGGCGCGTGGCTGACCACGTAGTCGGCGATCTTGTAGGCGCGTTCGCTCGTCACCAGCAGTCGCTCCACGTGCTGTGCCCCAGGGAACCGCCACTCGGGAAGACGCACGGCGCCGCGGTCGCCCATGTCAAAGGGGTGGTGGTCGAAGTGGTCCCGGACGATCGCGTAGAGATGCTTGAACGACAGCGGGTTCCGGGCACCGGAGGAGACGTGGTACCAGCGAGGCGTACCGACCTCGGGGCTCTCGCCGAGAGCCGCGATGACCGCCCCGACCACGTGGTCGACCGGCACGATGTCCACGACCAGGTCGGGTGCCGCAGGGAACTCGGGCAGCTCGCCGCGGCCATAGGCCAAGATCAGCGGCTCGGCCATCTTGAACCCTTCGATCCAACCCGGGTACGGCGTCTCGAGCGCCGACTCGATGATGCTCGGCCGCAGGATCGTCACGGGGGCGCTCACCGCGTAGGCCTCCACCACGCGCTCGCCCAAAGCCTTGGTGAACGTGTAGCAGTCAGTCCAGCCGAGGCTCCGGGCCCGCTCGGTGCCTGCGCGGACCAGCTCGGACCGCACCCACTCGCGGCGCTTGTCCTCGGTGGCGGACGCTGCGGTGATCGGCCCGGCCCGGCCGTGCTCCTTCTCAGCAGCCTCGCGGAGGCGGGCGAGAAGAGTCGCGCTCCGGGACCGGTTCTCGATCTCCTTCCGCTGGGCAAGACCCCACGCGAGCTCGCCTTCGAGGTCGACGTCGTGGTCCACGGACCGCTCGGCGACCGACCCTCTTCGGCGCCCGGCGACGTACGCGGTGGAGATATGGACGTAGTGGACGTGGGGGCCAACCTCCGCGACCCGGGTGAGGAGGTTGCGGGTGCCGATGATGTTGGTCGTGAAGGCCAGGTCGACGGGCGGATCGAAGGAGACGTCGCCGGCGCAGTGCACGACGGCCTCCAGCTCGGCAGGGAGTGGTGGCACCTCCGCCAGGTCGCCCTCGAGGACGGAGAGCCGGGTCTCGATCAGCTCGTCGAACCCCCCAGCCGCTTCGACGACGGTCGTGAAGATGTCATTGCCGAGGAGGGCCTTCACCCGGTCGGTGCCGGACGCGGTCCCCTTGGGTCTGACGAGGACGGCGACCGAGGTGTCTGGCGCCTGGGTGAGCAGCCGGTGCAGCAGCGCCTCGCCGACGAAACCGGTGACGCCGGTGAGCAGGATCTTCTTCCCGCTGAGCCGCTCGGCCAGCCGGACTGATCCGGCCTGCTCGGTCATGGACGCTCCTCGTCTCGCGGAAACTGAGGCGGCAGCCCCGAAAACGCAGAGCCCCATCCTGCCCTACCCTCGCCGCGAACCGACACTTCGGGTTGTCCCTCAACAGGTACGGGTGAGACCACGGGACCGGCGTCGCCTCTCAGGAACCACCGCCTCGTGCCCATCCGCGTCTGAGAATCGGCTCAGTCGGCCGATCAGCCGCGGGCCAGCCTCCAGGCGGCGGGGAACGCGAGCGCGGCCACCCCGAGCTTGATCGCGTCGGTGGCGAGGAACGGACGCACTCCCAGGTCGAACGCCTCGCGAACGCCGAGGTCGAGGTCGGCGGCGAGCCACGCGGTACCGATGACGTAGATGACCACGCTGCCGGCCACCATGAGCAGCACGGTGGTGGCGACGTGGCGGTCCGCGCCGCGACGGGCCAGCGCCCCCACCAGACCGGCAGCCACTACGAACCCGAGCAGATAGCCGAAGGCCGGGCCGCCCACTCCATGGCTGTGCCCCGCGAACCACGGCACACCAGCCATCCCCACCACGAGGTAGCAGCCCATCGAGAGCACGCCACGAAGCGAGCCGAGTGCCGCCCCCGTCACCAGCACGGTCAGCGTCTGCAGCGTGAACGGGACGGGCGAGAGCGGCGTAAGGATCGATACCTGGGCGGCCAGCCCGGTCAGTCCCGCACCCCCTAAGACGAGCAACACGTCGCGGGCCAGGGCTCCGGGGAGCAGGTCCGCGAGGACGACTCGGTTCGAGGCGGCGACAGTAGTGGACACGCGGACTCCCTTGATCGGACGCGGCGGACGTGTGCGCGCGGACGTCGCGCGACCATATCAGCGCCCCCGAGGAGACAGGCCAGGACCACTTGGGTGGCTGACCACGCAGACTGCCCTTGAGCCACCCAAATCTGCGTGGCTCAAGGGCAACTTGGGTGGCTGGCCGGCTAGCCAGGCAGACGAATCGCTGTTTGTCGGGCTAGGCGGACTTCTTCTTCTTGGGCGGCTCTTCGCGGGGCACCAACGTCGGGTTCACGTTGTCGACGACCACCTCGCGGGTCACCACGACCTTCGCGATGTCCTCCCGCGACGGTACGTCGTACATGACGTTGAGCAGCACCTCTTCGAGGATGGCGCGCAGGCCACGGGCGCCGGTGCCGCGCAGCATCGCCTGCTCGGCGATGGCCTCGATCGAGTCGGCGGTGAACTCCAGATGCACGTTGTCGAGCTCGAAGAGCTTCTGGTACTGCTTCGTGAGGGCATTGCGCGGCTCCGTGAGGATCCGCATCAGGTCGTCCTCCTGAAGCTTGTCGACCGTCGCGATCACCGGCAACCGTCCGACGAACTCCGGGATCAGGCCGAACTTGAGCAGGTCCTCCGGGCGCACATCGGCGAACAGCTCGTCGATATCGTTCTTCGCCTTGATGACCAGCTCCGCGGTGAAGCCGAGGGACTTCCGCCCGGCCCGTTGCTCGATAATGTGCTCGAGTCCCGAGAACGCCCCACCGACGATGAACAAGATGTTGGTGGTGTCGATCTGGATGAACTCCTGGTGCGGATGCTTGCGCCCGCCCTGCGGTGGCACCGAGGCGGTCGTACCCTCGAGGATCTTCAGCAGCGCCTGCTGGACACCCTCACCGGAGACGTCGCGGGTGATTGACGGATTCTCGGACTTCCGCGCGACCTTGTCGACCTCGTCGATGTAGATGATCCCGGTCTCGGCCTTCTTGACGTCGTAGTCCGCTGCCTGGATCAGCTTCAGCAAGATGTTCTCGACGTCTTCGCCCACATAGCCGGCCTCGGTCAAGGCGGTGGCGTCGGCGATCGCAAACGGGACGTTCAGCATGCGCGCGAGCGTCTGGGCAAGATAGGTCTTGCCGCAGCCGGTTGGGCCGATCATCAAGATGTTGGACTTGGCGAGCTCGACGTTCTCGTCCTTGCTCGGCCGGGCGGCGACGCCCGAGCCGGCCTGGATGCGCTTGTAGTGGTTGTAGACCGCCACCGCGAGCGACTTCTTGGCCACGTCCTGCCCGATTACGTAGCCGTTCAGGAACTCGTAGATCTCGCGCGGCTTGGGCAGCTCTTCGAGCCCGAGCTCGACGCCCTCGGAGAGCTCCTCCTCGATGATCTCGTTGCACAGGTCGATGCACTCGTCACAGATGTAGACCCCCGGCCCGGCGATCAGCTTCTTGACCTGCTTCTGGCTCTTGCCGCAGAACGAGCACTTCAGCAGATCTCCACCGTCACCGATGCGTGCCACCTGCTGGGTCTCCTTCGCCTGTGTCGAGCCTCCGGAACCATCGACGCCCCCGCATCGATGCCTGGCTTTCAGTGTTGACGCTACCGTCCGGTGGAGTCAACCGCTGGCATTCTTGTCTCAGACGCGAGCCGGTGTCGTCTTCTGCGACTCGAAGATCTGGTCGATCAGGCCGTAGTCGAGCGCCTGCTGCGCCGTCAGGATCTTGTCGCGCTCGATGTCGCGGCTGACCTCCTCGATCGTCTTGTTGGTGTTGTCCGAGATCATCTGCTCGAGCAGGCTGCGCATCCGCAGGATCTCGTTGGCCTGGATCTCGATGTCGCTCGCCTGGCCGTAGGTGCCTTCCGTGTAGGGCTGGTGGATCAGGATCCGGCTGTTGGGGAGCGCGAACCGCTTGCCCTTCGTGCCGGCCGCCAGCAGGACGGCCGCCGCAGACGCGGCCTGGCCGAGGCAGACGGTCTGCACGTCCGGCTTGAGGTAGCGCAGCGTGTCGTAGATCGCCGTCAACGCAGTGAACGACCCACCCGGACTGTTGATGTAGATGCTGACGTCGCGGTCGGCGTCCATCTGCTGGAGGCAGAGCAGCTGCGCCATCACGGCATTGGCGATGTCGTCGCTGATCGGGGTGCCGAGGAAGATGATGCGGTCCTCGAAGAGCTTGGCGAACGGGTCGATGCGGCGGACGCCGTACGACGTGCGCTCCTCCCACTGGGGGATGAAGTACTCGGCCCTGGGAGCGGTCTGCTGGTGGAGGGGCATGTCATTCATGGTCAGTCCTTGGGCGAGGTGAGCAGGGATGGTGGTCGGGAGGCTCATGCGAAACCCTTCGGACCCTCGTTCTTGCCGGCCGAGACCTGCGCGCCCTGCTCGACGACGTGGTCGATGAACCCGTACTCCCTGGCCTGGTCAGCGGTGAACCAGCGGTCGCGGTCGGCGTCGAGCTCGACCTGCTCGACGCTCTGGCCGGTGTGCTTGCCGATGAGGTCGAACAGGACCTTCTTGATGTAGAGCGACTGCTCGGCCTGGATCTTGATGTC
>JBBJMF010000168.1:0-2820 GCA_037719575.1 Nocardioidaceae bacterium
GGCAAGGCGACCGACCTGCTCGGCAGCCGGGTCGACTACGTCGTCAAGTTCAACGGTGGCAACAATGCCGGCCACACGGTCGTCGTCGGCGACGAGACGTATGCCCTCCACCTGTTGCCCAGTGGCATCCTGACACCCGGTTGCACGCCGGTGATCGGCAACGGCGTCGTGGTCGACCTCGGCGTCCTGGTCGAGGAGCTCGACGCTCTGGATGCCCGCGGCATCGACACGTCCGCGCTCATTGTCAGTGCCAACGCCCATCTCATCTGCGAATACCACCGCACGCTCGACAAGGTGGCCGAGCGGTTCCTCGGCTCCCGCAGGATCGGCACGACAGGTCGAGGCATCGGGCCGGCGTACGCCGACAAGATGAACCGGATCGGTGTGCGGGTCCAGGACGTCTTCGACGAGAAGATCCTGCGTCAGAAGGTCGAGGGGGCCCTGGACCTCAAGAACCAGATCCTCGCCAAGATCTACAACCGTCGCGCCATCGAGGTCGACCAGATCCTCGCGGAGCTGCTCGAGCACCGGGACAGGCTGGCGCCGATGGTGGCCGACGCCGGGCTCGTGCTCAACGAGGCGCTCGATCGTGGCGAGACGGTGCTGCTCGAGGCCGGCCAGGCGACCCTGCTGGACGTCGACCACGGGACCTACCCGTTCGTGACGTCGTCGTCGGCGACCTCGGGGGGAGCCTGCACGGGCTCGGGGATCCCACCGACCCGGATCGACCGCGTCATCGCGATCGTCAAGGCCTACACGACGCGCGTCGGGGAGGGCCCCTTCCCGACGGAGCTTCTTGACGACAGTGGCGAGCTCCTGCGCGAGACGGGCCGGGAGTACGGCACCACGACGGGTCGCCCGCGCCGTTGCGGCTGGTTCGACGCCGTCATCGCCCGGTACGCCGCCCGGGTCAACGGTGTCACCGACTTCGTGGTCACCAAGCTCGACGTCCTGACCGGCCTCGACACGATTCCGGTCTGCGTCGCGTATGACGTCGACGGCGTACGCCACGACGAGATGCCGGTCAGCCAGACCGACTTCCACCACGCCAGACCGATCTACGAGCAGCTGCCGGGTTGGCGGGAGGACATCTCCGCGGCCCGGACACTCGACGACCTGCCGGCGAACGCCCGCGCCTATGTGACCTCGGTCGAGGAGATGTCGGGTGCCCGAATCTCGGCGGTCGGGGTCGGCCCGGGGCGCAGTGAGACGGCGGTCATCCACGACCTGGTCTGAAGCGCGCCGCACCGCTGGCCCCCTGGGTTTGCCATGTTCACACGCCTGATGGACTGTAAGCATCGCAATCCCGCGCTGCAGACTGGGCGGTTGCCATGTTTACATCGCAAACCAGCTGTCCACACCCCAGAGCTGCGATGTAAACAGCCCAACTGGCCTGTCAACATCGCAAACCCCCGGAAGCGGAGGGGGGCGGAGCGTGGGCGCTGACGATCGGTAGGGTCGGGGCCTGTGCGGGTGTTGTTGATCGGGGCGGGCGGGCGTGAGCACGCACTCGCGACCGCCCTCGCACGGGACCGCGAGGTCGAGACGCTGTATGCCGCACCCGGCAACCCCGGCATCGGACAGGTCGCCGCGCTGCACCCCGTCGATCCGCTCGACGGGCAGGCGGTATGTCGGCTGGCCACCGAGCTCGGCGCCGACCTCGTCGTCATCGGACCCGAGGCCCCGCTCGTCGCAGGAGTCGCCGACGACGTACGCGCGGCAGGTATCGCCTGCTTCGGCCCAGGGCGAGCGGCGGCCATGATCGAGGGTTCCAAGGCATTCGCCAAAGACGTGATGTCCGCAGCCGATATCCCGACAGCCCGCGCGCACCCGTGCGAGTCCGCTGAGGAGGCCGCCGCCGCCCTCGACACGTTCGGTCCGCCGTACGTCGTCAAGGCCGACGGACTCGCAGCCGGCAAGGGGGTAGTCGTCACCCGCGACCGGGACGTCGCCGTCGCCCACGCCGCGCGCTGTGAGCGCGTCGTCATCGAGGAGTTCCTCGACGGGCCTGAGGTCTCGGTCTTTGCTATCTGCGACGGGGAGACCGTCCTGCCGATGCAGCCCGCCCAGGACTTCAAACGGCTGCTCGACGCGGACCAGGGCCCGAACACCGGAGGGATGGGTGCCTACACCCCCCTGCCGTGGGCGCCAGCGGGACTCCTCGACGAGGTGGAGGCGCGGGTGCTGCGGCCGGCGGTCGGCGAGCTCGCCCGCCGAGGCAGCCCCTTTGTCGGACTGCTGTACGCCGGCCTGGCGCTGACGACCGGAGGCTTGCAGGTGGTGGAGTTCAACGCCCGCTTCGGCGACCCCGAGACGCAGGCCCTGCTGCCCTTGCTCGAGAGCCCGCTCGGCCAGGTGCTCCTCGCCGCGGCGACAGGCCGCCTTCACGAGATCCCCCCGCTGCGCTGGCAGACGGCCGCGTCGGTGGCCGTGGTGCTGGCCGCTGCCGGTTACCCGGAGTCACCACGCATGGGCGACGTCATCACCGGCATCGACCGCGCCGAGAGCGTCGACGCCGTCCACGTCGCCCACGCCGGTACGACGACCGGGCCGGACGGCCTTGCCACCGCCGGCGGCCGGGTGCTTGCCGTCACCGGGCAGGCACCTGACCTGGCGGCAGCGCGAGCCCTGACCTATCAGGGTGTCGGGGCGATCTCCTTCGACGGTGCCCAGCACCGGAACGACATCGCTGCGCACGCCACCGAGCCCATCCGTCCGCTCGGCTGACGGCACGCAGGATCTTTCGATTCGTCCGGGCGGGTGGCGCAGCAACTCCGCGCATCTAGCCGGACGAACCGCGTGGCGGGAGGCAACAATGCG
>JBBJMF010000089.1:0-12224 GCA_037719575.1 Nocardioidaceae bacterium
CTACCGCACCGACCCAGACGAGTGCGGTCGACGAATCCCGCCGGACCGTCGACCTGACGGTGCGATGGCGACATCTCGAACGCCGAGTGGCCTCCGCCACCCTGCTCGCCGGCTGGCAGTTCGACGAGGGCAGCGGATATGCGTTCGACGACGTGAGCGGCAATGACAACCCCTTGTTCGTCACCGGGTCGGAGTGGAACACGACGGACAGCGGGCTGGCCAGCGCCATCCACCGCAGCGGGCTGCGCGGCGGGTCCGTCTATCTCGACGGCACCCGGTGGCTCGCCGCTGCTCCGACCACCCGGCTGGTGTCCCGGTCCGGCCTGACGATCTCCGCCTGGCTGCGCGCCGACTCGCTGCCGACCGAGACCGCGCTGCTCGCCGGGTTCGGCGGTTCCTACGCGTTGACGCTGAACGCCGCCGGCGCCATCACCCTGGCCGTCACCGACCGGTCGGGCAGCCGGCGAACCGTCCACACCCCGAGCGGAGCACTGACGGCAGGCCGCTGGACACAGGTGACGGCGACGGCGTCACCTGTGACGGGGGTCTTGCGGGTCTTCGTCGACGGCACGTCCGTCTCCAGCGCTGCGACCCCGCGCTTCGCGATACGCGTCGGACCGGCGAGTCTTGTGGTCGGCGACCGGCTGCGCGGGGCTCTCGACGAGCTGACGATCCACCGGGTCGCGCTCAGCCCGGCGAAGGTGCGTCGGCTGTACGTCGTCGGACTGCCGAAGGTCTACACCCAGACGAGCGAGTCGGTCGACGCGGCCCGCGAGGTCTTCACCCGCTTCACGGGCAGCGACCCGATCCCTCATCCTGTCGTCGCGACGACGGTGCTGACCCACCGTTTCGCCGACTCCCTCGAGACCGAGCAAGGGAGCCGTCCGCTGGGCACACCGGTGACGCCGGTCTTCGTGCCGGGAGCCTTCGGTGGCGCCTGGCGAGTCACGTCGAACCAGCTCGGCTTCGTCTCTCCGCTCACCACCGACTCGGGCACGTTCGAGGCCTGGTACCAGGCGATCGACGATCCGCAGGACCCGAACCGTCAACGCCGGAAGGTGATGTTCACCGCTGTCGGCCCTGGCTCGGCGCTCGTCCTCTACACGGAGTCGGGCCGCTGGCAGGTCGACGTACGACGGCGCAGCGGCCGCACCGACACCAGCTCGGGACCCAGCCAGACGCTGTCGCCGGGGACCCTGGAGCATGTCGCGGTCTCCTGGGGCGCGCAGGAGGACGGCCGGCACGGGGTGGCGCTCTACGTCAACGGCGTGCCGGCGGCGTTCCTGGCCACCTCGGCAGGAGAGACGACATACCCCACCCGCGTCGGTCTGGGAGGGACGACGGCCGCGCCGACGTACGCGCTCCTGGACGACGTGCGGATCTGTAGCGAGGCCCTTCCCTGGGGCGAGATCTGCCCCCGCGGCCAGGCCAGCACCGACGCCGCCGGTCTCGACCTGCGCGACCGGTTCGACCGCCCGCCTGAGGCAGCGCCCATGCTGTGGCGCGGAGGCTCGGAACAGTCGACCTGGTCCCACCGCACGATGACCTGGCTGCGACCAGCCGCTGTCGGCGCCGACCCCGACGACGCGCGCGCGCTATTCCAGAGCTCGCCGTCCGGCGTGCGCGCCGCCTACCACCCCGACGCGTTCGGGTACGCGTCGTCGATCGAAGCGGGCGTGGCGTTCCCGACGGACGGAGCCGGCTGGGCGGGCATCTTCCTGCAGTCGCCGCAGCCAGATGAGCCCTTCTCCGGTGTGACGTTCATGCTGAGCGCCCGTGGGTCTCGGCTCCGCCTCGCGCGCTTCCAGGACGGCCGGGTGACTGCGTCGAAGGTGCTGCCCCACGACTTCCCCATCACGCCGCGGTCGACGTACGAGATGACCCTCACGAGCGCCGGAGACGGGATCGTCCGTGGCTTCGTCGACGGCATCAACGTGATCTCGATGCGCGCCGGCGACGACTGGCCGGACCGCGGCTATGCCGGGATGGTGACGGAGGGCACGCAGGCGTTCTTCAGCAACCTGCACTTCTGTGCCCTCACGCCCGCGGCCTCGGAGTCGCGCGTGATCCGCACGAGGGTCCTGCAGTACGGCGAGGGGGCCGCCGTCGCAGCACTCGAGCTGGTGCCCTTCCGCTGGCACAAGAGACGCGGGCTACTCCCATGGCACTACACGTTCAAGCGCCCCGAGCCCGCCGGGAACATCGCCGGCGCCGACACGCCGGCACCACCGCGACCCATCGCGGCGGCAGGCTGGCGGTCCGAGGACAGCGCCAACACCGACGTCATCACCGTCGACGGTCGGGTCCTCTGCTTCATGCGAGGCAACCCGAGGGTCGACACCCGGCCGTCGGTGGCCCGGGTCGGGGTGCTCTCCCGCGACGTGGCGAAGTTCGACGGGGTCCACTTCACCGATCCGAACACGCCCGCGGCCCAGCTGAGGGGCGGCACGCTCCTGGTAAGCGGATCGCTGCACGATGCCGCGGTTCCCACGGCGCCGGGTTCGCTGCAGCTCAACGAGCCGTCAACGGCCTACGTCGGCAACGGTCGGGTGCTGTTCTTCGGCCGCGAGTCGACAGTGCCCGAGCCGGGCAAGGCACGCTACGGACGGCTCGCCTACTCTCGCTTCGACGCTGGCACAGACGCCTGGGAGCATGCTGCCCCGCAGCATGTGCCCTGGTCGGACTCCGGAGCCCTGACGGTGACCGGCCCGCCGGTTCCCGGTCCCCGGCTCCGCGGCACCCCCGAGATCGTGTCGCTCCGCAGCCCGGACGACGACTCCTACCAGGCGGTGGTCTTCCAGCAGACCGGGCCAGCCGGCGCAGCCGTGATGACGACCGCTCTGCTCGTCAACGTCAGTGCCGGGGTGCCCACCCTGGCACCGGAGCGGCCGGTCCGCACGTCACTGTCCCGGGCGTCGGGCGAGGCGATCTACGGCTTCCGGGTTATGTTCGACAACGGCATCTACTACCTGCACTACAACGACGGGGCGCAGGTGCCCGACTGGCCGGACCGCTTCGTGCTGGCGGCGGCCCTCGACCCCTCCGACGGTCCATGGCTGGCGAACGCCGCGACGACCCGGCCGGAGTCCACGTACTTCCGGCGCGGAGGGCGGTTCGAGCCCGACAACGCGGCGATCTGGCAGGGGACGATGTTCAAACATCGTGGCCGCTACTACCTGTACTACGAGAACTACCATGCGGTCGGCGATGTGGACCAGGAATATGCCGACTACGCGAACCCCGATGTCGGATCACGGGTCGGCTTCGCGACCGCCTGACCGCACTCATCGAAGGCTCCGCGTAGCGGCTCGTCCACCTCAGCGGTCCTGCACCGCAAGGATCCTAAGTTGGACGTCTCTCGGGGCGCGTCCTAGGATGGTCAGGCTTCGATCCCCTGTAGCTCAATTGGCAGAGCACTCGGCTGTTAACCGAGATGTTGATGGTTCGAGTCCATCCGGGGGAGCAACCCTCGTCCCCCCGTCAGAGCCCCTCGACCTCTCGACGCGCCCGCGCCATGGTCTGCTCGGCTATCCGTACGACGGCAGGGTCTCGAGGGTCGAGCCCTGGTGACAGCACGTACGACCAGGTCACCGGGCCAGCCCCGGACGGCGACCGCCGGCCTACAACGCTGAGGCCGAAAGCGCCCCGCACCCGGGAGAAGACCGAGCAGACGACGCTCTTGGTGACCCGTTCGCGCAGAAGCTCGAGCAAGCGTCCCGCGTCGTCCACCGAGACGACCGTCGTCCGCTCCGGCGAGCCCCAGCCGGCGACCTCGACGATCGCCAGTCGGTCGGTGTCGCGCTGCCAGTCGGCGCGCTCGACCTCCTCCCAGCCCAGTCGGCGAGGGGGACCCGCCTCTGTCGGGAGGTGCAAGGCGAGGTTCGTGCCGACGTACCACTCACCCGAGACGCCGGTCGCCCAGGCCAGCACGCGCTCACCGCGCCGTAGGTCGAGGGCGGACACCACGCCGGCAGGGGGGCGGCTGACCGAGCGTGTCCGGGGTCTTCTGAGCACCCCTTCATCATCGCCTACGCCTGCAAGTAGTCCCGGAAGCCGTCGAAGCTGTGCATCCGCCTGATCCGGACAAGTGCCCGCCCCTCGATCTGGCGGGCTCGCTCGCGCGTGACGCCGAGCTCGTTCCCGACCTCCTCGAGAGTGTGGGTTCGACCGCCCTGCATTCCGAAGCGCAGCCGCAGCACGTCCTGCTCGCGAGAGCTGACCGTGCGGAGCAGATGATCGACCTCTCGGCGCATCGACCGCTGACCGACCTCGTTGATCGGCCCCTCGCCCTCATCGTCCGCGACCAGGTCCGCGAGCTGTCCCTGGTCCCCGTCACCGACCCGGAGGTCGAGGGAGATCGGCTCGTCCCCCAGCCTCAGGAGCTCGATGACCTTGGCGGGGGTGAGCTCGCACACCTGTGCGAGCTCGACGATGGACGGGTTGCGACCGAGCTCCTGGGTCAGCGACCGCTGCTGCCTGCGCATCCGGTGGATCGCCTCGACGACGTGGACCGGGAGCCGGATCGTCCGACTCTGGTCACCGTAGCCGCGCGCGATCGCCTGCCGGATCCACCAGGCAGCGTACGTCGAGAACTTGAACCCGCGTCGATAGTCGAACTTCTCCACGGCGCGCATGAGTCCGAGGTTCCCCTCCTGGATCAGGTCGAGCATCGACGTACCGCAGCCGTTGTAGCGCTTCGCGAGTGACACCACCAGGCGGAGGTTCGACTCGATGAGCACCGTCTTCGCCCGCTCACCTGTCGCAACGAGCGTGTTCAGGTCGGCGCGGTCCTCGGCGGTCAGGTCGTGAGCCGTGGCCAGGCGCTCCGCTGCGAGCACTCCCACCTCGATCTCCTGGCTCAGTCGCACCTCGTCCTCAGCGCGGAGCAGGGGAACGGTGCTGATGTCACGCAGGTACACGGCGAGCGAGTTGGCGTGATCGACAGGTCGTCGTGCGTTTCGCCGGGGAGCCGAAGCCGAACCGTCTGCGGTCGGAGCGGACACGGTCGGGGCTTCGAGAAGGTCCATACCCACAGGTGCGGGGAAGCAGCCTGGTGATACAGGTCACTCGGATGGTCGATCCGGGGTTGACTCAGGCGGTGCTGCCGATGGCGCTCTCGCGCAGCGTCCGGCGATGGCCCTCGAGTGCGACGAGCTCGCCGAACAGGCGGTTGTAGTCGCCGGTCTGCGTCACCGGGTTCATCCGCTGTAGGCGCGACTTCACCTCGCTGATCCGGCGCATGGCGGTGAGCTCGCGAAGCCGTACGACGTAGGCGGCCGCCAACCGCTCGTCCGGCTGCCCCGTGACATGCAACGGTTCCACCGACAAGCCGGAGAGCAACGTGCGCAAGGCGTCATCCGCCGCGGCCCCCCGGAGGCTGTCCGAGGTCGACGCCGTCGGTCCACCCAGCTTGTTCACGAGGTCGAAGACCTCACGGTAGAAGGGATGCGTGAAGTCTGCCTCTTCCATCTGGTCCCATGACGAAGCCACCGCGACAGGCGCCTGGAGGGCGAACTTCAGCATGTCGCGCTCGATGGAGAAGCGTCGCTCCATCGGGTCTGGTACGTCGCGGCGGGGCGCAGACGCTTGCGGAGCACGTGGCCCGTCCCCCCCGACGCCACCGGCAGAAGGCGCGCCACGGGAGCGACCGTGCGCCAGCCGGACCTCTGCGCGCACGTCGTCGACGTCGACGCCCACCATGCCGGCGACCTCGCGGGCAAATGCCTCGACCTTCGACTTGTCGCGGATGCTGGCGACCAGCCGCACCGCCTCCCGCACGGCGTCGACCCGGCTGTCGGCCCGGTCCAGGTCGAACTGTGAGATCACGTTGCGCAGCACGAACCGGTAGAGCGGCACCCGGCGTGCCACCAGCTCGCGAACCGCGGCGTCCCCCTCGGCGATCCGCAGCTCGCACGGGTCACGACCCTCGGGCTCGACAGCGACGTAGGTCTGTCCGACGAACTGTTGGTCACCGCCGAAGGCCCGCAAGGCAGCCTTCTGACCGGCCTCGTCACCGTCGAACGTGAAGATCACCTCACCGTGGAACTCGTCGTGGTCCAGCATCAGCCGCCGCAGCACCCGGGTGTGGTCCTCGCCGAACGCCGTACCGCAGGTCGCGACGGCGGTCGGCACACCCGAGAGGTGGCACGCCATCACGTCGGTGTAGCCCTCCACCACCACTGCCTGCGAGGTGCGGGCGATGTCCCTTCTGGCCAGGTCGACACCGTAGAGCAGCTGGCTCTTCTTGTAGATCGGGGTCTCGGGAGTGTTCAGGTACTTGGCCTCGACATGGTCGTCGTCGAAGATCCGCCGCGCTCCGAAGCCGACCACATCCCCCGTCAGCTCGCGGATCGGCCACAGCAGACGACCGCGGAACCGGTCGTACGGGCCGCGGTTGTTGCGAGCGACGAGTCCGGCGGTCACCAGCTCGTCGTCACTGAACTTCTTGCTGCGCAGGTGTCCGAGCAGCGCGTCGCCGGTCCGGGGCGCGAAGCCGATGCCGAACGTGTCGGCGGCCGCCTTGTCGAAGCCCCGCTCGTCGAGGAACTGGCGGCCCGCAACGGCCTCGGGTGAGCCGAGCACGTCGCGGTAGTACTCGGCGGCGTAACGATGGGCGTCGAGCACCCGGGTGCGCTGGCCGAAGTCGCGTCGTGGCGCGGTGCCGCCGTCGTCGAGGTAGTGCAGCTCGACGCCGTACCTGCCCGCGAGACGCTCGACCGCCTCCGTGAAGCCGACGCCCTCGATCTTCTGCACGAACGTGATGACGTCGCCGCCCTCCTGACAACCGAAACAGTGGAAGAACCCGCGAGCCGGCGTGACGTGGAACGACGGGGACTTCTCGTCGTGGAACGGGCAGAGGCCCTTCATCGACCCCGACCCCGCGTTGCGCAAGGTCACGTGGGCCGAGACCACCTCGTCGATACGGGAGCGCTCGCGCACCAGGGCGATGTCGTCCTCGCGAATCCGCCCGGCTGCCACTCCGCGAGTCTACGCAGTGGGGTGGCAGACGATTCGATGCTTCTCCACAGCCGACGGGTCGGTGAGAGACGCCACCTGGTCGATGACCACCCGTAGCCGCTGCACGTCGTCGGACGCGGTCTCGAAGTCGTGGCGGAAGACCGGCTCGAGCGCCGACGGTCCCGTCCGCCAGATGCCGTCGACCAGGTCGCAAAGCAGCTCCCGTTGCTGGTTCATCAGCTCGACCCTGCCCTCGGCCCGCATCACCAGCTGAGCCGCGATCCCTTTGAGGGCGACGATCTCGTGTGTCGTCGACCGGGGGATGGGAAGCGTCCCGCGGTAACGGCTCAACCCACCCAGCAGGCCACTCGCCGCCACTGCGTCACGCACCCCGAGGCAGAACCTGTTGATCAGGCGGCTGGTGAGGTTCTTGAGGCCACCAAGGTGCCGGCGGCTGCCGTCGTACGGCGACGTGGGCCAGGCCGCCATCCCGGACAGCCGTCCTAGCGCCTCGTCGAACTCGTCGAGGGTGAGCGTCGGGGCGTACCAGTCGCGCGTCGTCTCCCAGACCTCTTTCCGCAGCCTCGGGTCGGCCAGCCGGGTGAGCTCGATGCGTTCCGCGACGACGCCGTCCTCTACATCATGGACGCTGTAGGCGACGTCGTCCGCGAAGTCCATGACCTGGGCCTCGACGCATGTCCGCCGAGGCTCCGCCTCAGCCCGCATCCAGGTGAACACCGCGATGTCGTCGGCGTAGACGCCGAACTTCTGCACGGCACGGGGCAGACCGTCACCGTGCCTGCCTCTCGGGGCGGTCGCGCCGCTCAGCTGCCAGGGATACTTCGACGCCGCGTCGAGGGTCGCCCGGGTCAGGTTGAGACCGACGCTCTCACCGCTGGGCTGGAACGACTTGGCCTCCAACCTCGTGAGCAGCCGGAACGTCTGCGCGTTGCCCTCGAAGCCACCGATCTGGGACGCGGCGTCGTTGAGCGCCCGCTCGCCGTTGTGACCGAACGGCGGATGACCGAGGTCGTGCGCGAGGCACGCGGCCTCGACGATGTCGGGGTCGCAGCCGAGCGTGCGGGCGAGCTCGCGGCCCACCTGGGCGACCTCGAGCGTGTGCGTCAGCCGGTTGCGGATGAAGTCGCTGCTCGCCGGCCCGACCACCTGGGTCTTGCCGGCCAGCCGCCTGAGGGCCGCCGAGTGCACGATGCGTGCGCTATCGCGCTGGTACGGCGACCTGCCGGACCGGTTCGGCTCGTCGACGTACCGCTCGGCAGCTGCCTCGTCGTACCCCGGGATCACTGGGTAAACCTAACCCCGAGCCCCGTTCCGACGGACTGCTGCAAGATGGTGCCCGTGCTGCCGATGAGAATCGCGTGAGTCACGGGTCTCAACCGTTGAAGATTCCACACGAGAGGATGGCGTCATGAGCAAGCTGGTGGTCACTGAGTTCATCTCCATCGACGGAGTCATCGAGGGTCCCGGTGGCGAAGGCAACTTCAAGCACACAGGCTGGACGTTCGACATCGAGCCCGATGAAACCGTGTACGAGTTCAAGGAACGCGAGCTCGAGCAGGCGGACACCCAGCTGCTCGGCCGGAAGACGTACCAGGGTTTCGCGACCGCCTGGCCGGAGCGTGGTGGCGACGTCGGCTTCGCCGACAAGATGAACAACATGGAGAAGTACGTCGTCTCAACGACACTGACCGACCCGGTGTGGAACAACACATCGGTCATCAGCACCGACGTCGCGGACGAGGTCCAGCGCCTCAAAGAACGCGAGGGTGGGGACATGCATCCGACAAGGTAAAGCTGACCCTGAGGGAGTCCAAGACCTACAGCAACGGCGTCATCCTCAACACCTATACCCCCACCGGTTGAGAGGCCAATCCGGTCCGGTCGCGAGGAGGGCATCAGCCGCCGGATACTCCGAGCTCGGCGTCCGGGTCCATGATCGTGTCGTCGCGCTCGGTCAACCAGCCATCGGGCAGGGCCACCCGGCGCGGGCTGCCCTGTCGACCCCGTGGGCTGCCGAGCTCGGCAACGGGAAACGGCTCGGACGCGTCGAGCCGAGCCAACAACGAGTCGACCGTCGCCAGGCTGTCGACCAGCCCGAGGGACTGCCGAAGCTCGCCGCCGGCCCGGAAACCCTTGAGATACCAGGGGATGTGCTTGCGGAACTCCTTGCATCCCCGCTCCTCCCCCATGTAGTGCGCGAGCAGCTCCACGTGCCGTCCCATCATTGCCGCCACCTGGCCGAGCGTCGGGAGAGCCGGCGCGGGATCCCCGGCGAAGGCCGCGGCGAGGTCGCGGAACAGCCATGGCCGCCCGAGACAGCCCCGCCCCACCACCACGCCCGCGCAACCGGTCTCGTCCATCATCCGCGCGGCATCCGCCGCCTCCCAGATGTCCCCGTTGCCGAGCACGGGGATCTCCACATGCGCAGTGAGCTCGGCGATCGCCTCCCAGTCGGCCTGACCCGAGTAGTGCTGGGCCGCCGTCCGACCGTGCAGCGCGATAGCGGCACATCCACTGTCCTGGGCGATCTCGCCGGCCCCCAGGAAGGTCAGGTGGTCGTCGTCAATGCCCTTGCGGGTCTTCATCGTCACCGGCACGGAGTACGGCGCAGCGGCCGCCACTGTCCTCTCGAGGATGGCGCGGAGCAGCCGCCGCTTCCAGGGCAGGACAGCGCCGCCGCCCTTACGGGTTACCTTGGGCACCGGGCAGCCGAAGTTCAGGTCGATGTGCTCGACGCCGTAGTCCCCGCAGAGGATCTGGGTCGCGAGCGCGACGGTCGCCGGGTCCACGCCGTAGAGCTGCACCGAACGGACTGCCTCATCCGGGTCGAAGGCCAACATGCTCAGCGTGGTCTCGTCGTGCTCCACCAGCCCCCTGCTGGTGATCATCTCGCATACGTAGAGACCGGCGCCCTGCTCGCGACACAGGGTCCGGTAGGCCGCGTTCGTCACCCCCGCCATCGGGGCGAGCACGACGGGCGGGTCAACGAGGTGCGGACCCAGTTTCAGCGGGACTGGCATCTCATCAGGGTATTGGGTCTCGTTCGCGCATGAATCGCTCGCGCGCTCGCACTGCGGCCCCTTCGAGATAGCGCGCCGCGTCGCCGCACCCAGCGCAAAGGTGGCCGCACCGCGCGGATGAGGGTCGCCGGATACGTCCTGCGCCAGCGAGCGGCAGCTAGCAGCCGATGAGGCGCTCGGCGAAGTAGCTGCTGATCTGGTCGAGGTCGATACGCTCCTGCTTCATGGAGTCGCGCTCACGCACAGTTACGGCGTTGTCGTCGAGCGTCTCGAAGTCGACGGTGACGCAGTACGGCGTGCCGATTTCGTCCTGCCGACGGTAGCGCCGCCCGATGGCGCCCGCGTCGTCGAAGTCGACGTTCCAGCTTCCGCGCAGCTCGGTGGCGAGGTCGCGCGCCTTCGGGGACAGGTCGGCGTTGCGCGACAGCGGCAACACGGCGACCTTGACTGGTGCGAGCCGGTGGTCGAGCCGCAGCACGATCCTGGTGTCCACGCCACCCTTCGTGTTAGGCGCCTGGTCCTCGTCGTAGGCATCGACGAGGAACGCCATCAGCGAGCGGGTGAGACCGGCCGCAGGCTCGATGACGTAGGGCGTCCACCGCTCATTGGTCGCGGCATCCAGATAGCTCAGGTCGACGCCGGAGAACGTGGAATGCTGGGTCAGGTCGAAGTCTGCCCGGTTGGCGATGCCTTCGAGCTCGCCCCACTCCGACCCCACGAAGCCGAAGCGGTACTCGATGTCGACGGTCCGGCTCGAGTAGTGGGAGCGCTTCTCGGCGGGGTGCTCGAAGAGCCGCAGGTTGTCGGCATCGATGCCGAGGCCGACGTACCACTGCACGCGAAGGTCGATCCACGTCTGGTGCCACTCCTCGTCGGTGCCGGGCTTGACGAAGAACTCCATCTCCATCATCTCGAACTCGCGGGTGCGGAAGATGAAGTTGCCCGGCGTGATCTCGTTGCGGAAGGCCTTGCCGGTCTGGGCGATGCCGAACGGCGGCTTCTTGCGGGCGGAGTTCATGACGTTCGCAAAGTTGAGGAAGATGCCCTGGGCGGTCTCGGGGCGAAGGTAGTGCAGTCCGGTCTCGTCCTCGATCACCCCCAGGTAGGTCTTGAGCATCCCGTTGAACGGGCGGGGATCCGTCCAGGCGCCGCGGGTGCCGCAGTTGGGGCACGCGATGTCGGACAGCGGGATCGAGTCGGGGTCGTCGATGCCCTTCCTGACGGCAAGGGTCTCCTGCAGGTGGTCGGCACGGAACCGCTTGTGGCAGCTCTGGCACTCGGTGAGCGGGTCGGTGAAGGCCGCCAGGTGGCCCGACGCCTCCCAGGTCTTGGTCGGCAGGATCACCGACGAGTCGAGGCCCACCACGTCGTCACGCGACGTCACCATCGAGCGCCACCACTGCCGCTTGATGTTCTCCTTCAACTCGACACCGAGCGGGCCGTAGTCCCACGCCGACTTCGTGCCGCCGTAGATCTCGCCACATGGGAACACGAACCCGCGTCTCTTGCACAGGCTGGTGACCTTGTCGCTTGCTGAGGTGGACACGGTGTCTCTCCATCCGGCTGGCGGTCGGCGGCGGGCTCCGGGGTCTCGGGAGCTGGGTGGACGATGCGCTCTATCGATTTCCGAAGGGCCTAGGCTACCGTCCCGCGCGGGTGTGACTCATTCGGCTTTGTCGCACCCTCGCCGACGATGATCTCGTACGCCGAGGGCTCGTCCACTGCCCGCGACAACAGCGGCACGACGGCCATCTTGATCTCGTACGACGACAGGGCCCGCCGGTAGGCGCCGACGGACTCCCATCGGGTCTCGAGAAGCCACAGGCCGGGGTCGTCGAGGGCGCGGCCGACGGCGCCACTGAGAAAGCCGCGGCACGCGCCGAGGCCATCGAGGCATTCGGTCAGGTCCGACTCCGCCGATCCAGCCGCCTGCTCGTCGTACCGGAACCGGGAGATGGCGAGCATCTCCGCATTGTGCCCTCTGGGCGGAGGAAGTGTCGGTGGTTCCCTCTAGATGAGAACGCATGAGCGAGCGATCGGTGAAGCGGAGGCGGGCGTTTCGGCCCCTCCAGCTCGAGTACGTCGCCTGACCCAACGGCTGGGCTCCCGGCTGGATGGCGGCCCCGGCGACCAGCCGTACGTCGTCGGGGTTGAAAGTCTGTGGCGTCGCGCCACTACGCTGTCGTTGTGGCCAACGGCAAACGCGGACCGACGTCGAAGCGCACC
>JBBJMF010000090.1:0-12183 GCA_037719575.1 Nocardioidaceae bacterium
TGTCTCGAAGCACGAAGGCCCCGACCACAAAGGCGGAGGCTCCGCAAAGTATGAGTTTGCGGAGCCTCCTGGTGTCCCGAGGTGACGCTTCGAAACGACCCGACCGTCTTGCCGGCCACCCCAGCCTCCGTCACGAGGCGGTTAGAGCCAGTTGCCCAGCTCAGGGCCGTGAGACCGAAGTCTCCCGGACCGGACCAGCTGACCAATCGAGTCCCGAACTCCGTTGCCGAAGTTCGTAAGGTAGTTTCTATCCCGCTGCGCCCAACCACGCAAGGGCTTTCGGCAAACTCGTGGGAGAACTTTCGGCGAGTACGGCGTGTCGTCCCAACACGCCGCGCGGGTGGGCCCAGCCACGACGCGGCCCCCGGACACCGACTCGCGAGTGCTCCTCGTCTGCGGCACAGTGGGGACGTCATGACCCCGGCACCGCTGCGAGACCTGGTGGCCCCGGACTGGGCCGAAGCACTCCAGCCCGCGGCCTCGACCGTTGCCGCGCTCGGCGAGTTCCTGCGCCGGGAGGCAGCCGCCGGGCGACGGTTCCTGCCGACCGGCGACCTGATCCTGCGCGCGTTCACCCGCCCGCTCGCCGAGGTGAAGGTGCTGATCGTCGGCCAGGACCCCTACCCGACGCCGGGGCATCCGGTGGGTCTGTCCTTCTCGGTCGAGCGGTCGGTCCGCCCGCTGCCGCGGAGCCTCGAGAACATCTTCCGCGAGCTGCGGGACGACCTGGAGATCGTGCCACCGCCGCACGGGGACCTGTCCGCATGGGCCGACCAGGGCGTGCTGCTGCTCAACCGGGTGCTGACCGTGGGCGTGGGAGCTTCCGGCTCGCATCGCGGCAAGGGCTGGGAGTCAGTGACCGATCTGGCGATCCAGGCGCTGGTACGCCGTGGTGGCCCGCTGGCGGCGATCCTGTGGGGTCGCGACGCCCAGTCGTTGGCACCAGTCCTGGGCGGGACGCCGGTCATCGCCAGCTCTCACCCGTCGCCGCTGTCCGCGTCCCGCGGGTTCTTCGGGTCTCGACCGTTCAGCCGGGCCAACGCGGCGCTGGCGTCGCTCGGCGGCTCCCCGGTCGCCTGGCGGCTGCCGTAGCCTCGCCGTACGAGACCAGTGCACGACGACGACCAGGAGCGTGTCGGTGAGCCATGCTGCCCGCGCCGTCTCGATGTCGGACGAGGAGCGTCGCCGGGGCCTCCGGCGGATGCGCCTGGTCGCCCTGTCGCTGCTCGTCGCCGCAGCGGTGGTCTATCTGGCAACGCTGCACAGGGGTGACCCGTGGGGATACGTCCACGCAACCGCCGAAGCCTCGATGGTGGGGGCCATCGCGGACTGGTTCGCCGTCACCGCCCTGTTCCGCCATCCCCTTGGGCTGCCGATCCCGCACACCGCGCTGATCCCGACCCGCAAGCTGCTGCTGGCGCGGAGCCTGCAGGAGTTCGTCACGGAGAACTTCCTGTCGGAGCAGGTGGTGCGGGCCCGGGTCGCGGAGGCGCAGGTCGCCCGACGCGTCGGCAGCTGGCTCGCCGAGGGAGACCACAGTGCCCGCATCGTCGACGAGGCCTCGGTCGTCGTCCGGACGGCCCTGCTGCGAATCGACGACGAGGAGGTCGCGGCTCTGGTCAAGGGCGAGCTGTTGCCTCGCATCGCCGAGGAACCGCTCAGCGTCCTCGCGGGACAGCTGCTTCGCGAGATCCTGGCCGACGGGGCGCACCGCGGGCTGGTGGACCTGGCCTTCACCGAGGCCCACGCCTGGCTCGCCGCCAACCCCGACACCGTGGCCCAGATCCTCAGCTCGCGCGCCCCGTGGTGGACGCCCTTGTGGCTCGACGACCGAGTCGTGCGCCGGCTCCACGCCGAGGGGCTCAGCTGGGTCGCGGAGATCCGTGACGACCCCGACCATGCCGCCCGCCGGGCCCTCGACGACCTGCTCATCCAGCTCGCGAGCGACCTTCAGACGGACCCCGACACGATCGAGCGGGCCGAGGGGCTGAAGCGTCGGATGCTCGCCCAGCCGCAGGTAGTGGTTGTCGCGATGTCTCTCTGGGACGGCCTGCGACGCGCCGTCGTGACGGCCCTCGACGACCCCGACAGCCAGCTGCGCCGTCGGGCAGAGACAGCCGTCGCGGACTTCGGCAGACAGGTCGTCGCCGACGAAGCCCTCTCGCAACGTCTCGACACCTACGTCGAGGACGCCGTCGCCTACCTCGTCGGCCGCTACGGTGCCGAGCTCACCACGGTCATCACCCACACCATCGACAGGTGGGACGGACGAGAGGCGGCGAACCGGATCGAGCTGCACGTCGGTCGGGACCTGCAGTTCATCCGGATCAACGGGACCCTCGTCGGCGGCCTGGCCGGGCTCATCATCTACAGCGCGAGCCGGCTGCTCTGACCCACCGCTTGCCCGCTGCGGTTTGAGCCCGGTCCGGTGTCCCTGCTGAATCTGACCAAACTGTTCCGTACCACGTCAAGAATCACGGACCGGGCACCTTCATCCCTGCTCGCCTGAATCCGGTCCCACACTCAGATGGCACGACCACGCGGCTGACTCGGTTCGTTACCGAGCCTCGTAGCCGGTGCGCTCGTCCCAGGTGACCACGCCGACCCGCTGTCTCCAGGTCAACCAGGCGGCGCTGAGCTCGTCGACCACGCCGGGGAGCCGCGACGCCAGGTCGACGGTCTCCGTCCGGTCGTCGACCATGTCGTGCAGCTGCCACGCACCACTCACCTCGTCGCTGACGATCTTGTACCGCCCCCGACGCGCCGCGCGGTGTCCGGCAAACTCCCAGAACAGCTGCCGCTCGTGGTTCCACTCGTCCGCCCCCGGTCCCCCGGTGAGCGCGCGCATGAAGCTCTCTCCCTCCATCGGATGCACCGGACTCCCCCGGTACGACGAGGGGTAGGCGGCCTCTCCCAGGTCGACGCAGGTGGGCATGACGTCCATCAGGTGCAGGGTCCTCGTGTCGAGCCCGCCGGCATCGAGGGTGCCCGGCCAGGACGCGATGAACGGCGTCGCGATGCCGCCTTCCTCGAGCCACAGCTTGTAGCGGCGGAACGGGGTCGCGCTCACGCTGCCCCAGGGCTTGCCGTAGCTGGAGAACGTGTCGCTGCCGCCGGGGAAGATCGACGGGTCGTTGCCCACCCGCATCGGCCTGCCGTTGCGGGTGGGTGCGTCACCGTGGTGCGAGGTCGGTTGGATCGCCTCGGCCGAGGCTCCGTTGTCACCGAGGAACATCACGACGGTCTCCTCGAGGATGCCCAGCTGCTCCAGCGTGTCGAGGATCTTGCCTACCCCGCGGTCCAGCAGGTGCACCTGAGCGGCGTACACCTCCATCCGGGCTGACTGCCAGTCCCGGCCCTTGATGTCCTCCCAGGCGATCACACCATCGGGGCGCGGAGTTAGCCGCCAGGCAGGGTCGATGATCCCGAGCTGTCCGGCGCGCGCGAAGCGCGCCTCGCGCACCGCGTCCCACCCCTGGCGGTAGCTCCCATGGAAGGCTGCGATGTCCTCGGCGGGGGCCTGCAAAGGGAAATGCGGCGCGGTGTAGGCCGTGTAGACGAAGAACGGGTCCGGGCCCTTGGCGAACGACGTGATCTGGGCCCGCGCGGAAGCGGTGATCGCGCTTGTCATGTAGAAGTCCGGGTCCGGCGAGACACCGATGTCCTCGCCGTTGAGGAACCGCTCGGTCGTGAAGTAGCCGTTGCCACCGATCTCACAGAACGACTCGTCGAACCCTCGCGCGGGGGGCTCCGCCGACGGTGTGTGCCAGGTCGACACGTGCCACTTGCCCGAGATGGCGGTCCGGTAGCCGGCACCCTTCAGCACCTCCGCGACGGTGACGCAGCGATCGCCCAGATTCCCGGTGTAGCCGGGTGACCCGTAGTCCCTCGTGTAGTAGCCGACGCCGGTCTGGGTGGGGTAGAGACCCGTCAGCAGGGACGCCCGGCTCGGGCAGCACATGGGGTTCGTGAGCATATGGGTGAACGTCCGCCCACCCGCCGCCAGCCGGTCCAGGTTCGGCGTGGGGATCTCGCCGCCGAAGCAGCCGAGGTCGGTGTACCCGATGTCGTCGGCGACGATCAGCACGATGTTCGGTTTCCGCGGCGGGTTCCCCGATCCCGACGGGTACGTCGAGAAGGGGGTCGAGGGAGACCGAGGGGGTGGCGAGGATGTCGACCCGGTGCAGGACGCAATCGCCATCCCCGCCGCGACGGCCCCTGAGCCCTGCAGGACCCTTCGCCGTGAGATCTCAGACATGTTCCCCTCCTGCGCGACAGCCAGCAGACCCAAGGTACAAGGTCATCCTGTGGAAAGACTGAGCCGCACTGTGGACGACGTCGACTCTTCTGTGGACTCGGTCGCCCGATCTGTGGACAACCCGCAATCTTCCCCGGTCGGCGAAGATTTCTTTGCAGAACCCCTTGTGCGGAAGGGGTCTGAGAGAGTAGAAATTTCATCACGCATCCATTGGATGCGGGAACGGACAGCAGAAGCGGTCCATGCCGAGAGGGTCAAACCTGTCGGGACCAGCCGGTGGCGAGGTTGGTGGACCGGGACCGAAGTCCGGGAGACTGGTCCCGCCGCAGGCCGGTCAACACGAGGCCCCGCGAACTCATACTTCGCGGGGCCTCACTCATTTCATCGCAGCGCACCCGGCCGTCACGCCAACGACACGCTGACAGCCGGTGAACTTTTTCATCCGCCGCGCGTGCCGCCGCTCGATCCGACCCAATGTGACCCGCTGGGTGTCGAACCCAAGACAGGGATGAGGGGCTGCTGTGAAGTGGCCAAGAATCCTTCGGCTGTCCCGACTGCGGGGGGTGGGCGCCGACTCCTGACATAGTCTTGCCTCGAGCTCACGGCAGCCAGCTGCGCATGCTGGGCTCAGCAACCCACTAGCAAAGGCCTGAGCCGTCATGACCGACATTACCCGACGCCGGGTCCTGCAAGGGTCCGGTGCCGTGGCGGCATCGCTCGCGCTTTCGGCTTGCACCCATGAGGTCGACGGGCAGACCGGTGACCTCCCGCCGTCGACGACGCCCGGGACGACACCGACGAGGCCGTCGCCGGATGCCAAGCGACCGAACATCATCGTGATCCTCGCCGACGACATGGGATACGCCGACCTCGGCTGCTGGGGGTCGGAGATCGCGACGCCCAACATCGACAAGCTGGCCGCGACCGGCTGGCGCTTCACACAGATGCACAACAACCCCCGCTGCACGGTGACCCGGGGAGCCCTCCTGACGGGGCTCTACCCCACGCAGGCCGGGTTGGGTTTCAACACCGGCGACTCCGGCACACCCGCCTACCAAGGCTACCTCAACGACTCCTGCGTGACGCTCGCAGAGGCCCTCGGCCAGGCGGGCTATCGCACCGCGATCGCCGGCAAGTGGCACGTCGCCCCGTGGGGCCGCCCGACGCCGTCGCTGCCCCACGACCGCGGCTTCGAGCGGTCGCTGTGCATCGCCGGCGAGAACCTGAGCTACTTCGACACGATCCGCTACCTCAACGGGGACGTGATCGGCCGGTCGAAGGACCCCGACTACTACTTCACCCGGTCGGTCACCGGGTACTGCACCGGCAGCATCAAGGAGTTCCACGCCAGCGGCGACCCGTTCTTCATCTACGCCGCCTACACCGCGGCGCACTTCCCCCTGCAGGCACCGGCCGATGACGTCGACTTGTACGCCGGCGCCTACGCAGGCGGCTGGGACGCGGTGCGTCAGCAGCGCTACGAGCGCGGGGTGGCGGCCGGCGTCATCGACCCCGCCTGGCCCGTCCCGCGTCCTGGTCCGGGTACGACGCCGTACGCCGAGAGTACCGACGATGCATGGCAGCAGCGCCGCATGGAGGTCTACGCCGCCCAGATCAGCGTCATGGACGAGGGCGTCGGCAAGATCGTCGCACAGCTCGAGGAGCTCGGGATCCTCGAGGACACCTTGATCATGTTCCTGACCGACAACGGCGCGTGCTCGGAGCTCCTGCACTCCGACAACAAGCACGCCCAGGAGGTCACCCGCAACGGGCTGGCGATGGTCGCCGGCAACGACCCGAGGGTGCTGCCCGGTCCCAGCAACACCTTCCAGAGCTATGGAGTGGACTGGGCCCACACGAGCAACACGCCGTTCCGGATGTACAAGCGCTGGACCGAGGAGGGCGGCATCTCCACCCCCCTCGTCGCGTCCTGGCCGGGCACGCTTTCGGCGAACGGCCTCGACGACCGGCTGCTGCACGTGATGGACCTGATGCCGACGTTCCTCGAGCTCGCCGGAGTGCCCTACCCCACGACGTATGCCGGCAGGTCGGTCATCCCGACCGAAGGGCAGAGCTTCGCGCCGATCCTCGTGGGTGCCGTCGACCAGGCCGGCTGGTCACGTGCCGGCATGCTGTTCTGGGAGCACATGGGGCACCGGGCAGCACGCCAAGGCGACTGGAAGATCGTGTCCGACACGGTGGACGGCGGCTGGGAGCTGTTCGACATGGCGACCGACCGAACCGAGACCACGGACCTGGGCGCGCAGAACCCTGCCGTCCTGACCGCGCTCTCGTCGGCGTACGACGCCTGGAAGAGCCGGGTGGGGGTGCAGACCTGGAGTGACGGCACCGAGTACTTCGGTGGCTAGCGTGCCGCAACCAGCACCTCAGTCTTCCGTGGGCTCGTCCTCGTGCTCGCCTCCCTCGTAGGCGGTCGCCTCGAAGTCGTCGAAGTCGTCAACATCCCGCGTGCTCTGGGCGGCCGCGCTCTGGGCGGCCGCGCTCTGGGCCGCCCGCCTGGCAGCCTTCCTGGCGCCACGCCCTCCGCCCCCGCCGCCCTCACCGCCGCGGCGACCGCCGCCACCACCGCCTTGACGACCGCCAGAGGCTGATTTCCGCCCGCCTTTGCGACCTCCAGCGCGAGGGCTCTCTGCCGACGACGCCGCGGACCCGTCGAGCACCTTGCGCGAGCTGTCCACGTTCCGCTCGAGACGAGCGATGCGAAGGACGAGCTTCGCCAGGGCCTGTGGCACCGAGTCCGGGATCCGGTTCTGCGGGGCCGTGCTGTCGACGGCCTCTGGGTCGCCTGCGTACGGTGCGACGCGCAGGTCCTCGATGTCACCGACGATGCGCACGCCGCTCGCAGCGAGCCCTTCGACCATCTCGTCGGCTCGCTGCTGGACTGTTGCGTGCGACTCCGCGCCGAGGATCGGCCGGTCGACTTCCTTGCCCGCCTCCGGTGGCTTCCTGAGGAGCTTGTTGGCCAGGTACTTGTTGACGATCCGCTTGTACTCGACAGGTTCGAGGGTCTTGCGCACTCTCATGTTGACCTCGCGAAGCATCTCGGTCTCCGCATAGGTCAGCGAGATGTTGCTCTTTTTCTTCGAGTCGTGGTCATAGTGCGTCCCGTCGAGTCCGATCGCCTCGCAGAAGCGCTGCCACAATAGGTCGCTGGGGGCCCCGGAGCGTGGGACGGTCACCAGGACGACGTTGTCAGCCCCGACCGCACCAGCCCAGTTGTCGACGATCTTGGCCACGTCGTGGTGGCGCCAGAACCCTCTGCTGTAGCGGTGCTCGGAGCCGTCCTTGCCGGGAGCTTCGAGTAGCATCCGGACGTACTCGGGGAACGGCCACGTGGCGCCGTTCTTGACGACGGTCTGCCAGTGGGAAGGGATGACGCGCAGCAGGTCGCGGTTGGTGATGACGACGCGGACCTGACCCTTCGGGAGAGTGTCGATGACGCCCTGCGCCTCGCTCGCGGAGGCTGCGCTGAGGAACTCCTGCGACAGCAGGACGGTCTGGCCCTCCCATGCCTCGGCGCTGTTGAGGAAGCGCCCCCAGGCGCCCTCGACCACGCGTTCCTTCTTGGTGCTGCCACGGCGGCCGAGGGCGTCGACGACCGCGGGCACGATCGAGTGGGGGGCCAGTACCCCGTCGCGGCTCAGGAGCTTCTCGTTGCGACGCAGGATCGCCTGGATGTACGACGTACCGCTCTTCATCGTCCCGATGTGGAGGATGACCTCGGCCTTGATGTCGGTTTCTGTCGTCATGGGCGACGCTGGCTCCTCCGTGGTGGGTGATCCCTGCGAGTGCTGACGGGTGGCGATCAGACAGTCGGATGGTAAACCAGCCCGACAGAAGCCAACAACTCGGGCGGCGGGCGGCTAGAACGAGAGTTGGAACGCCCCCGGGCCGGGAGCCGTCCCCGCCGGCACCTTAATCGGCACCTGACTCAGGTTGCGGGCGCTCCCGGCAAGCGCCAGGCTCCCGACGATCGAGAGCGACAGCGAGCTGGTCTCGAGGTCCAGGGAGTAGGGCGTGGCCTTGTTGTCTATCGTCAGCGTCCAGTCCGGCGAGGCCCCGAAGATGACCAGGCCAAGCTGGTGGCCCCGCCCGCCGGCACCACCACCTCGTTGTAGGACAGGTCGACGGCGATCGAGTTCTCCCGGTTCCCGCCCAGCCGTGCCCATCCTCGGGCGAGCATCGCCAGCGGGAACGAGGCCGTCCTCGATCGCGTACGGCGTGCTGCCGGCCGCCCGGGGCGACGGCGGCTGCCCGCCGGGACACACAGCCACGCTGCCCGGAGCGAGGGTGAGGGCCTGCGGGACGCTGACGAGCGCGAGCGCAAGCGCCGCCCGCCCCGGGATCGAAGGCAGCAGTGGATCACCGCCTCCTTGAGCGTCGAGCCGTTGGCGTTCTGCGCCGAGATGGGCAGTGGCCCGAAGCCGTCGGTCATGCACGGTGAACTGCCGTATGAACCTCCCGCCGATGCGGAACCATCCCCGGACGCGCAGCGGACCCGGGACTCGCCTACCGTGTCGGGATGAGTCGATCCCGTGTCCTCGCCATCGTCCAGGCAGGTGGTGAGGGCAGCCGGATGGATGTGCTCACCCGCGAGCGGGCGAAGCCGGGGCTGCCCTTCGGCGGCATCTACCAGCTGGTCGACTTTCCGATGTCCAACCTGCGCCACAGCGGGATCGAGGACGTCTGGCTCTCGCTGCAGTACCAGGCCGACTCCCTCGACGAGCAGGTGGCGAACGGGAGGTCGTGGGACCTCGACCGCGACCGCGGCGGGTTCCGGATGCTGATGGCCCAGCAGGGCGGCTCCCCCGACGCCGACGGGTTCGCGTCGGGCAACGCCGACGAGCTGTTCCGCGTCCGGGACCAGATCGCCGGCGCACGGTGTGACGTCACGATGATCCTGAGCGCCGACCACGTCTACCGCTTCGACTTCAACGAGGCGATCGCCACCCACCGGCGGAAGCAGGCCGAGTGCACCGTCGTCACCAGTGAGGTGTCACGGGACGAGGCGAGCCACCACGCGACGGTGGTCACTAACCGGGTGGGGCGCGTCACCAAGCTCTCCAACAAGCCCGCGCACCCGACGACCGGCGTGGTCGCGACGGAGATCTTCCTCTACGACACCGCCACCCTGCTCGACGTCCTCGACCAGCTCCATCGGGAGCTGACCGCCACTGCGGCTCCCGACTCCAACGGTCTCGGTGACTTCGGCGAGCACCTGCTTCCGCGACTCGTCGACCGAGGGAAGGTCTACGCCCACGCGATGCCGGGCTACTGGCAGGACCTCGGACGTCCGGAGACCTACCACGCGGCCCACCAGGACCTCCTGCGGGGGGACACCGGTCTGTTCGACGACCCGGACTGGCCTATCCTGGCGCGGCTCCCGCAGCGGTCGCCCGCCCTGATCGGCAGCGGCTCCCGGCTGGACGACAGCCTGGTCAGTCCCGGCTGTCGCGTCTTCGGCACCGTCCGGCGCAGTGTGCTCGGCCCGGGCGTCACGGTCGAGCGGGGAGCCCGGGTCAGTGACAGCGTCATCTTCGCCGATGTCACGGTCCGCGAGCAGGCGGCCGTTGCGTGGTCGATCCTCGACCGCGGCGTCATCATCGAGGCTCGGGCCCGAGTCGGGGGTCGACCTCCGACGACGCCCGCGAAGACCGAGCACCTGACGCTGGTCGGCCGGGACTCCACTGTCGCCGCCGGTGTCACCGTGGGCAGAGGCGCCCGGCTCGAGCCCGGCACCACCGTGTGACCCGAGCTGTCCGAGACGCGAGCCCGCTGGTCGTAGCACTAACGGGCAATGGCGAGTGACAGGGGTCGGCAGGCAGACTTGCACCGACCCAGGAGGACAGACCATGCATGCCAGCCGAACGACCACCGGGCTCGTCGCCGCGATACTTCCCCTTCTGTACGCCGCTCCCGCAGTGGTCCCAGATGCACAGGGTGCATCCGCGACCGCCGGACAAGGCTGGACGAGGCAGAGCCCACAGCCGACGGGCCAGCGGCTGAACGATGTCGACATGTTCTCCGGGCAGGACGCGTGGGCGGTCGGTGAGCTCGGCGCGATCGTGCACACGACCGACGGCGGTACGACGTGGCGTCGGCAGCGGAGCGGGACCGGAGAGGAGCTGAACGCCGTCAGCTTCGCCGACCCACAACACGGCGTGGCGATGGGCAACACCAACCTCTTCACCACCGACGGGGGCGCCACCTGGCAGCGCGGCCATGGCGCGCTCGGCACCGTGTACGACGTCGAGATGGCCGACGCCGATCACGCCTTCGCCACGGAGGGGGCCGACTTCATCTACCGCACGGCGGACGGCGGCGCGACGTGGCAGCGTCAGGAGATGCCTATCGCCATCGGCCGCGTGCAGTTCTTCGACCCGCTGCACGGGGTCGCGTCCGGTGCCGGCGTGCTGCGCACCGAGGACGGCGGCGAGACCTGGACCAGGGTGAAGGGCGCGACTGGCGCCCCCTTCTTCATCAATGCCGACGAGGGCTGGGCGGTCAGCCAGGATACCGCCAGGCACACGGTCGACGGAGGCGTGACATACAAGTCCCAAACCGTCCCGGACAACACCTGGGCCAACGATGAGGTCTTCGTCGACGCGCGGCACGGCTGGGCCGTCGGGGCCAACTCGAACATCATCGCCACCGACGACGGAGGCGCGAGCTGGGTGACCCAGCACGGCGGCGTCGGCAGTGCCATCGCCAACCGCTACCCCTTGAACGCCGTCGACTTCGCGGACGCCGAGCGCGGCCTGGCGGTCGGCAACTGCGGGACCATCATGTCGACCGCCAACGGTGGTGACTCGTGGCAGCAGCGCCTCAGCGGGTCGTGCACGCTGACCTTCGACATCACCGCCACGGACGCCAGACACTTGTGGGCGTCACAGAGCGACGGCGAGGTACTGCGCACCGTCGACGGCGGCCGGCACTGGGAACGCGTCATCACCTCGGTTGCGAACCTGTCCGGTTCATATCTCGGAGCCGTGGACTTCGTCGACAACCGGAACGGCTGGGTGGTCTCCAGCGCCGGCACGATCGGTGACCAGTTCGTCTTCCACACGGCCGACGGTGGGCGGACCTGGGACCAGCAGGGCCCGACGAACGACCCGGCCAACCTGTTCGGGATCGACTCTGTCGACGGAAACACCGTGGTTGCGGTGGGCTACGTCTGTTGTGTCGGCCCACAGATCACCCGCTCCGTCGACGGCGGAAAGACCTGGACGGTGCTGCCACCTCAGCTCAGTTCGTACAGCGGACGCTTCCGCGCCGTACAGTTCGCCGACCTCAACACCGGATGGATCACCGGAGATGCCGGCGCGCTCCTCAAGACGCGCGATGGTGGCGCCACCTGGAAGCAGCAGAACCCGCTGGGCCTGTTCGGCTCCGGAGCCGCCTTCGTCGACTTGTCGTTCGTGGATGACCTGACCGGCTGGGTCGCGGCCTACGTCTCCAACTCCGAGGGCTTCCTGCTGCACACCACCGACGGCGGGAGAAGCTGGGAGCAGCAGTCCCTCCCGGTGCCGGCAGTGACCCGGGTAGTCGCCACCCCCGACGGCGTGGTGTGGGTCGGCGGCGACGGCGCGGTCGCCCACAGCACGAACGGTGGCGACGACTGGACGGTGGAGCGACCCGCTACGGAAGCGTCCTTCGGCGCCATCGCCGTCGCCGGCTCCCACGTGTGGGCCGGCGGGACCGACGTCAGGCAGGGCACCGGAGGGATCTGGCGACGCTGAACTGAGCATGCATGAGCCCGTCAGAACGAAGGCGCCGCACCCGTCGTCAGACGAGTGCGGCGCCTCAGGCTCGGAGCCTCAGCCTGCGAGAGACTTCTGAAGCTCCCGCGTTCCAGCCGTTACGGGAAGACCCGCCAGAGCTGTCCGCTCCACTCGGGGTTTCCG
>JBBJMF010000169.1:0-2697 GCA_037719575.1 Nocardioidaceae bacterium
GGCCGACTGCGCGCACGCGACGACCTGGTGAAGCCCCCCGGAGTCTCCGAGACCCTCGACTGGGCGCAGGCCCTGCACACCCTAGGCGCCACCGACCTCGACCTCGAGACGGCCGCCGCCACTCTCGGGGCGGTGCTGAAGTACCGCGAGGACGCCGAACGGGTGCAGGCCTCCCTTGCCAGGATCTTGTCCTGATGACCACCGCGGCACCGGCACACCCGGTTGAGGAGATCCTCGGCGCCTTCGCGGTCGCCGTACGCGCCGCCGGGGTCCCGGTCACGATGGATAGGACGACGACGTTCCTTCGCGGCTGTGCGGCGGTCGGGGTCGACGACCAGGCTGCGGTCTACTGGACCGGGCGGGCCACGCTGTGTGGGACCCGTGAGGACCTCGACCGCTACGACCACGTGTTCACGGCCTGGTTCTCGGGCACCGGCCTCGCGCCCCCCACGTCGCGGGAGTCCCGGCGCCGTGCCGCGCAGGCTGACCTCGGGGACGGCGACGGCGAGGGAGGCGAGTCCGGCAAGGAGACCGTCATCCGCGCCTCGGCGAGCAGGACCGAGGTGCTCCGGCACCGGGACATCGCGGCGATGAGCCCGGCCGAGAGAGCAGCGCTCGCCCGGCTCTTCAACCTCCTCCGGCCAACGCCGCCGCAACGGACGTCACGACGGCGCCGGTCCACGCGTCGAGGCGAGATCGATGCCCGCCGCACCCTGCGGGGGCAGCTGCGCCGAGGTGGCGAGCCCGCCGAGCTGACGTTCCGCCGCCGCACGACTCGGCCGCGGCGCGTGGTTGTGCTGATCGACGTCTCCGGGTCGATGGGCCCTTACGCAGACAGCCTGCTGCGGTGGGCCCACGTCGTGACGAAGGCAAGCCCTGCCCGCACGGAGGTGTTCACGATCGGGACCAGACTCACCCGGGTCACCGGGGCGATGCGCCTGCGGGACGGCGAGGCAGCGCTCGAGGCGGCGGGTCAGGCCGTGCCCGACTGGTCGGGTGGCACCCGGCTGGGGGAGGCGACGCAGGTGTTCATCGACCGTCACGGGCAGCGGGGGATGGCCCGCGGTGCCGTCATGGTCATCGTGAGCGACGGTTGGGAGCGCGGCGACAGCGCGCAGCTGGGTGACCAGATGCAGCGCCTCCAGCGGCTTGCCCATCGGGTGATCTGGGTCAACCCGCACCAAGGCAAGCCGGGATACGCCCCCGTGCAGGGCGGAATCGTTGCTGCCCTTCCGTTCGTCGACTTCTTCCTTGCGGGACACAGCATCGCGACGTTCGAGCGGGCCCTGAAGGTGATTGCCGATGCGTGACGTCTTCCATCGGCTGCTTCCCTGGTGGCAGGCCGGCGAGTCTTGTGGCGTCGGCACCGTGATCGCGACATTCCAGTCGGCGCCGCGACTGCCAGGTGCAGCGATGCTCGTCGGTCCCGACGGTGAGGCCGTCGGCTCTGTCTCCGGCGGCTGCGTCGAGGGGGCTGTCTACGATCTCGCGCAAAAGGTGATCGACGACGGGCGGCCCGTGCTGCAGCGGTATGGCGTCAGTGACGACGACGCCTTCGCGGTCGGCCTGACGTGCGGGGGCATCCTCGATGTCTTCGTCGAGATCGTCGACAGGCAGACGTTCCCGGAGCTGGGCGACGTCGCGGCAGATATCGGGTCCGGCCAACCTGTCGCTGTCGCCACGGTCGTGGCTCATGACGACGCCGACCGGGTGGGGCGTCGGATGGTCATCAGGCCGACGGACCATCTCGAGCCCGTGCAGGGGTCGATCGGCTCGAGCCGCGCTGACGACGCAGTCGCTGCTGATGCGCGCGGACTGCTCGCGGCCGGGCGCAACGAGACGCTGCACTACGGGCCCGACGGCCAGCGTCGTGGCGAGGGGATGGCGGTGTTCGTGTCGTCGTACGCCCCGAAGCCGCGGATGCTCGTCTTCGGAGCCATCGACTTCGCGGCAGCCGTGGCACGAGTGGGCTCGTTTCTCGGCTACCACGTGACCGTGTGCGACGCGCGGTCGGTCTTTGCGACCACGTCCCGCTTCCCCGAGGCCGATGAGGTCGTCGTCTCATGGCCGCACCAGTACCTGACCGACGAGGCCGAGGGGGGTCGGATCGACGGCCGCACTGTCATGTGCGTGCTCACCCACGACCCCAAGTTCGACGTGCCAGTCCTCGAGGTGGCGTTGCGGCTCCCCGACGTAGCGTACGTCGGAGCGATGGGGTCGCGGCGTACTCACGACGACCGGATGGAGCGGCTGCGCGAGGCAGGCCTCAGCGACGAGGAACTTTCTCGGCTTTCCAGCCCCATCGGGCTCGACCTCGGAGCTCGCACCCCGGAGGAGACCGCGGTGAGCATCGCGGCGGAGATCATCGCCCTGCGCTGGGGCGGCAAGGGTGACCGCCTCGCCGGCATCTCCGGCCCGATCCACCACGACACCTAGACCCGGAGATCCGAGCCTCAGGTAGTCCGAGCTACTTCAATCTCGGATCGTTCCGCACGCCCAGCCAGAGATCCGAGCCTCAGGTAGTGCGGGCTACCTCACGCTCGGATCCTTCGACTGGACGGGTGGATCGGCGAAGCGCAACGGTGAGCCGCCAACGCGACAACGCCAAGGCTCGAGTCTCGCTGCCGTCGCTGCGCTCCACGTTGCGGAGCGCGAGCCGTGCCTCGCACAAACAGAGGAATTGCCGAGAGGACCTTG
>JBBJMF010000022.1:0-33843 GCA_037719575.1 Nocardioidaceae bacterium
CGAGTACCTCATCTACTTCAACCAACAGTGGGTGGGCGACCACACCGAGGAGTGGTTCCGCGGGCGCGGACCGCTCGCAATGGCGGTTGTGGCCGAGATGAAGGCTGCCGGCGTGTACGTCTTCGCCGGGGGGCTGGAGGAGGAGGACGGCCCGGTCTACAGCGCCGACACCACCAGTGGCACCTTGGTGATCACCGACGGACCATACGTCGAGACC
This sequence comes from Nocardioidaceae bacterium, assembly GCA_037719575.1. GTDB lineage: Bacteria > Actinomycetota > Actinomycetes > Propionibacteriales > Nocardioidaceae > JAWWPG01. The sequence goes on from JBBJMF010000022.1 coordinate 218, forward strand.
AAGGAGTTTCTGGGCGGGTTCGCCGTGGTGGACGTGGCCGATGACGAGGCCGCCAAGATGTGGGCGGGCAAGGTCGCGGAGGCATGCGGCTGGCCCCATGAGGTTCGCCGCTTCAAGCCGCAGCCTCAGGCCGAGTGACTCCATCGTCGAGCTCGGTTCAGTCCAGCGAACGGCTGAGGCGCGGGTGCCTTCACCCATACGGTTGGCCAGTGGACTCCTACCCGGCGATTGCCTTCGGCATCGACCTGCACCTCACTTCCACGGCCGAAGGTGGGCGGTCTGGGCCGCTGCTGAACGTGAGCGATCGAATGTGGACGTACCGACCCAATTGGGGCTTGCCCAGCATGGCCCCCTTCGGAGCAGGTACTGCAAGGCTGGAGCGGACCAGCGTCCTCGAGTCGCCGTGCGCCAGGCACCTGAGGTTCCGTCTCGTCGCATGAGCTACGCAACGCTGCCTTGAGCTGAACCGGACGCGCAGCCACTGCCTTCGCCCCCCGCGTGCATCGGTCGCCTCGTCGCCGACCGATGAGTCCTGGCCCGCTCACTGGTCGATACCAATGACGATGGAGGTGGTGCCCGATGACCAGCCAGGTCGAGACGATGGACCCGCCGCCGCGGGCCGGCGCCCGCGAGTGGGTGGGGTTGGGTGTGCTGGCCCTCGCATGCCTGCTGTACGTGATGGATCTGACGGTGCTGCATCTCGCGGTGCCGGCGATGAGTGCGGACCTCCAGCCGAGCAGCGCACAGCTGCTGTGGATCATCGACATCTATGGGTTCATGGTGGCCGGCGCGCTGGTGACCATGGGGACTCTCGGCGACCGGATCGGGCGCCGTCGGCTGTTGATGATCGGGTCGGCGGCGTTCGGTGTGGTGTCGGTCGCTGCTGCGTTCTCGACGAGCGCGGAGATGCTGATCGTGTGCCGGGCACTCCTTGGCATCGCCGGGGCAACACTGGCGCCGTCGACCTTGTCGCTGATCTTTCACATGTTCCGGGACCCGCACCAGCGGTCGGTGGCCATCGGCGTGTGGATCGGCGCGTTCTCGGCCGGCAGCGCTGTCGGCCCGTTGCTCGGCGGTCTGATGCTGGAGTTCTTCTGGTGGGGCTCGGTGTTCCTGCTCGCCCTGCCGGTGATGGCCGCTCTTCTCGTGCTTGGCCCACGGGTCCTGCCGGAGTACCGCGACCCCGACGCCGGCCGTCTCGACCTTGTCAGTGCGGCGATGTCCGTGGCAGCGGTTCTCACATGCATCTACGGTCTCAAGGAGATCGCCCAGGCAGGCGTCTCCGCGACGCCGGTCACGGCGATCGTCACCGGCTTCGTGGTGGCGCTGCTCTGGGTACGCCGCCAGCAGCGGCTGGACGACCCGATGATCGACGTGAGGCTGTTCCGTATCCGCGCCTTCAACACCGCGCTGGCCGTTAACTTCCTGGCGATCTTCATGGCCTTCGGCTACTTCCTGTTCGTCGCTCAGTACTTCCAGCTCGTGGCGGGCACGTCGCCGCTGGAGGCCGGGTTGTGGTCGCTGCCCTCGGCCATCGCCATGGTCATCGGGTCCCAGCTCGGCCCCCGTCTGGTGACTCGGTTCGGCGCGGCCTACCTGATCAGCGGGGGACTGGTCGTCTCGGCAGCCGGCCTGCTGCTGCTCAGCCGGGTCGGCACCACGGATGGGCTCCACATGCTCGTCGTCGCGTCGGTGGTGATCGCCGCTGGGATGGGTCCGGTCTTCGGTCTGACCACCGAGCTCATCGTCGGTTCCGCGCCCCCCGAACGAGCCGGGGCAGCCTCGGGAATCTCCGAGACCGGCGCCGAGCTCGGTGGTGCGCTGGGCATCGCGGTCCTCGGGAGCGTCGGTCTCGCGCTCTATCGCAACCAGGTCGCCGAGAACCTGCCGGCCGGCCTTTCCGAGCCGGTCGCCGCTGCGGCCACCGACACCCTCGGCGCCGCGGTCGGTGCCGCTGAACGGTTGGACGGGGCCTCGGCTGAGGCACTCCTCGACGTCACCCGAGCCGCCTTTGTCTCCGGGATGCAGACCAGCGCTCTGATCGCCGCGGTCGTCGCCGGAGTGGTCGCCGTCGTCGCCCTGGTCGGGCTCCGCCAGCGGCCAACCCTCACCCAGGACGAGGCGACCGATGGACCGGCGAGATCGGACGACGCGGCGAACCGGGAGGAGGCCGACCTGCCCGTGCACTGACCACGGGTCGGTCTTGGACATCGACGGGCTGCGAGGCCGCGACGCGGAGGGGTGCACTCCCTCCGCCCACGTCGGCGGTCATGAGCGGGAGCCCCACCGTCCGGCGGAGCACGTAGGCGATCACGGCGAGCAGGCGGCTGACGGCGAGTGTCGCCCACACCACCGGCGAGTCCCAGACCAGGAGCGCGGCCGTGAGCAAGACGCAGACAATCGTGGGCGTGATGAACTGGCCACCCCCTGCGATTCGTCTGCGGATGTGCCGGTGTTCTCGGCGAGGGTTTCGCTGACGAGTGCCTGGGGGGCAGCGGACCGTCGTCCTCGCCCAGACGACGAGGCTGGCGGCGTAGCAGAGCGCGGCCGGAGGAGGTTCGGCCGGGACGCTCGACGACCGTGGAGGTGAGCACCTGAGTGCTGGTTGGTCTTGGCTTTCCGGGTGGAGGCTGCTTTCGGGGTCGGTGGTGCCGCACCGCGGGGGGTCCGGCACCACCGACGTTTCGGTGTTCCTACTTCTCTGCGACCAAGAAGAACAGGAACAGGTTCGTCGGCAGGTCGTCGGTGACTCCCGGGTTCCCTGCGACTCGCATGCCCTGGATCGTCGCGTAGCTCTTGCCCTTGACGATCCGGTGCCATGCCTGCTGCGTGGTCACGCCGATGACGTCGACGTCCCACCACTCGAGCGCACCGCCGGCCTTCGTCGTCACCACGTGGCTGTGCGAAGGCAGGAGAGCGTTACCGGTTCCGGACCCGGCCATCCCGATTCCTACCGAGCGCGCGCAGAGCTCCAGCGGTCGAGATGGTGTCCTCATAGCGCCTCCTTGGGAATGCCGTGAGACCCGGGCTGGCGTGGCTCGGCGAGCCACAGCATGGGCAAGGACCTTCGTAAGGCTTCGTCACACCTGGCTCGAGTGGATTGGTAGGCAGCTCCACCAGATGGTGGAGATCGAGGCCGCAGCCCGGTGGTCGCGGGCCGCCGTCTCTGGTCCGAGGCTGGAGACATGGGACCTCCCACCGAGCGGTCTGCGGTCACAATCAGCGGTCTGGTCAAGGTGTACGGCGACCGGCGGGCCGTCGACGGGCTCGACCTGGAGGTCCGCCGAGGCGAGATCTTCGCGCTGCTGGGCCCGAACGGGGCCGGCAAGACCACCACGATCGAAATCCTGGAGGGCTACCGGCGACGCGACGACGGCATCGTCTCGGTGCTCGGGACCGACCCGGCCGTCGGCGGCCGCGCCTGGCGCTCGCGCATCGGCATCGTGCTGCAGGGCACGAACGACGCGGCCGAGCTCACCGTCAGCGAGCTGGTGCGGCACTTCGCGTGCTTCTACCCGGCGCCGCGCGCGCCCGACGAGGTCATCGCCGCCGTCGGCCTTCGCGAGCACCGCACCTCGCGGGTGCGGACGCTGTCCGGAGGCCAGCGACGCAGGCTCGACGTGGCGCTCGGCATCGTCGGCGACCCCGAGCTGCTCTTCCTCGACGAGCCGACCACCGGTTTCGACCCGCAGGCCCGGCGCTCCTTCTGGGAGTTGGTGAGGTCCCTGCGCGAGTCCGGTACGACGATCCTGCTGACGACGCACTACCTCGACGAGGCCGAGCACCTCGCCGACCGGGTCGGGGTGATCAACCACGGGTGTCTGGTGGCCGTCGACACGGTTGACCGGCTCGGCGCCGAGCAGCGCCGTACCGCGACCGTGTCCTGGCGCGACGAGCACGGACCGCAGCGCCAGGCCACCCTCGACCCGGCGGCGGTTGTCGTTGCGCTGTCCGAGCGGTTCCGGGGCCAGGTCCCCGACCTGGAGGTGCGACGCCCCGACCTCGAGGACGTCTACCTCTCGATGATCGAGGAGCGGGCCCGATGACGACGACGCCGAGGGTCACGCCCGCAGCCCGGTCGCGGCAGGCGGGCCTGGTCGGCCATAGCGTCGCGCGGCTCGAGGTCGAGCTGAAGCAGTTCTTCCGGGAGCGGGAGGCTGTGATCTTCATCTTCGCGTTCCCCATCGTGATGCTGGTGATCTTCGCCTCCGCGTTCGCCTCCCAGCCGCAGTTCGTCACGGGCGGCGGGGTGTCGATCGGCGCGGCGCAGTACTACCTGACCGGCATGGTCTCGACGGGCATCATGTTGTCGAGCTTCCAGAACCTGGCGATCTTCATCGCCGTGGAGCGCGACGACGGCACCCTCAAGCGACTCAGGGGGACACCGATGCCGCCGATCGCGTTCTTCGTCGGCAAGATCGCGCTGGTGGCGGTCGTGACCGTGATCCAGCTCGTGCTCCTGCTCGGTGTCGCGCGCCTTGCCTACGACGTCGACCTCCCGCGCACGGGAGAGCTCTGGGTGCGCTTCGGCTGGCTTGTGCTGCTCGGCTCGGCTGCGGGGACCGTGCTCGGCATCGCGTTCTCGTCGATTCCGCGGTCCGGCCGCTCCGCCAGCGCCGTCGTTACGCCGATCGTGCTCGTGCTGCAGTTCATCTCCGGCGTCTACTTCGCGTACGGCGACCTGCCGCAGTGGATGCACGCCGTGTCCTCCGTCTTCCCCCTGAAGTGGATGGCACAGGGTATGCGCTCCGTGTTCCTGCCCCCGGAGCTGGCGGCGGCCGAGCCAGGCGGCTCGTGGCACATCGCAACCGGCGCGGTCGTGATGGCCTGGTGGCTGGTCGGCGGCCTGCTGGTCGCCGTACGCTCGTTCCGCTGGATGCGCCGCGACGACGGCTGACGCAGCGAGGGAGACGAGTGATGAGCGACCGCTACGCAGACGACGAGGAGACCGACGCCGGCTCGGTGTGGATCCGCTCGCTGCCCGCCTGGCACGCCAGCTTTGCGCTGCTTCTCATGTTGTGCGCCGCTCTGATGTTCCTCGTCGCGCCGGTCGGCAGGGCAGCCGCCTGTGCGGCGGTGATGGCGGCCCTCGGGCTCGCCTACGCCGTCTTCGGGGTCGCGGCGGCGCGCGAGCGGGACCAGTTCAACCGGTGGGCCTACCTCGGGCTGGCAGCCGTGGCCTGTCTGTCCGCCACCTGGCTTGTGCCGAGCGCGGGGGTCCTGCTATTCGTGCTGTATCCCCAGAGCTGGCTGCTCGCGGAGCGCGAGCGCGACGGTGTCCTCGCCACGCTGATGCTCACCGCGGCGGCGGCCGCCGGGCCGGCACTCGGCGGCGCTATGTCGCCGGCCGACTGGCGGTCGGCGGCCCCGTCCATTCTCGTCGGCGGCGCGTTCAGCCTGACCCTCGGGATCTTCATCCTGCGGCTCATCGACCAGAGCCGCGACCGGGCCGTGCTGCTCGAGCGGCTGACGTCGACCCAACAGGAGCTGGCAGCGGCACACCACGCAGCCGGCGTCGTCGCAGAGCGGGAGCGCCTCGCGGCCGAGATCCACGACACGCTCGCGCAGGGTTTCACCAGCATCGCGATGCAGGCCGAGGCGGCGATCGCCCAGCAGGCGGACCGCGACCACAGAGACCGGCTCCGGCTGATCGCCCGCACGGCGAGGGACAACCTCGCGGAGGCGCGGTCCCTGGTGGCTGCGTTCAGCCCGGCTCCGCTGCAGGATTCGGGTCTCGTCGATGCCGTACGACGCGTCGCGGGCCGCTTCCAGGAGGAGACCGGTGTCGCGGTCGAGGTGGCGGTGACAGGGGATGACCAGGGCCTGCCTCGAGACGTTGAGGTCGTCGTACTTCGGGCTGTGCAGGAGGCGTTGGCCAACGTCCGCAAGCACTCGGGCGCACATCACGTCGGCATCGCACTGCGGATGCGTGCCGACACGCTGAGTATCGAGGTTCGCGACGACGGCACCGGGTTCAACAGTCCACGAGCGACGGGTTTCGGTATCACGACGATGACGACCCGGGTGCGTGACGTCGGGGGCACCGTCGAGCTGACGAGTAAGCCGGGACGCGGCACGACTCTGCGGGTCGCGATCCCCTCGGATCGACAGCGCCCCGAGGCCGTGCTCGATGAGCGCTGAGGCCAGCAACGGGGACGCGGGCGCGCTACGGGTTCTCGTCGTCGACGACCACCCGGTCGTCCGCTCCGGCTTGGTCGCACTTATCGACGCGCAGCCGGACCTGCTGGTGGTGGCCGAGGCCGGCAGTGGCGCGGAGGCCGTGGTCCAGGCGCGGACCCACCTGCCGGACGTGGTCCTGATGGACCTGCGGATGCCCGGCGGCGACGGGGTGAGGGCGACCTCCGAGATCGCCCGGACCCAACCCGGGACGCGGGTGCTGGTGCTGACCACCTACGACACGGACTCCGACATCCTGCGCGCCGTGGAGGCCGGGGCGACCGGGTACCTGCTCAAGGACGTGACAGCCGAGAGACTTGTCGACGCGGTGCGGGCCGCTGCCCGCGGGGAGACCGTGCTCGCGGCGCCAGTCGCCGCCAGGCTGCTGAAGCGGCTGCGGATGCCCGACCCTTCCCAGCTCACGCCTCGCGAGCTCGACGTGCTCAAGGGCGCAGCACGTGGGCTGTCCAACACGGACATCGGGCGTGACCTGCACATCGGCGGGGCCACCGTGAAGAGCCACCTGCTGCGGGTGTTCGCCAAGCTCGGCGTCGAGTCCCGGACGGCAGCCGTGACGGTGGCGATGGAGCGCGGCATCCTGCCACCGCCCGGCGGGTAGCGCACGCCTCTTTCGAGGCGGATGCTCACGGTACCGCAGTGGTGCCGCGTCTGGATGGCGATGTATCTGCGGCTGACCGAGGGCGAGTCGACCGCTCTGAGACGCAAGGCGGACGAACAGGGTAGGTCGATGCAGGAAGTCGTGCGACGCGAGAGTTCTGCCTGCTCAACCATCGGGAACCTGCACTACGCCGTCGACGACGCCGAAGCTTCGGGGGTCAGGGCGGCGGCAAGCGCCATCGACGTGCCGAGCTCGCCGACTCCGTCACAGACCACCTCAGCCTGTCCGAATGACTGTCTCGTGCGACCCCACAGGACGAGGAATGGAACCAGGAGCAGACTGGGATCGTCGTACGGTCATGCTGACGCGACGAGAAGTGCTGACGTCTCTGGGTTGGCTGGGCGCCGTGCTGGCCGTGCCTCCGGTGCTGGCCGGCTGCGGTGAGACCGCCGCTTCCCGTCGCGTCGGTGCGGGTGGCTCCAGTCCCGGCCTGGCACTCGCGAACGTGTCCCGTGACCTCGGCGGCGCGCAGGATCGGCCAGCAGCGGTTGCCGCGGTCCAGGCGTTCACCGCTGACCTGTACCGACAGCTCGCGGCCGAGCAGGGAAACATCGTCTGCTCGCCGTACTCGGTGGCTGTGGCGTTGGCGATGACTCGGGCTGGTGCACGCGGGCGGACCGGGGCCGAGATGGACGCCGTCCTGCATTCTCCTGGCGCGCAGACCTTCGACCAGGGGCTGAGCTCACTGACGCGCCTCATCGAGAGCCGGGCGGGGCGGGTGGAGCGCTTCGACGGGTCCCACGCGACGATCTCGCTCGATGTGGCGAACTCCCTGTGGGGTCAACGGGGCACCACATGGGAGCGTCCTTTCCTCGAGCGGCTGGCGCGCTACTACGGGACGGGGATGCGGCTTGTCGACTACATCGGCCAGACCGACAAGGCACGAACGCTCATCAACGGGTGGACGGCGGACATGACCCACGACCGGATCCCGGAGATCATCCCGCCGGACATCCTGGACGAGCTGACCCGGCTGGTGCTGGTCAACGCGATCTACCTGAAGGCGCCGTGGGAGGAGACCTTCCTGGGCTCGATGACGAAGCCGCAGCCGTTCACTCGCGGCGACGGGTCTCGGGTCGATGCTGACATGATGTCGGGTTCGCTGTCTCTGGCGAGCTTCGGCGCGGGTCCGGGGTGGCGGGCTGCCAGGTTGCCGTACGCTGGCGGTGAGCTGGCGATGACGGTGGTGGTCCCCGACGGGAGCCTGACGCAACTGGAGGGCTCACTAGACGCAGACAGGCTCGCGGCCATGCTGGCTGTCCCGCGGCCGGTCGATGCGCTGGTGCTGCATCTGCCGAAGTGGAGGTTCCGGCTCGCCCCGACGTTGAACGACCCCCTCAAGGCGCTCGGGATGCCAACCGCGTTCGACTTTGATCGTGCCGAGTTCAGCGCGATGACCACGGAGGGGCACCTCTACATCAAGGCCGTCCTACACCAGGCCTTCATCGCCGTCGACGAGCACGGGACGGAAGCTGCCGCAGCCACCGCGGTCATCATGGATGACCAATCGGCCGGCCCACCGCCCGTCATCCTCGACGTCGACCGCCCGTTCCTGTTCGTGATCCATGACGTGGAGACCGCGACGCCGCTGTTCATCGGCCGGGTGGACGACCCGACGACCTCCTGACCACCCAGCCACCGCTCAGGCTGGAACCGGCGCCTCCTGCTGCCCGCCTGAGCGGGGCGGTGCGTCCTCCGCGGTCAGCGGCGTGGCGATGCTCTCCAGCGACTTCTGCTCCGCATGCACGCCGAGGAAGATGGCGACGATCCCTCCGGCCAGCATCAGGGCGCTCCCGACGTAGTAGCCCGACGCGAGACCCGTGATGTCCTTGCTGGCGGTGGCGTCGTCGATCAGCTTGCCGAAGTAGAGCGGGCCAGCGATTCCGCCGGCGGCGGTGCCGATGGCGTAGAAGAACGCGATGCACAGTGCTCGGGTCTCCAAGGGGAACACCTCGCTGGCGGTCAGATAGGCCGCGCTGGCGCCGGCAGAGGCGAAGAAGAAGATCACCATGCCCATCGCCGTGAGCGTGAACGCCGTGAAGGAGTCAAGGTAGAAACCGGCGATACCGAGCAGGACGCCCGAGATGATGTAGGTGCCGGCGATCATCCGGACCCGGCCGACGACGTCGAACAGCGTCGACAACAGCAGTGCCCCGAGGAAGTTGCTGGCGGCGAACGCGGCGATGTACCAGCCGACCTGGTCGACGCCGAGGAACGTGCCCAGGGCGTCGCCATACGTGAAGAAGAACGCGTTGTAGAGGAATGCCTGGCCGATGAACAACGAGAAGCACAAGATACTACGACGGGGATAGGTGGTGAACACCGTCTTGGCGATCAGGGGGAGCCCGATCGTGCGGCGTTGCCGGATCGTGATCGAGTCGGAGACGTCTGGCAGCCTCTCACCGCTCTCGTCATGCACCGTCTGCTCGATGTCGCTGACCACGCGTTCCGCCTCGTCGTCCCGGCCGTGGATGAACAGCCAGCGCGGACTCTCCGGCACGGTACGCCGCACCAACAACACCCCGACGGCGAGGATCGCGCCGAGGGCGAACGCACCTCGCCAGCCGTACTCGGGGTCGAACGTGCCGTTGGTGAGCGGGATCGTGAGCATGGCTCCGACCCCGGCACCGACCCAGAACGATCCGTTGATGGCGATGTCGACGCGGCCGCGGTACTTGGCGGGGATGAGCTCGTCGATAGCCGAGTTGATGGCGGCGTACTCACCACCGATGCCGGCTCCGGTGATGGCTCGGCAGGCGAAGTACCACATGATGTTCATCGAGAACGCGGTCAGTACGGTGCCGACGAGGTAGACGCCGAGAGTCACCATGAACAGCTTCTTCCGACCGAACCGGTCGGTGAGCTGTCCGAAGAAGAGGGCCCCGATGCATGCCCCGGCGACATAGATCGCGCCGGCCTGACCGATCTGGGCGCTGGAGATCCCCAGGCCGGTCTTGGTGTCCTGCAATGCATCCGACAGCGATCCGACGATCGTGACCTCGAGCCCGTCCAGAATCCATACCGTGCCCAGACCGACCACGATCAGCCAATGCCAGCGAACCCAGGGCAGCCGGTCCATCCGGGCCGGAATGTCGGTGGTGATCGTGCCGGTCTCGACGTCTGACATGGCCCCGCCCTCCTCGTCGCACCCGTTCGCGTGCCCGCACCGGGACGGTGCACGGGTGACCTGCGGCCCCATCGTAGGCCCGTCGCGACGTGAGCGCAGGAGACCTGCCCGAGGCGCGGCTCGGTGGCTTCCAAGAGCGTGGGGCACGATAGGCAGATGCGTCATCACGACCTGCTGATCGTCGGCACCGGCTCCGGTAACTCGATCGTCGACGATCGGTTCTCGCACCTCGACGTCGCGATCGTCGAACAGGGCACGTTCGGCGGCACATGTCTCAACGTCGGCTGCATCCCGACGAAGATGTTCGTGCACACGGCAGACCTCGCGTCCGCAACCCGGGGGAGCGCGCGCTTCGGCGTCGACGCGCATGTGGACAAGGTGCGATGGATCGACATCCGCGACCGGATCTTCGGACGCATAGACCCGATCTCCGCCGCGGGGGCGAGCTACCGTCGCGAGAGCAACCACGTGACGGTGTACGACGAGCACGCGCGATTCACCGGGGCACGCCGACTGGTCCTGGCGGGCGGCCAGGAGCTGGAGGCCGACCGGATCGTCATCGCGGCCGGCAGTCGCGCCGTGATCCCGGACGTCCCCGGGCTAGCCGAGACCGCCTTCCACACGAGCGACACGGTTATGCGCATCGACGCTCTGCCCGCGTCGATCGTGGTGCTCGGCGGGGGCGTGATCGCCGCGGAGATGGCCCACGTGTTCTCCGCCCTCGGCACACGAGTGACGGTCATTGCCCGTAGCCCGCGGCTGCTGATGGCCGAGGACAGGGACGTGTCCGAGCGCTTCACGGACCTTGCGGGCAGGCGCTGGGACCTCAGGGTCTCGACGCAGGTGCTGAAGGTCGAGGACGTCGGCGGAACCTCACGTCTCCACCTGGCCTCTGCGGAGGACCACACCGACCGCGGCTCGGTCGACACCGAGGTCGTGCTGGTCGCGACGGGCCGGGTGCCGAACGCCGACCGCCTGGAGGTGGCCGCGTCCGGGGTCACCACCCACTCGGACGGGCGCGTCATCGTGGATGCGCAGCAGCGCACCGTCGTACCCGGAATCTGGGCGCTCGGGGACGTCAGCAGCCTCTACCAGCTCAAGCACGTGGCCAACCACGAGGCACGGGTCGTGCAGCACAACCTGCTGCACCCGGAGTCCCCGATCATGTCGGACCACCGCTACGTGCCGCACGCCATCTTCACCAGCCCCCAGATCGCGGCGGTCGGGTCCACGGAGGCGGAGCTCCTCAGCAGCGGGACGGCCTACCTGACGGGGATGGAGGGCTACGGCTCGATCGCCTACGGCTGGGCGATGGAGGACACCACCGGGTTCGCGAAGGTGCTGGCCGACCCGGCTTCCGGCCTGCTCCTCGGGGCCCACATCATCGGTCCGCAGGCGTCGAGCGTGATCCAGCCGCTGATCCAGGCGATGCACTTCGGGCTGCCGGCCCTCGAGATGGCCCGCGGCCAGTACTGGATCCACCCCGCCATGCCCGAAGTGGTCGAGAACGCCCTGCTCAACCTCGCCTGATCAACCGCGTGACCCGGACGGGTTCACACCGAGCCCCGTCGGACGTCAAAGATCTCCGCCTTCCTCCAACAGGCGCTCGATCTCGCGTCGGAGCAGGCCGAGCCGAGCCTCCTTGACCAACGGCACCTGCCGACGCCGGCGACGAATCTCGGCCAGGTTGATGTCGACGGTGAGCACCTGCTCCTGGTCCTGTTCGGCCTCGGCTGTGACGTTGCCCCAGGGGTCGACGACATGCGAGCCACCCCAGAAGCGGAGCCGCCCCTCGACTCCGACCCGGTTCACGAAGACGACATACAGCTGGAACATGCGGCCGTAGAAGCGCGTGATGTCGTGCCAGTACTCATGCGAGTCGTAGCGCTCCGGGAACATGCTCTGGGCGCTGGCAGCCGGCACCAGCAGCACCTGGGCGCCGTCCTGGGTGGCCAGGAACGCGAGCTGAGGTTGCCAGGCGTCGTTGCACAGCAGCACCGCCATCCTGGTGTCGGGCCGCACTGGGAAGGAGCGCAGCGTCGGACCGGGAGTGAAGTGGTTGCGCTCCTCGAACGGCGCGTACGCCGGGAGGTAAAGCTTGCGGTGCACGTGCACCAGCCGCTCACCCTCGTAGTACGCCATGCTGTTGTAGGTGTGGGGACCACGCATTCCGCTCTCCACGAATCCCACCACCAGGCCGGCACTCCCGGCCTGGCGAGCCAGCTTCTCGATCCGAGAGTCGTCCGGCCGCATCGACAGATCGGCGTCGACCTCTCCCACGGAGTACCCGGACAGGAAGAGCTCGGGGAGGACGACCAAGTCTGCGGCATCTCCCAACGCGGCGTCGATGGCGTGCTCGGCGCGCTCGAGGTTCGCCTCGATGTCACCGAGGCGTGAGCCGACCTGGGCAAGGCTGATCCGCATGTTCGACCCTCGATCTCGTGGTCCCCTCGAGCCTCAGACTAGGCGACACTCCTCCTGGCTCACACGAACCCGTTGTCCGCCAGCCAGGTCTTCGCGATCTCCTCGGGCGGGATCCCGTCCACATCCTTCTGGGCGTTGAGCTTCTGCAGCTCCTCCGTGGTCATCTTCTCCGCGATGGGGGTGAGGATCTCGGCGACCTTCGGGTTCTTGTCGTACAGGTCGGCGTTCATGGTGACCGCCAGGTCGTACTTCACGAAGAAGTCCTTGTCGTCGTCGAGAACCAGCATGTCGTTGGCCGGGATGCGGCCATCGGTGGCGAACACCTCGCCGAAGTGGCACTTTTCGCCGCTCGGGACCTGGGTGAACACGATGCCGAGGTCGACCTCGGTGATGTTCTCCGTCGGAAGGTCGAAACCGTAGGCCTTCTCCACACCCGGCCAGCCGTCGTCGCGGTCGAGGAACTCCGCGGCAGCGCACAACGACGCGGCGGAAGCATCGCTGTTGGCCAGCGACGCGTACTCCGAGAGGCTGGTGACATCGCCACCGGACGCGGTCGCGATGGCGTAGGTGTCGTTCGCCGACGACAGCGCGAACCACTTGATGCCCTTGCCCAGGTCTTCCTTGGCGACAGCGTCGAACAGCGCCTGATCGTCCTTGGGTGCCTCACTGACCTCGTGACCCAGGATCGTCGTCCACCCGGTGCCGGTGTACTCCCAGTACAGGTCGACCTCACCGGACGTCAGGGCCTTGCGGACGTTCGTCGTACCAGTGATCCCGGTCTGGTCCTCCACGCTCGCCCCGGCGTTCTCCAGGGCCTGGATGGTGATCTGGCCCAGGATGAGCTGCTCGGTGAACTCCTTGGAGCCCACGGTGAGCGACACACCCTTGAGTGGTCCGCTTCCGCCGCCGCCGCTGTCGTCGCTGCCGCAAGCAGTCCCGGCCAGAGCCAGTGCGGCGAGCAGCGCCGTCAGCCGAACAGCGGTTCTTGTGTAGCGCATGGGCTTCACCTTCCGTGGTTGTGTTTCTGGGGGGTTGACACGTCAGAGCCCTCGGGGGCGCAGCACGTCCTCGGCGATGCCGGCCAGGTAGTCGACCAGCAGCGCGAGGATGGCCACCAGGCCGGCGCCGACAACGGTGATGAGCTGGTTGTTCTCGCCGATTCCCGACACGATCAGCCCACCGAGTCCGCCAGCACCGACAAAGGCACCGAGCGTGGCGGTTCCGACGTTGATCGTGAGGGCCGTTCGGAGGCCGGCCATGATGATCGGCACCGCTAGCGGCAGCTCGATGCGGGTGAGGACGGCGGGTCTGGTCATGCCCATGCCGCGGGCCGACTCGATGACCGAAGTGTCGACCTGCCTCAGCCCCACCATGGTGTTACGGAGCACCGGCAGGACGGTGTAAGCGACCAGGGCCAGGACCGTAGGCTTGAAGCCGATCAAGTTCCACCCGATCGCAAGCAGGGCGATGAGGCCGATGGACGGCACGGCCTGCCCGATGTTGAAAACGGCAATGGCCGGCGGCGTGACCGCTCGCGCGAAGGGCCGGGTGAGCAGGATGCCGAGCGGGATCGCGATGAGGAGAACCAACACTGTGGAGACGATTGTGAGTTCGACGTGCTCCCAGGTGGCTGTCAAGACGTCGCTCAGCTTGAGCCGGCGCTGCTCGAGGGTGCTCAGGGGGCGTGCAGACCGCACGGCGAGGACCAAGGCGATCAGAGCAGCAAGCAGCAGCGCGGGCAGGAAGAGGTAGCCGCCGAGCGAGCGTCGCCGACGGACGCCGAGAAATGCGCCCTCGGTCTCGACTGGGTTTCCCTGAGTGACGGTCACGGTGAGGAGGGCACCCCCTCGTCCTCATCGATCTGCGCTCGCAGTCGCCCCTGCTCGTCGGAGCGCATGGTCCGGACCGCCTCGTTGATGGAGTCGATGTCGACGATGCCCTGATAGGCACCCGAGGAGTCGGTGACGATCGCGGTGCTGTAACGCGCTGTCAGCATCTCGTTCAAGGTGTCGCTCAACGTGGCGTTCGGCTGGACCACCGCCTCCGCCGGCAGACCGATCTCCCTCAGCGGTCGCCCGTCCGTTGCGCGGCGAAGGTGCTCGGCATTGACCCACTGCACCGGTCGCCGCTGGTCGTCGAGGACGAGCACCGCCGTCTTGTCGCTCTGCTCGAGGATGCGCTGCACCTCGTCGCGGTTCTCGCCCTCGGAGACAGTCGGCCACTGGTGCAGCTCGACGTCACGCACCCGGCTCAGGCTCAACCGCTTGAGAGAGGCGCCGCGGCCGATGAAGTTCGCGACGTAGTCGTCGGCGGGGTTGACCAGGATTCGCTCGGGGGTGTCGTACTGCGCGATGTGCGACTGCTTGCCGAGGATCGCGATGCGATCGCCCATCTTGATCGCCTCGTCGATGTCGTGGGTGACAAAGACGATTGTCTTCTTGATCCTCTCCTGAAGCCGGAGGAACTCGTTCTGGAGGCGGTCGCGAGTGATCGGGTCGATCGCGCCGAACGGCTCGTCCATCAGCATGACGTCGGGGTCACCGCTCATCGCCCGGGCGACGCCTACCCTCTGTCGTTGCCCACCGGAGAGCTCCTTGGGGTAGCGGTCGCGGTATTCGGCGGCGTCCATCCCGACGGTATCCAGCAGCTCGTCCACCCGTTCCGAGACTCGCTTGCGATCCCAGCCGAGCAGCTTGGGCACGGTGGCGATGTTCTCCGCTATGGTCTGATGCGGAAACAGTCCGATCTGCTGGATGACATAGCCCATTCGCCGACGCAGCTGGTCCGGGTTGACCTTGGTCACGTCCTCGCCGTCCAAGACGATGCGGCCGGAGGTCGGCTCGATGATGCGGTTGATCAGCTTCATCGTCGTGGTCTTGCCGCACCCGGATGGCCCCACGAAGATGACGATCTCGCCCTCGGGAATCTCCAGCGACAGGTCCTCGACGGCCAGCTCGCGCTGACCGGGAAACCGTTTCGCCAGGTGTTCCAGGGAGATCTTGACGCTGCCGCCGTTCCCCGCGTTCCGCGCGTCGTCTGTGTCGGTCATCGAATGCCCTTCGGGACGGTGACCCATGAGATCACGACGTAGACCAGGTCGAACAGGATGGCCAAGATGATGACGCCTAAGGTGCCTGCCAGCACCTGGCTGAGCGCAGTCGCGCTGCCGATCGAGGCAAGTCCCGTGAAGATGAGCTCACCCAGCCCAGGGCCGTTGATGTAGGCGCCGATCGCCGCGATGCCGATGAGGATGAGCGTGGACACCCGCATCCCGGTCACGATCACCGGCCAGGCGAGGGGCAGCTCGATGCGGAGCAACCGTTGTGTCCGGCCCATGCCCATGCCCTGCGCGGACTCTACGATTGCGGGGTCGACCTCCCGTAGCCCGACAATGGTGTTCCGCACGATGGGGAGCAACCCGTACATGACGAGCCCGACGATGACTGAGCGTTGGCCGAGGCCGAGCCCCGGGATGGCGATGAACAGGCCGAACAACGCAAGCGAGGGAATGGTCAGGAACGTGCCAGTGACGGCGAGCACCAGGTCTCTCGGCCGGTTGGTTCGGTAGGTTGCCACCCCCAAGGCGACCCCGAGCACTGTGGCGAGGACGACAGAGATGAGGACCACGATCGTGTGGTCGACGGCGAGCTGGAGGACGTCGCGCCAGTAGTACTGCAGATAGGTGTGCAGTTGCGACCACCAGCTGGGCTTACTGTCCATGCACACCTCCGTGCCCGCAAGGGGCCAGGTCAGCATTCGATGCTGCGGTGAGGCGGATGTGGACCCCACTCGTGGCACCGACTCTGGCACGGGTGGCAACATGGCACAAGATGGTTGCCTTTTGGGCAACGACCCGGGTAAGCGGTTGTCGGCGCCGGGACTCAGCCATTGTCCGACAAGGCCAGCTCTGCCGAGCGTGCGACGAGCAGGTCGGCAGCCGCGCGCATCGCCCGCGGGCCGAACCGTGCCGCCGGACCTTGCACACCGAGCACAGCCAACAGGCAGCCGCCGCGGCCGAGCACCGGGGCGGCGATGGCGTTGAGGTCGTGCTCGCGCTCCCCGACAGCCTGTGCCCAGCCTCGTTTCCGAGCTCGCGCGACCTCCGCGGCGAGCAGGGCGACGTCGGTGATCGTGCGCGGGGTGAACGCCGGCAGCGGTCCGGCCGGCAGGGATCCCCGGTGCGCGAGGAACACTTTGCCGGTTGCGGTGGCGTGCGTGACGGCCGGACGACCCACCTGCGCGACGCTCCGCACCGATGCCGGGCTCTGCACGAAGTCGACGGTGATGGTGGAACTGTCGTCAGGCACCGACAGGGTCGATGTCTCACCGGTGGCCTCGGTGAGCGCCACCAGATGAGGATGTGCCAGTTGACGCAGGTCGTCGCGCGCGACAGCGGCATTGCCGAGCTCAACAAGGCGCGGGCCCAGCCTGAACCGTCCGCTGTCCGGCATCCGGCGTACCAGCTCGTCCTGAGCGAGGGTGGCAAGCAGGCGGGAGACCGTGCTCACGTTGATGCCGGTCCGTCTGGAGATCTCGTTGTTGCCGAGGTCGACGGGCGAGTCCGCCAGGGTCCGAAGAACCGCAACGGCTCGTTCCACCGTGGCCACCGGGCGGTTCCTTGTCGTCACCGAGCCTCCCGTGTTAGATTCTGGAAAGTCATTGTGCAACAGCGTTGCCGACAGGGCAACAGGAGCGTCGATTCCCATGTCTCGCGACCCGCAGCCACCGCGACAGGTCAAGTACGTTGTGGTCGGCGCCGGTGTCCATGGTCTCTCCTCCGCCTGGCACCTGGCCCGTCAACTGCGGGTGCTGGGACTCGGCACCGGCGCCGATGTCGTCGTCCTCGACAAGTCCGGAGTCGGCGCGGGAGCATCCGGCATCGCCTGCGGGGTGATCCGCAACAACTACTTCCAGCCCGCGATGCGTCGGTTGATGGCTCACTCGGTATCCGTGTGGGAGTCCGACCCGACGGCGTTCTCCTACCATCCGGTTGGGTACCTGCAGGCGGCGCCTGAGGTCATGCGCGCCGGGGTCGCGCAGATACACGAGGAGCAGCGGGAGATCGGCTATCCCTCAACGTTGGTAGAGGGGGAGGCCGCCTGCAACGCCTATCTACGTGGACTGTTCCGCGACTGGCAGGCCCCTGGGATCACCAACGTCCTGCACGAGGATCGAGGCGGCTACGCTAACAACCGCGCCTCCCTGGCGGGGCTGGAAGCCAAGGCTGCGGCCGAGGGTGTCCACATCTTCAGCGGGGTTTCCGTCAAGGGTTTCGACATCCAGAGCGGCGCTGTGCGCGCGGTTCTCACGGATCAGGGCGACATCGTCTGCGAGCAGGTTGTCATCGCCGTTGGGCCGTGGATCAGGGACCTGTGGGACATGCTCGGCCTTCCTGCCACGGTGGGGGTCCGAGGTGCCGACCAGAGGCAACATATCGACGTTGACATGTGGACGTACCTGCTCCTCCAGGAGGGCACCCTCGGCGTCGACCCCGGCCTTTTCACGGACAATCGCGGTGGGCTACCGCCGGTCATTCATGTCGACTCTGACGCTCCGCTGTACGACGACGAGGGAACACTGGTCACGGACGAGATGTGGGGCATCTACTACAAGCCCGACTTCTCCTTCGGTGGAGTGCAGGGGGGCGCTATGCCGGCGAGGGTGGAAAAGCCGGCCGCCACGGTGGCAGTGGATCCCTACGGCCCGGCCAGCCCGGAGTTCACCGTGTCCGCAGACTTCGCCCGAATGTGGACGGCAGCGCTGGCGCACTGTCATCAGCGTTTCGAGGGCACCCGCCACCTGTACAAGGACGAGCGGTCCGGCGGACTCGGGTGCTTCACGCCTGACAGCTTCCCGGTCTTCGACCGCTTCCGACAGAACGCCTATGTGATCGCCGACTCCAACCACGGCTACAAGATGATCGGCGTCGGGGAGCTCGTCGCGAAGGAGCTGCTCGGCGAGCCCCAGGACCTGCTTGCACCCTTCCGGTTCGCCCGCTATGAGCGTGGCGACCTGCATCCCACCAGCAACTCGCCGTTCCCGTGGAGCTGACCGACATCATCGAAAGGACACCTCGTGCGCATCCCCTATGACGTGCCGAAGATTCACATGTACACCCGGATCCGCAAGTCGCCGTACTTCTACGCGTCTGCCCGGCACGGAGTGCAGTCCTACACGGTCTGCAACCGCATGTACCACCCGAGGCACTATGACGATCCCATCGCTGAGTACTGGAAGCTGGTGCGGGACGTCACGATGTGGGATGTCGGCGTCGAGCGGCAGGTCGAGATCGCCGGCCCGGACGCCTTCCAGCTGGCCAACATGCTGACGCCCCGAGACCTCAACAAGTGCAAGGTCGGCCAGTGCAAGTTCTTGCTGAACACCGACGTCGACGGTGGCGTCATCAACAACCCGGTGCTGTTGAGGCCGGCCGAGGACTGCTTCTGGTTCTCCGTTGCCGACGGAGACGTGTTGCTCTGGGCCAAGGGTGTCGCGAGCCAGCTCGACCTGGATGTGCGGGTGAGTGAGCCCGACGTGGCGCCGGTCCAGATCCAGGGACCGAAGTCGCAGGCCCTGATGCGCGACCTCTTCGGTGAGCGCATCATGGACATGAAGTACTACTGGATGGACGAGTTCGAGCTCAACGGGATGGATGTGGTCGTCGGACGCACCGGCTACACCGGCGAGATCGGCTACGAGATCTATCTTCGCAATGCCAGCCGGGACGCGACCAAGCTGTGGGACACCATTCTCGAAGCGGGACAGCCGCATGACCTCGCGGTGATCGGTCCTTGTCAGATTCGTCGGGTGGAGGCCGGGATCTACAGCTACGGCTCGGAAATTGCTCTCGACAACAACGTCTTCAGCGACTACCAGTTCCTGAACCCGTATGAGCTCGGGCTCGAATGGACGGTCGATCTCGACAGCGCCGATGACTTCATCGGCAAGAGGGCACTGACCCGGATCGCCGAGCAGGGCGTGAGCCGCAAGATCGTGGGAGTCGAGCTTGGCGGCGACCCGCTGATCGGCTACTTGGACGACTACCTGCCCGTCACCGACGGCGACAACCAGATCGGCCAGGTGTCCTCGGCATTCTGGTCACCTCGACTCGAGCGGAACATCGGCTTCGCCCTGGTGCCGACAGAGCAGAGCCAGCTCGGCACCAAGCTGGCCGTCCGAACGGCGGCGAGGGGCACTATCGACGCCACGGTGGTCGAGAAGCCTTTCGTCGACCCTCGCAAGGAGACACCGAAGGGTGACGGGGGGTCAGTGCAGAGCTGATGACTCCAGATGTCGACCGTCGTGGCCAGGGACTGCGCGAAAGGCTCGAGCTGGGCACCGTGATCTGCGCCGAGGGATATGTGTTCGAGCTGGAGCGGCGTGGGTACCTGCAAGCCGGACCCTATGTACCCGAGGTCGTGCTTGACCATCCCGAACAGGTGAAGGCCCTGCACGAACAGTTCGTCCATGCCGGGTCCGACGTCGTGGAGGCGCTGACCTACTACGCCCATCGGGAGAAGCTGCGGACGGTGGGCAAGGACGGCTTGCTCGAAGCACTGAACCGACATGCGCTCGAGCTCGCCCGCGAGGTGTCGGCAGACACCGGCACGCTGTTCGCCGGGAACGTCTGCAACACCAACCTCTACGACCCGTCCGACACCACGACGCACGTGCTGGTCCGTGCCATGTTCGAGGAGCAGGTGGGATGGGCGGCGGAGGCCGGAGTCGACTTCGTCATCGGCGAGACGTTTCGTTACGGCGAGGAAGCATTGCTCGCGCTCGACGTGATCCGAGAGGCTGGTCTGTCCGCGGTGATCACGCTCGCGGTGGGCCGGGAGCCCGAGACGCGGGAGGGGTGGGCCCTACCTGACGCGTGCATGCGGCTGGCATCGGAGGGCGCCGACGTCGTCGGGCTGAACTGCATCCGCGGCCCCTCGACCATGCTGCCGCTGCTGGCCGGAATAACCGCCGCGGTCGACGTACCCGTCGCGGCCCTGCCCGTCCCCTATCGCACCCACGCCGACCAGCCCACATTCCAGTCCTTGAACGAGAGCGACACATCGCTCTTGCCTGACGGTAGGGCGTTCCCGACCGCGCTCGATCCCTTCACGTGCAACAGGTACGAGATCGCCGCCTTCGCCAGAGAGGCACACGCCCTCGGGGTTCGTTATCTCGGCCTCTGCTGTGGTGCAGCCCCCCACCACGTCCGGAGCATGGCGGAGGCGCTCGGCCGGACCCCACCGGCAGGTCGCTACTCCCCGGACATGTCCAAGCACGCCTTCCTCGGCGGGGACCCGGTGCTGGCGAGCCACAACCGTGCCTATGCCGAGCATCTCTAGGCGACATGACCGACTCACTGACCGCGTCAGACAGCGTGGCGCCTGAGCCTCCCGCAGGTGTCCGCGCCCGGCAGATCGCCGCGCTCAGCCGTCCGCGCTACGAGGTCCTGCCGCTTCCGGGAACTGCGGATGTGGTGGAGGAGCACGTCCCCGTGGACCTCGCCGTCACGGTGACGGCAACACCTCGGCGGGGGATGGAGCCCACCGTGGCTCTGGCCGAGGGGCTGGCGATGCGCGGGTACGCCGCAGTGCCCCACGTGGCGGCGCGCCTGGTGCGCGACGAGGCCCACCTGGTCGACATTCTTCAACGTCTCCACGAGGCGCGGATCACAGACGTCTTCGTGATCGCCGGCGACGGGGCACAACCCGTGGGAGACTTCTGCGACTCCCTCGGCCTGCTCACCGCCATGCACCGGCTGCGGCGCTCCGGGGCAACGAGCGGGCTCGAAAGGATCGGGGTCGCCGGGTACCCGGAGGGTCACCCGCTGATCGGTGACGAGCGCTTGCGGCGGGCGCTGCTCGACAAGCAGCCGCTGGCGACGTACGTCGTGAGCCAGATGTGTTTCGAAGCTCGAACCGTCCTGGGGTGGGCCGCCCAGGCTCGCGCGACGGGTGTGCGCCTCGACCTGCACGCCGGCGTCCCCGGCGTCGTGGACCATCACAAGCTGCTCCGTGTTGCCGGCCGGATCGGGGTAGGCGAGTCAACGCGGTTCCTTCGCAGGCATCGCCATGGGTTCGTGCGGCTGCTGCGGCCCGGGGGCTACCGACCCGACCGTCTGGTGGCGCAGCTGACGAGAGAGACGCCCGATCCTGGAGGCGGCATCGCCGGGCTGCACATCTATACGTTGGGCGACATCGCCGCCACCGAGCGCTGGCGTCGCCGAACCCTGGAACGGCTGACCAGGGGAGCGGCAGATGGCTGAACGAGTCGGCCGCCGCCGCGGCTACTCGGCGCTCGCCCTGCTCCGGCACGGGATCCGCGGTGACGACTGGCCGCTCGCCTGGGGAACACACGATCTCGAACGCGGCTACCAGGTCGTCATCATCGGCGGTGGCGTGCATGGCCTCGCCACCGCCTACTACCTCGCCCGCGAGCACGGCATCACCGACGTGGCCGTCTTGGAACGGGCCTACATCGGCGGCGGGGGATCGGGGCGTAACACGGCCATCCTCAGGTCCAACTACCTCACTCCCGAAGGGGTGGGCTTCTACGACCGATCCCTCACTCTCTATGCGTCGCTAGCCGCTGACCTCAACTTCAATGTGATGTTCTCCCGGCGCGGGCATCTCACACTTGCCCACACCGACGCGTCGCTTCGGACCATGAGATGGCGAGCGGAGGTGAACAAGATCAGCGGTGTCGACTCCGAGGTCATCGGACCCGAGGAGGTGAAAGGACTGGTGCCCCACATGGACACCTCCAACGCGGCCCGCTACCCGATCCTGGGCGCCCTCTACCACCCGCCAGGCGGCATCATCCGTCACGACGCGGTCGTGTGGGGCTACGCGCGGGCCGCGGACAGCCTCGGCGTACACATCCACCAGGACACGGCGGTGACGGGGATCGACGTATCCCGTGGACGGGTGACCGGCGTGCAGACAACCAGCGGCCACATCGCCACCCCGATCGTGGTCAACTGCACCGCGGGCTGGTCGACCCTGGTCTCGGACCTGGCGGGCGTTCGGATACCGGTCCAGACGTTCCCACTCCAGGCCGCCGTGACGGAGCCGGTCAAACCGTTCCTACACACGGTCGTGGTGTCCGGAACCCTGCACGTCTACGTCAGCCAGACCGACCGTGGCGAGCTGGTGTTCGGCGCGAGCGTTGACCCCTTCGCCTCCTACTCCACCCGAGGGTCGCTGGAGTTCGTCGAGGGCCTGGCCAGCCACGTGCTGGAGCTGATGCCGTCGCTCGACAAGCTGCGGGTTCTGCGCCAGTGGGCGGGGCTGTGCGACATGACGCCGGACTTCGCGCCGATCATGGGGTTCACCGACGTTGAGGGTTTCCTTGTCGACGTCGGATGGGGCACCTACGGGTTCAAGGCCGGCCCGGTGGCAGGGGAGGCGATGGCGTCATGTGTGGCCAGTGGGACGACGCCGGACCTGATCTCGTCGTTCGGGTTGTCCCGGTTCGCGCAGGGGCGTCTCGTCGGCGAAAAGGGCGCCGCGGCGGTCGGGCACTAGGGAAGGCCGATGATCATTCTTCCGTGCCCCTGGTGTGGCGCGCGTGACAGCGAGGAGTTCGGGTACGTCGGCGAGCTCAGCGCCCGCCCGGATCCGGGATCGACAACACCCGAGCAGTGGCGGGCCTATCTCTACCTACGAACCAACAGCGCCGGGTGGACCTCAGAGCGGTGGTATCACCGGATGGGCTGCCGCCGCTTCCTGACCGTGGAGCGCAACACGACCACCAACGAGGTCCGATCCATGCGTGACGCCGGCAGGGTGGCGAAGGACCGATGAGTGTCCTGCACCGGACCGCGCAGGAGCGACCCGAGATGACGATGCGACTCTCTCCTCGACCGGGCGAGGTGGTCAACCGCGAGGTGGCGTTCACGTTTGACTGGAACGGCCGGAGCTATCCCGCCTACGCGGGTGACACGATCGCGTCGGCGCTGGCCGCCTGCGGCGAGCGGGTGTTCTCCCGGAGCTTCAAGTACCACCGGCCGCGGGGCCTGCTGACGGCGGACTACCTCGACCCGGGCTGCATCGTGCAGGTCGACGACGAGCCAAACGTCCGCGGCGGGCACCGACTGGTCGGACCCGGCATGGCGGTGCATCCGCAGGACGCCTGGCCATCGCTGGCCTTCGACGTCAAGGGGGCGAACCGCGTCGTGGGACGGTTCCTGGGACCGGGGTTCTACTACAAGACGTTCATCAGGCCGCAGTCGCTGTGGCCGGCGTACGAGAGCGTCCTTCGGCGGTTCGCGCACGGCGGCAAGGTCTCCGGGCACCGCCAGCAGGTCGGGCCGCGATATGACAAGCGCTACACGCACCC
Organism: Nocardioidaceae bacterium; assembly: GCA_037719575.1. GTDB lineage: Bacteria > Actinomycetota > Actinomycetes > Propionibacteriales > Nocardioidaceae > JAWWPG01. The sequence goes on from JBBJMF010000022.1 coordinate 23,962, forward strand.
CGATGTTGTGGTCGTCGGCGGGGGACCGGCTGGTATGGCGGCCGCCGTCGCGGCAGCCCGATCTGGCGCGCAGGTGATGCTGGCCGAGGAGGAGCACGCGCTGGGGGGTCATCTCCGCTGGGGCGGCGAAGCCGACCTGGCCGTCCTGCAGCACCTGCGGGAGCTTGTCGGGGCGACGCCGGGGATCGAGGTGCTCACGAACTCGGTGGCGCTCGGCCGCTACGACGACAACCTGGTGGCCATCGTAGAGCGCGGCCTGGCCGGGGTTGAGGAGCGTCTGCTCAAGGCTCGGGCGTCGTGCCTCGTCGTGGCTCCCGGCCTGGTCGAGCGGCCCTACGTCTTCGCCGGCAACGACGTGCCTGGTGTGATGCTGTCAACGGCGGTCCGTCGGCTGATCAACCTGTACGCCGTCCGGCCAGGCACGCGGGCAGTTGTGCTCACCGCCAACCCCGAGGGCGACGCAGCCGTTGGCGACCTGGTGAGCGCCGGAGTCGAGGTCGTCCACGTCGAGGACGCGCGCCGCGGCGGTGGTGTGGTGCGGGTGATCGGGCGCACCGAGGTCAAGGCCGTCGAGGTGCCCGGCGGCGCCAGGTTCGAGTGCGACCTCGTCGTGACCGCCGTCGGGTGGACCGCCCCGGTGTCCCTGCTCACGATGGCGGGGAACGTTCCGCGCTACGACCAGACATGTGCCCGCTTCAGACCGGACCTCTCCTCGTTGCCCCACGACGTGTTGGCGACCGGCGGCGTCGTGGGGGACGGGGCGACGGAGCAGCTGGTGGCGCACGGAGACGCTGTCGGACGAGAGGCAGCCGCCCGTGCGACTACCGGGCCCAAAGGACATAGGGCGGTCGAGCACCCGCCGGAGCTGTCCGTGGAGTCTCACCCGGAGCTCTTTCGCGGCCCGACGCACGGGATCGTCGACTTCTCGGAGGACGTGTCGTCCAAGGACCTGTTCACCGCCGTTGCGGAGGGGTACTCCTCCGTCGAGCTCGCGAAGCGCTACACCACCGCGACGATGGGACCGACCCAAGGCAAGCTCGAGACCGTCAACCTGGTGGCGATCGTCGCCGAGGCCACCGGGCGCACCATCTCGGCGACGGGAACCACGACCTGGCGGCCGCCGTACGCGCCGGTCACTCTTGGCGCACTCGCCGGCAGACCACGTGAGCCCAGGCGACTCTCGCCCATCCAGCCGTGGCACGAGCGCCATGGCGCGGTTCCGCTGGTGGCGGGCGCCTGGATCAGGCCTGACCACTATGGAGACCCCGAGAGCGAGGTGCTCGCCGTACGCGAGCGCGTAGGGATCATCGACGTCACTCCGATAGGAAAGCTCGACCTGCGCGGTCCGGACGTGCCGCTGCTGTTGAACCTGCTCTACGTGAACCGGTGGTCCAAGCTCGACGTCGGCCGGGTTCGGTACGGCGTGATGTGCGCCGAGGACGGGGTCGTGCTCGACGACGGGGTGGTCGGGCGTCTCGGCGGAGACCGCTACCTGATGAGCACCACCTCGTCGGGTGCGGCAACCGTGTGGGAGTGGGCGGAGGGCTGGCTGCAGACCGAGCACCCAGACTGGCAGGTGCACGTGTGCCCAGTGACGACGGCCTACGCCAGCATCAATGTGGCCGGCCCCCGGTCCCGCGACCTCTTGCAGCGGATCGTCGATGACATCGACCTGTCACCCGAGGCATTTCCCTATATGCGGGTGCGTGTCGGCCGAGTCGCCGGGGTCGACAAGTGTGTCGTGTGGCGGATCGGCTTCACGGGGGAGCTGAGCTATGAGCTGCACATCCCGGCCGGTTATGGCCTGCACGTCTGGGAGCGCCTGATCGACCAGGGCGCGGACCTCGGGGTGCGCCCGTTCGGCGTGGAGGCACAGCGCGTCCTGCGGCTGGAGAAGGGACACCTGATCGTCGGCCAGGACACCGACGGCCTGACGCGTGGCCTCAGCGCGGGGCTCGAGGAACTGGTCAAGCTCGACAAGGACGACTTCGTCGGTCTCCCGGAGCTCACCTGGCAGCGCGAGTCTGGCGTCGGCGTCCAGCTTGTCGCGTTGCGGACGGCGGACCCTGCCCTCGTGCCGACAGAGGGTTGCCAGCTCATCGAGCATGGAGTCCGCATCTGTGGCCGCGTGACCTCCAGCCGAATGTCTCCCACCCTTGGGCGGTCCGTCTGCCTGGCCCAGGTCGCCGCGCACCTCGCGCACCCTGGCAGCGAGGTGTCGATCCGGTTGACGGACGGCCGGATCGCTGCGGCCACGGTGGCCGACCAACTGGCGCAGGTGGACCCAGAGGGGGTGAGACTCCGTGGCTGAGGAGGCTCCCATCGCAAGGAGTCCGATCGCACCCGCTGTGCCCGAGGTCGTCGAGGCAGGGTGGGCCGTGAGCGGTCGTCAGGCCGCCGTGCCCTTGACGATCACCGACCTCACACCACTTACCAAGGTGCTGGTGAGGGCACCCTGGGAGGGCGGCACGGCGGACAGGCTCGGCGTGGGATGTGGCAGGTCGGCCCGGCAGGAGTGGGGCGTCGACGAGTCCGTGGCGGTCCTCGTGGTCGGCTCCGGACCCGGGGAGTGGCTGGTGCTGGCACCACCTCGAACGGAAGAACAGGTGCGCGAGCACCTTGGCGACCTGGTCGCGGCGCTCGACGAGCTCGTGAGCGTCGTCGACCTCACCCACGGTCGGGCACTTGTGCGCCTCACCGGTGCCAGGTCGCGCGACCTGCTGGCCATGGAATGCGGGGTCGACCTCGGTGACGCCAGGTGCGCTGACGGGACAGCGTTGCGCTCTGCCGTGTCGGGGGTTTCGACCGACCTCGTGAGGGACGACCTCGAGATCACTGACCGCGAGGCGGCCCTGTCCTATCTGCTGCACTGCGAGCGGTCGTCGGGCCAGTACCTGTTCGATTCACTCTTGGATGCCGGGGCCGAGTTCGACCTCGACGTCGCCGGCTTCACGACCCCCGGAATCTGACACCCACGAAGGAGACCACCCATGTTCCCAGGCAACCTCGAGATAGCCCGTGCCGCCTCCCTCAAACCTATCGAGGACATCGCGGGCGAGATGGGCTTGGGCAGCCATCTGCTGGAGCCGTACGGCCGCGACGTGATGAAGGTGAGCCTCGAGGCTATCGAGGAGCTTGCCGACCGGCCCCGAGCCAAGTACGTCGTGGTGACTGCCATCACCCCGACGCCGCTCGGCGAGGGCAAGACGACCACCGCGGTGGGTCTCGGGCAAGGCATGAGCCACATCGGGAAGCGAGCCGTAACCACCATCCGCCAGGCGTCGATGGGCCCGACCTTGGGCATCAAGGGTGGCGCTGCGGGTGGCGGGTACAGCCAGGTGGTGCCGATGGAGAAGCTGAACCTCCATCTCACGGGTGACATGCACGCCGTGACCGCCGCCCACAACCTGCTGAGCGCCATGCTGGACAACCACCTGTTTCGTGGGAACGCGCTCGGCATCGACCCCCACAGCATCACCTGGCGCCGCGTCCTCGACGTCAACGACCGCTCGCTTCGCAACATCGTCACCGGCCTGGGTGGTCGCGGCGACGGCGTACCGCGGCAGACCGGGTTCGACATCACGGCTGCCTCGGAAGTGATGGCGACGCTGGCGCTCACGACCTCGCTGCGGGACCTCCGCGAACGGCTCGGGCGCATCGTGGTCGGGTACACCGCGCAGCAGGAGCCGGTGACCGCCGAGCAGCTCGAGACTGCCGGTGCGATGACGGTGCTCCTGCGGGAGGCGATCAAGCCCAACCTGCTGCAGACGATCGAGAACACGCCGGTCATCGTGCACTGCGGCCCGTTCGGCAACATCGCCACCGGCAACTCCTCCGTGCTGGGCGACCTCGTCGCGCTGCGGTGTGGTGACTACGTCATCACCGAGGCGGGCTTCGGTGCCGACATGGGGGCCGAGAGGTTCTTCAACATCAAGTGCCGAGCCTCCGGTGAGGCCCCGGACGCCGCTGTCGTGGTCGCCACCGTGCGGGCCCTCAAGGCACACTCGGGCAACTACCGCATCGTCGCCGGTAGACCGTTGCCCGAGGAGCTGTTCGCGGAGAACACCGACGCGGTCCACGCGGGTGCCGCCAACCTGGTCAAGCAGATCGAGAACGTACGACGGCACGGGGTCTCCCCGGTCGTCGCCGTCAACTCCTTCTCGAGCGACCACGCGAGCGAGGTCGCAGCCATCCGCACCATCGCCCAACAGGCGGGCGCCCGCTGCGCCGTGTCCAGCCACTTCGCAGACGGGGGTCATGGGGCGATCGAGCTGGCCGAGGCCGTGGCCGAGGCGGCCGAGGAACCCAGCCGCTTCCGGCTGCTGTATCCGGACGAGGCCACCCTCCGGGAGAAGATCGAGACGATCGCGACGGAGATCTACGGCGCCCAGGCCGTCGACTACTCCGCGCTGGCTGCCCGGCAGCTCGACACCTACGAGAGATCTGGCTTCGGGACGCTACCGATCTGCCTGGCGAAGACCCACCTCTCCCTCTCCTCGGACCCGTCACTCAAGGGCGCCCCCACCGGGTGGACCCTGCCTGTCCGGGAGGTGCGCGCCTCGGTGGGGGCGGGTTTCATCTACCCCATCTGTGGAGACATGCGGACCATGCCGGGCCTCGGCTCGAACCCCGCAGCGGCCCACATCGACATCGACGCGGACGGCGAGACGGTCGGGCTGTTTTGACGGACGAGCGTCAGGTGGGGGCGCGGCACCCACCCACGTCGTACCTCGAGCAGGAACTCGGCGGGTTCCTGGACTCCGTGGCACGGCGGGAGCCCGCACCGGGCGGTGGCTCCGTCGCCGCGGTAACCGTGTCGCTCGCGGCGGCCCTGGTAGAGATGGCCGCCCGCTACTCGGAGGATCTGCTCAGCGACGGCAGCTATCTCGTGGACTCGGCCAAACACCTCCGAGTCCGCGCCGCCGAGCTGGCTGACCTGGACGCGCTGTTGTACCAGGAAGTGATTGCGTCGCGTGCGTCGACTGACGAGCGGGATCCTGCACTCAGGCGCGACACGATCCGGACTGCACTGCACAGAGCGTCGGAGGTTCCACTCGAGATCGCCCAGGTGGGGGTCGAGACCGCAGTGCTCGGCGCGCAGCTCGTCGTCGAGGGGAGGGACAGCCTGCGTGGCGACGCCATGACCGCTGTGCTGCTCGCCGAGGCTGGGGTCCGGTCGGCGGCCCAGCTGGTGGGTATCAACGTCTTGGCCGGCGGATGTGACGCGCAGCTCGTTCGTCGCGCCGAGGGATGTGTGGACAGAGCAGCTGACGCGGCCAAGGCTGCGTTCTCGGAGCAGGACGCGGTCGACGGATGACCGGGTGGTTGTTGCCACCCCCTGAGGACGGTCGCTCAACCGGGAAGACCCACCAGATCCACGTCGATGGCTCCCACGGTCCAGTCGGGGAGCTCGGACACGATCTCGCCGCCGGGGCCGAGCAGCGCGGCCCAGCCGGGGAAGTCCTCGTCGTCCGTGGCACCGGCCTGTGTCGAGACAGCAAGATACTGGTCGCCCGCGAGCAGGCGTCGCGCGTCGTCGACCACGCTGCCGCGCCACCAGTCGAATCCGCGCCGCCAGTCGTCGTCCGTGCGTCGCCGGTCGCCGTACAGCCCAGGAGCCGACGGGCCGAGGACGAGCCGCGAGCCGAGCGCGTACGGCGGTGCAGTGCCGATCTCGGCGCAAACCGCCATCGAGCAGGTCACTCCGGCGATGTCGAAGATGCCACCACCCGGCGGACCCGAACGGAAGTCGCTCTGCTCGCCCTGCCCGAGATGCGCCTTGCGGTGCACGGCCACGAGATCTCCGCCGACGGCGACCAGCTGGGTGATGTACGGCGGTTTGCCGGACGCCGACCGCTCCACGAGCCCGAAGCACAGAGCCGGGCCGTCGACCGTGGCGCGGACGAGCTCCGTGACCGCGTGATGGTCGAGGGCGAGCGCAGCGGTCGGGCGGTAGCCGGTGAGCGACATCTCGGGCAGCAGGACCACGTCGCAGCCGGCATCGGCGCCCTCGGCCAGCAGCTCGAGGTGGCGGGCGTGGTTGACGGCGATCTCACCCTTGGGACAGGCTACGGAGGTCAGGAGCAGGCGCACACACGTCAGTGTCGCCGACGTAGCCAGGATGTCGGCTGCGACCCATGGTGAGGCTGGATGGTCGCTGGCCCGTTGCGGCTCGTGTTCGTGTTACAGCATCAGTGCAGCCGTGCGCGAGAGTGTCACACCTGCGGTAGACTCGGTGCATGTACGGCAACGACTTCACCAGCCCCCCCGAAGAGTCACCCGAGGTCGCGGGCGAGCTCGACCGGCGTTTCCAGGCGATCATCGACGGTGACGGCCGCATCGAGCCACGCGACGCGATGCCGGAGGCCTACCGCAAGAACCTCATCCGGCAGATCGCCCAGCACGCGCACTCGGAGATCATCGGCATGCAGCCGGAGGGCAACTGGATCAGTCGGGCCCCGAGCTTGCGGCGCAAGGCGATCCTGATGGCCAAGGTCCAGGACGAGGCGGGGCACGGGCTCTACCTCTACGCCGCGGCGGAGACCCTCGGCGCCGACCGGGCCGACCTGCTCGACATGCTGCACAACGGCCGGCAGAAGTACTCCTCGATCTTCAACTACCCGACGCTCACCTGGGCCGACATGGGCGCCATCGGCTGGCTCGTCGACGGTGCCGCGATCGTCAACCAGGTGCCGCTGTGCCGGTGCTCCTACGGTCCGTACGCCCGCGCGATGGTCCGGGTCTGCAAGGAGGAGTCGTTCCACCAGCGACAGGGGTTCGAGATCCTCGACACCCTGTCGCACGGCACGGCGGCCCAGCACGCGATGGCGCAGGACGCGGTCGACCGGTGGTGGTGGCCGAGCCTGATGATGTTCGGTCCCCCGGACACGGACTCGCCGAACTCCGCCCAGTCGATGGCCTGGGGTGTGAAGCGCTTCAGCAACGACGACCTGCGCCAGCGCTTCGTGGACATGACGGTGCCGCAGGCGCAGGCGCTTGGCCTCTCGCTGCCGGACCCGGAGATCGCCTGGGACGAGCAGCGCGGCGGCTATCGCTTCGGGGAGATCGACTTCACCGAGCTCTTCGAGGTCATCAAGGGCAACGGCCCCTGCAACAAGGCACGCATGGAGCACCGCAGACGCGCGCACGACGACGGCGCCTGGGTCCGCGACGCGGCCACTGCCTACGCCGTGAAGCAGATGGCTCGGTCGACAGGGCACGCGAGCGCTGCATGACCGACAGCGAGCTCCAGAACCTCACGGCGGCGGGCGGCCACGGCGCCGTGCCCACGACCGGGGTGCCAGCCGAGCAGGCGCCGGCGGCCGCGGCCCGGCGGGACTGGCCGCTGTGGGAGGTGTTCGTGCGGGCCAAGCGCGGCCTCAGCCATGTCCACGTCGGCAGCCTGCACGCGCCCGACGCGGAGATGGCGGTGCGCAACGCGCGCGACCTCTACACCCGGCGTCAGGAGGGCGTGTCGATCTGGGTCGTCCCGGCCGACCGGATCACCGCGAGCAGCCCGGACGAGAAGGACGCGTTCTTCGACCCGGCGGCGGACAAGATCTATCGCCACCCCACGTTCTACACGGTGCCGGAGGGGGTCGAGCACCTGTGAGCGCTGCGGTCTCGCCCGGCACGCAAGAGCGGCAGGCCGACGTGTCCGACGTCGTCCGCTACGTCCTGCGGCTCGGCGACGACGCGCTGATCCACGCCCAGCGGATGGGGGAGTGGATCGCCGCCGCGCCACAGCTCGAGGAGGACGTTGCCCTCGGCAACATCGCCCTCGACCTGCTCGGCCAGGCCCGCTCCCTCCTCACCTACGCCGGCGAGCTGGAAGGCGCCGGGCGGGACGAAGACACCCTCGCCTACCTGCGCGACGAGCGGGACTTCGTCAACGCGCAGCTCTTCGAGCTCGCGAACGGCGACTTCGGGTTCACGATGGCGAGGCTGCTTGTCACCTCGGCATACCAGCTCGAGCTCTACCGGGGCCTGACATCCTCGCAGGACGCCACTGTCGCGGCCGTCGCCGCCAAGGCCGTCAAGGAGGTCGACTACCACCGCGACCACGCGACGCAGTGGACGCGCCGGCTCGGCGACGGGACCGAGGAGTCACGTCGGCGCATGCAGCAGGGCATCGACGACGTCTGGCCTTATGTGGCGGAGCTCTTCGAGTCCGACGACCTGGTGACGCGACTGTCAGCTGCGGGTGTCGCCGTCGACCCGGCGTCACTGGAAGAGCCCACGATCGGGTACGTCGACCAGGTGCTCGTAGCGGCGACGCTGCGCAGGCCGGAGACCAGGGTCCGACACCGAGGTGGCCGGCGGGGCGTGCACACGGAGCAGATGGGCTACCTGCTCGCCGAGATGCAGGTGCTGCACCGGGCCCACCCGGGAGCGGCCTGGTGACGACATCTGCGATGGCGGACACCGCTCTCGAGCGGGCCCGGAGCGCGGTCGCCGGCGTTCTCGACCCGGAGGTCCCCGTGCTCACGATCGAGGATCTCGGGGTGCTCCGCGATGTCAGCGTCGACGCCGAGGGCCGGGTGCGGGTGACGATCACACCGACGTACTCCGGATGCCCAGCGATAGACGCGATCCGGCAGGACGTGACCAGCGCCCTCGCCGACGCCGGCTTCCACGACGTCGAGGTGAGACTCGTGCTGTCGCCTGCCTGGACGACGGAGTGGATGAGCCGGGCAGGCAGGGCGAAGCTGCTGGACTACGGCATCGTGCCCCCGGAGCCCGGTGGGGCCGGCCCGGTCGGGGTTCGGATGTCCCTGCGCTGCCCCCAGTGCGGATCCGGGGCGACCCACGAGCTGAGCCGGTTCGGGTCCACCGCCTGCAAGTCGCTGTGGGTGTGCGACGACTGCCTGGAGCCCTTCGACCACTTCAAGGCGCACTGAGCGATGACGACAGCCCAGATGCAGCAGTCCCACCGCCCGGTCTTTCACCCCCTGAAGGTCAGCGCGATCACCGAGCTTACGGAGGACTCCGTGTGCATCACGTTCGCGGTGCCACCAGAGCTCGCGGCCGACTACGACTTCGTGCAGGGGCAGCACCTGACGGTACGCACGTCGCTTGCCGGTGACGACGTCCGGCGCAGCTACTCGATCTGTGCGCCCGCCCATTCCGGCCAGCTCCGGATCGGGGTGAAGGTCCTTCCCGGCGGTCACTTCTCGGGCTTCGCGGCGGGCGGGCTCGCAGTCGGTGACGTGATCGACGTGATGACCCCCCTGGGTCGGTTCAACACCCCGCTCGACCCCGCCAACTCCAAGCACTACTGCGCGATCGCCGCTGGCAGTGGCATCACGCCGATCCTGTCGATCGTCGCCACCACGCTCGCGCAGGAGCCGTTGAGCCGGGTGACGCTGCTCTTCGCCAACCGCACGAGCCGGACCATCATGTTCCTCGAGGAGCTCGAGGACCTGAAGGACCGCTACCCAGGACGGTTCCACCTGATCCACGTCCTCAGCCGGGAGGCCCAGGACGCCGAGCTGCTCTCGGGCCGACTCGACGGTGCCCGGCTGACCAAGATCACCGAGACCCTGGTGCCGGCCGAGACCGTCGACGAGTGGTTCCTGTGCGGTCCCTTCGACATGGTGGTCGACCTCCGCGACGCGCTCGTCGAGGCCCATGTCGACCCGGCGCACATCCACTCGGAGCTCTTCCACGTGGAGAAGGGGCCACCCGTGCGCCGGCCAACGGTCGCAGACGAGGGCGAGGGCTCTGAGGTCACGATCACCCTCGACGGGCGACGGACGTCGTTTTGGCTGAAGAGCGCCGACGTCTCGGTTCTCGAGGCGGCGCTGGCGGTCCGCTCCGACGCCCCGTTCGCGTGCAAGGGCGGGGTCTGCGGCACCTGCCGGGCGCAGCTCGTCGACGGCT
>JBBJMF010000091.1:0-12067 GCA_037719575.1 Nocardioidaceae bacterium
CCTCGCGAGCATGACGCTCACCATCTGACGTCAGGGACCTGCGCGTCTCCCTGTCGCCGAGGTGCCGAGTGGGAGTCAGACGTGCCGGCGGGACTGGACGATGCGGAACCTGCTGGCGACATAGGCGCCGTCGGTGTACGTCGCATTGGCGGCCGGGTTGGCGCCGGTGCCGTGGAAGTCGCTGAAGGCTGCCGACTGGTTGACGAACACCTGGCCGGTGAGGTTCTCGCTCAGGGCGACGCCGGCGTCGAGCGCCGCGCGCCGGACGGCGGCGATGACATCTGCGCTGGTGCTGTAGACCGCTGCGGTCATCGCGCCATGCTGCAGGGCAGTCTCGCGGAAGACCGCGATCGACTCGTCGGTGGAGCCGGTCGAGATCAGGTAGGCGACCGGGCCGAAGCACTCCTCGTCGTAGGTCGCACGCTCGGCCACATCGACGGTGAGCACTGCCGGCGTGCGCACCACGGCATCGGCGTACGACGGATGCGAGACCTCGCGCGACTCGATGACGACGGTGCCGCCGGACTCACCCACCCGGGACAGACGTTCCAGGACACCGTCGTTGACCACGCCTCCCAGCACCTCCACCGCCCTGGCGTCGTCGCCGACCAGCTTCGTCAAGGCTGCGTCGAGACCCGCCACCACGTCGTCGACCGACTTGTGGCCCTCGTCGGTGTCGATGCCGCCCGACGGGACGTAGAGGTTCTGCGGCGCCGTGCACATCTGTCCGGTGTAGAGCGCGAGTGAGAAGGCGAGGTTGAAGCACATCCCCTTGAACGATTCCGTCGAGTCGACGACGACCGTGTTCAGGCCGGCCTTCTCGGTGAACACGACGGCCTGCCGCGCGTTGTCCTCGAGCCAGCAGCCGAACGCTGTCGACCCGGTGAAGTCGACGAGTCGCACCTCGGGTCGTACGGCGAGCACCGCCGCCAGCCCGTCGGCGGGGTCCTCCGCGGCGAGCACGACCAGGTTGGGATCGAGGCCACCGTCGGCGAGGACCTCCTGGCAGACCTGCACGGTGATCGCGAGTGGCAGAACCGCACCCGGGTGCGGTTTGACGACCACGGGGTTGCCGGTCACCAGGGACGCAAACAGGCCCGGCCACGAGTTCCAGGTGGGGAACGTGTTGCACCCCACCACGAGCGCCACGCCGCGAGGCACCACTGTGAACGTCTTCTCCATGCGGATAGGGGCGTCACGCCCCGGCTTCTCCCACCGGGCGACCTGCGGAACGCGCGTCATCTCGACATACGAGTAGGCGACTGCCTCGAGGGCCCGGTCGAGCGCATGTGCCCCGCCGGCCTGGAAGGCCATCACGAACGCCTGCCCGGACGTGTGCATCACCGCGTTGGCGAGCTCGAAGACCCTCGCGTGCAGTCGCGAGAGGATCTCCAGGCCGACCCCTACCCTGGCCTCGATCCCGACGTCTCGCCACTGCGTCATGCCAGCGGCGCAGGCCTCGACCAACGCGCCGACCCCGTCTGGTGAGACGCGCGCATAGGACACGTCGAGTGCACGCCCGAACGGGGACTTCTCCGTGGACACCGTTCCTTCGCCGCCCGGCGTCTTCAGCGGAAACTCCTTGCCCAGCAAGGCTTCGAACGCCGCCTGCCCGTCCGCCGCCGCCGTCTCGCCATAGATGCGCGGGCTCGGCGACTCGGGGTAGGCGCTGAAGTACCCACGGGTCCGGGTGGCCTCTACCGCCTGCTCGAGGGTCGCGCGATGGTGGGCAAACGCCTTGGCGGCGAACGACATCAGGGCCTCCACACGTAATGGCTGTGACGGATTCCGGCGTCCCGGCCGGAGAAGGGTCACAAGTCTAGTGGTCGGTCCTCGAGGGTGCGGAAGGTGTCGCAGGTCATGAGAGAGTGCCTGGGTGGAGATCCGCACCATGACCGACGACGACATCGAGTCCGTGCTCAGGCTCAACGCCGACTCTGTCTGGGCACTCAGCCCGCTCGATGACGAGGGGCTGCGGGACCAGCGCGCCAGCGCCGCATTCGCACTGGTCTGCGAGATCGAGGGCGAGGTCGCGGCCTTCGCCCTCGCCTACGCACCCGGCACGTCCTACGGCTCGATCAACTATGCCTGGCACTCGTCTCGGTTCGACGACTTCGTCTATCTCGACAGGATCGCGGTGGACCCGGCCTTTCGCCGGCGTGGGATCGCGGGCGCGATCTACGACGCCGTGGAGGCAGGGGCCCGGGTGCGCGGGCGGCTCGTATGCGAGGTCTACTCCGAGCCGCCGAACGTGGCGTCGCTGGCATTCCACGCCTCCCGCGGCTACCGGGAGGTCGGTCACCTCACCCAGCCCAACGGACACGTGACCGTGATGCTGGAGAGACCGCTGTGACGCCGGACGAGCTCGCGCGAGCCTGTGCCGAGGCGATGTGGGCGGACGACGCGGGCTCGCGGCAGCTGGGGATGCGACTCGTCTCGGTCGGCAGCGGGCGGGCCACCGTGTCGATGCGCGTCCGCGACGACATGACAAACGGTCACGGCATGGCCCACGGCGGCTTCGTATTCACCCTGGCGGACTCCGCCTTCGCGTTCGCCTGCAACTCCCACAACGTCCGGACCGTCGCCCAGGCTTGCGACATCGTGTTCGTGAGGCCCGCGCACGTTGGTGACCACCTCGTCGCCGAGGCGGTCGAGCGCCACCTGGAGGGACGCACCGGGATCTACGACGTCCGGGTTCTGCGCGGCGACGAGGTAGTGGCCGAGTTCCGCGGGCGAAGCCACACGATCGGCGGCGCACACCTCGCGCAGCCCGCTTCGGAGGTCGTCGTACCCAGCGAGGGGTTGGGCTGACGATGGACCGGCTTGCGACGCCGCGTGACCTGTGGGACCCGCGAGAGCGCATGTCGATCGACGAGCTCCGGTCCCATCAGCTCGGCAGCCTGCGCAGCACGCTCGAGCGGGTCTATGCCAACATCCCCCACTACACGACAGCCTTCGACAACGCCGGTGTGCGAGCCGCGGACCTGCATGAGCTCTCGGACCTCGCCGCGTTTCCGCTTACCTCGAAGGCTGATCTGCGCGACAACTACCCCTTCGGCATGTTTGCGGTGCCGCGCGAGGACGTCGTCCGGGTGCATGCCTCGAGCGGTACGACGGGACGACCGACTGTGGTCGGCTACACGGCTGAGGACATCAGCGACTGGGCCGACGTGATGGCCCGGTCGATCCGCGCAGCGGGGGGCCGCCAGGGTGATCTGCTCCATGTGGCCTACGGGTATGGCCTCTTCACCGGCGGGCTCGGCGCGCACTACGGAGCTGAGCGGCTGGGCTGCACGGTCGTGCCGGTGAGCGGCGGGATGACCGAGCGGCAGGTGCAGCTGATCCAGGACTTCCGTCCCCGCGTGATCATGGTGACGCCGTCGTACTTCCTCGCGATCGTCGACGAGATGGAACGACAGGGCATCGACCCCGCTGCGTCGTCCCTCGAGATCGGCATCTTCGGCGCCGAGCCATGGACCGACGAGATGCGGCGTGAGATCGAGCAACGGTGCGCCATGCACGCCGTCGACATCTACGGGCTGAGCGAGGTCATGGGGCCGGGCGTCGCGCAGGAGTGTGTCGAGACCAAGGACGGCCTGCACGTCTGGGAGGACATGTTCTATCCCGAGGTGGTCGACCCGGTATCCGGGCAGGTGCTCCCGGATGGAGAGGAGGGCGAGCTCGTCTTCACCTCGCTAGCCAAGCAGGCGATGCCGGTGATCCGCTACCGCACCCGCGACCTCACTCGGCTGCTGCCCGGGACCGCGCGGCCGTCGTACCGGCGGATGCAGCGGGTCACGGGGCGGACCGACGACATGATGATCGTCCGGGGTGTCAACGTGTTCCCCACCCAGATCGAGGAACAGCTGCTCAAGGTGGGGGGGCTGACTCCGCACTACCTGTGCGTGCTCACGCGGCCCGGAAGGCTGGACGAGATGACCGTGCGCGTGGAGGCTCACGACGCCGGTCTCGGAGCGCGGGCCAGGGAAGCACTCGCCGTGACCGTCGCCCGGCTGGTCAAGGACAACGTGGGAGTGACCATTGCCGTCGAGGTGTGCGAACCACGTGAGCTCGAACGCTCGCTGGGCAAGGCTAAGCGCATCGACGACCGGCGCTAGCGATAGGCCCCGGTTGGCGCCGCCGGTCAGAGCGCCTTGACGAGCAGCAGCATCGGATTCTCGGGCCAGACGTCGAGCATCTCCTCGAGCGGCACGAACCCGCGCCGCACGTAGAACCACCGGGTCTTCGAGTAGGCGTCCTTCGGCCGCGACGGGCCGAGCGTCGTGACGGGGCGGTAACGCACCCGTCGGCGCGCAGCTCGGCCTCGGCCCGGTCCAGGAGTGCCGTGCCGATGCCGGTGCGGTGGTACGTCCGATCGACCGCCATCAGGTGAATCTCCGCCGACTCCGGGTAATGGCGGCGCCACAGCAGAGCCCCGACCACAGCGTCTCCGTCGAGCGCGAGGACGGTCGGGAGGGTGCGGGCCGACTCGACGTACTCCTGGGTGGACTCCTCGATGCCGAACCAGTCGGGCAGAGCGCGAATCAGCCGTTCGACCGCCTCCGCGTCCTGGCGTCCGACCATTAGCTGCGGGGCGTCCGTCATGGCCGCACTCTGGCAGTAGCCCGGACGGCGCACCAACCGAATATTCCCGAGCGAGCTCTGCGAACCCGAGGAGCTTGAGCACTCGACCGTCAGGCCAAGCGCATCAGCGACCAGCGCTCCTCTGCGGTCACGAGAGCGGGAGAACCGCGTGAACGTGTCCCCCCGTCGTGCCACTACCTGCCGTGATCGTGCCACCCAGCTGGGCGGCTCGCTCCCGCATCGACGCCATCCCGACACCTGTCGACCAGGCGCCGTTCGCCGTCCCGACGTCCGTGACGTCGATGACAATGGAACCGAGATCCCCTCGGAGGCGCACGGTCGCGGTGTCACAACCGCTGTGGCGGGCGACGTTGGTGAGCGCCTCCATCACGATCCGGTACGCCGCAACCTCCACGGCAGCCGTCACGGTCGCAGGTAGCTCGTGGGCCGTGACGGTGACCCGCAGCGGGTCGCCAGCCGCGGTCCGGAGTGCCACTGCTTGCTGCCTCAGCGCCGGGACCAGACCCAGCTCGTCGAGCGCAGGCGGGCGCAGCGCATAGACGAGCCGTCTGATCTCTTCGATGGCGTTTACGGTCTCGGCGCGCACGGTGCGAAGCAGCGAGTCTGCTTCGTGAGGGTCCGAGTAGAGACTGTTTCGAGCAGCATCGGAGGTGAAGGCGATCCCCGAGAGACGCGCGCCGAGTCCGTCGTGGAGATCACGACGCAACCGACGCCGCTCCTCCTCCAGAGCGGTGACGGACTGCTCCCGCGACAGCTGCAGCTCCGCGGTCAGGCTGCTCGCGCGCAGTGTCTGGGCAAGGAGCGGAGCGACGAGGCGAAGGGCATGCTGGTCCCCGGCCGACAACCGAAGATCTCCTGCGCGCAACCCCACGACGAGCTCACCCTGCCGACCGTCCCCGAGGTCGAGGGTCAGCGTGCGAGAGTGGGTGACCGCGGCCCCAGAGGTGGCGAGGACTACGTCGTCGACAGTGACGGCGGCGTACGGCAGCACCAGCGCCTCCCGGATGGCCCGCAGCGCGAGAAGCGGATCATCGCCGATACTGCCCACAACGTTCGTTGCCGCACCAAGCGGATCCGGCCGCTGCCCGAAGAGCAGCTCGTCGACCACGCCGCGCAGCATGACCTGGGCCGGGTGGAGGGTGGTCGCGACGAGCAGCCCGGTGACCGACAAGGCTCCCACGGCTTGGGTCTTACCACTGAGGATCTCCACAAGAGACGCCACGGTCATGAAGAAGGCGACGTAGACGATGCCGGCAAGTGCGAAGACGACGCTGTGCACCACCAGACCACGGACGTCGACAAGCTCTGGGCGGGCCACCCCGACGTACATCGCCGGCCCGAGAAGCAGGAACAACGTAAGCGACAGCACGCCTGCGGTCGTCCCGGGGACGACAAAGAGGACCACGCCGGCGACCAGCCCCGGAGTGCCCGCGCCGAGCGCCATCCACACCAGTGCCCATCGGGCGCCGCTGGAGCTCTGCTCGATGCGCCACCAGGTGTGGACGATCAATGCGAGGCAGGTGACGATTCCCATCGTGCCGACCACGTTGTCGTCTGACCACTGCGCCGCGGCCAGCACGCCGGCACCCGTGATCGTGGCCAGGCCCAAGAAGTCGGCAGCCCGGTGCGAGTCGACACGGGGGTATGTCGTGAGCGCGAGCGGAAGGAGCAAGGCGGCCGCCACGATGAACCCGAACCGAGCCGCATCCGGACGGTCGGTGGCACCCAGGACGGCGCAGACCACCGCGACGGCGCCGGTCAGAAACAACAACGACCCCGACAACCAGACTCGCCGGGTCTGCAGGAGAACACCTGCCGCCGCCAGCGACGCTCCAACGAGCGCCATCGACACCAGAACCACTCCGCCCATCACGGCGCCTGACCCAGTCCGCCTTGACGACCGCGGATGATCGCTTCCGTGCGGTCAGCGACTTCGAGCTTGGCGAACACGTTCGTGAGGTGGTTACTGACTGTCTTGGGCGAGAGGAACAAAGTCTGCGCGATGGCCGCGGTACGCCGCCCGCTGGCCAGCAGGTCGAGAATCTCCCGCTCACGGGCGGTGAGCTGGGGGAACGGTTCAGCGGTCGGGACCGGTGGAGCGGCGAAGTAGTCGAGCACCCGACCGGCGATGCCCGGCCCGAAGATCACCTGCCCGGCCACCACCGCGTGGATGGCCCCGACGATTACGGGCTGCTCGGCTCCCTTCAGCAGGTAGCCGCGGGCGCCGGCCTGCATGGCGGTCAGCACGGTGGCGTCGTCGTCGTACATCGTGAGTATGAGCACAGCGGTCTCGGGTGCGGTCTCGCGGATTCGTCTGGTCGCCTCGACGCCACCCAGCCCCGGCATCCGCACGTCCATCAGGACCACGTCGGGACGAAGCAGCTGGACCTCCCGCACCGCAGAGTCGCCGTCGGCGGCCTCCCCGACTGTCTCGAGCCCGTCGATCGTGCCGATGAGCGCACGCAGACCACCCCGGACGACCGGGTGGTCGTCCGCGATCACGATCCGCACCGTCATGCTTCAATCATGGCGGCCAGCTGTCCCCGTTGACCCGGGAACTGGTTCCCGCGAAGCCGGGAGTTCGCGGGAAGATGAACGGGCATTCCGGATCTGTTCTCGGGAGACACACCGGCGACACAGTGGAGTCTCCGCTTTCCGAGAGAAGGAGTCACCGATGAGCCCCACAACCACCCGGCAGAGGGTCGGCCTCGTGCTGGCCGGACTGCTCAGTGCCATCAGTATCCCGAGCGTCTTCTTCCCCACCGGCGACGGCAATGACGGTCCGCCGCTGGCGATCCTCGTCCTCGGCAGTGTCCTCGGCGTCATCGGGCTGGCCGCCGTCATCGTCGCCTGGCGGAGTGGGAGCCGGACCGCGATCCGGGTCGCGGCCGGCGCGCTGATCATCAACCTGCTGACCTCGTTGCCCGCGTTCTTCGTCGATGTACCGGCGGTGATCAAGTTGCTGACCGGGATCAGCGTCCTCGTGACCGTGCTTGCCGTCGGTCTGATGTTCTCCCCGAACCGACGGCGCGTGCCGGTACTGGACTGAAAGGGGCTGACGATGATCGCGGTTGTCACCGTCCTGTTCGCCTTCCCGCTCGGCTACCTCCTCAGGTCCCGGCTGGCCGCCAACACGGCGTACGCCATCGCCTACCTCTGGGCGTTCGCGTTCCAGACGCTGTACCTGATGCTCGACTCACTTGGCGACGGCAAGGACCCGGCATTCCGGGCGGGAGAGTTTCCCTGGTCCTACGGCGTGGTCACGCTGGCGATCTTCCTGGCCGGGTTCGCCGTGGTGAGCCTCGGACACTGGCTCCGTGGGCGGCGCACCGGGGCGGCCACGACGTAAGCTCCGGGAGCGTCAGTCAAAGGTTGTCGGGGCGCCGAAGGAAGCGCGGCGTGAGGCTCGGCGGAGAGTGGCCAGCACCGCCGGGCCGAACGCCAGGATCGCCAGGGAGTTCGTGATCGCGCGGCCGGTGTCCCAGCTGAGCGTCGACGTCGTCAGCGTGTAGACCACGAAGCGGTGCAGGTTGTCCAGCACGCCACCGCCCGGCACGAATGAGACCTGCGTGCCTGGTCCCACCGCGTACGGCCAGAACGACAGGTTCATCAGGAACCCGAACAGGTACGCCGCGACGATCCCGTAGCCGACCAACATCGCGATCTCGAGCCTGCCGCGCAGGTTCCGCGGGAGCAGCCCGGCCCCCAGCCCGATCCAGGCCGATGCCAGCATCTGGAAGGGGAGCCACGGGCCCACGCCGGCCGTGAGCAGGGCCGAGGCGAAGATCGAGGTGCAGCCGAGGACGAAGCCGAAGCCAGGCCCGAAGACACGTCCTGCCAGCACCAGCATGAAGAACACGGTCTCGACGCCGGCGAGCCCCGCGCCCAGCGGGCGCAGCGCCGCGTTGACAGCAGACAGCACGCCGAGCATCGCCAGCGCCTTCGAGTCCATCCCGCCCTCACTGAACGAGGCGAGCACGATCCCCACCACCACAGGCAGGATGAGCACGAAGACGAAGGGGGCATCACCTTGGTGGCCGACGGACCCCCCGGGCACGTCCACGAGGAGCGGCCAGCAGAACATGACCAGGCCGCCGAGGGTGGCGACCGACAACAGGGTCGCGGTCCGGACCCCGATCCTCAGGACTGCCGTCTCGTCTCGCGGCCGCCAGGACGGTGACCGGGAGGCCACCCGCTCCACGACGTCAACCATGAGCAGCCTCGGTGACCAGGGCAGCCGAGACCTCGGACGTCGTCAGCCACTGTTGCGGAGCGAGGACCTTGGCGACCTGTGGAGCGAAGACCGGCGACGCCGCCAGTGCTTCCGCTGTCGGTCCCGACGTGATGACCTCCCCCTCGGAGAGGACGACGACCCGCTGGGCGGTCTGCGCGACGAACTCCACGTCATGGGTCGCGACGAGGACCGCCTTGCCGCTCGCCGCAAGCTCCATCAGCATCGCGCTCAGCCGCTCCTTGGCCCGGTAGTCGAGCCCGCGGGTCGGCTCGTCGAGCAGGACCACCCGAGGGTCGGCGGCGAGCTGGAGGGCCAGGGCAAGCGAGAGCCGCTGCCCGTCGGAGAGGTCCCGCGGGTGGGTGGTCCCGGGGATGGCCGACCCGTCGCAGAGCCGGTCGAAGATTCGTCGAGCCGTGCCGGCTGCCGTCTCGAGCGCGCCGTCGGCGGCGGCGCACTCCGTGTCGACGCTGTCGTGGTAGAGCAGGTCGCCTGACTGCTGGGGTACCAGGGCCACCAGGGACGCAGCCTCGCGGCGGGACAACCGCGCGGCGTCCTTGCCGGCGATCGTCACGGTCCCGCCCGAGCGTCGGCCGCCGCCCTGCACAGCCCACAGCAACGACGACTTGCCGGAGCCGTTGCGTCCCATCAGAGCGACGATCTCGCCGGGGGCTGCCTCCACATCAACACCCCGCACCGCCGCGTGGCCGTCGTAGGTCACCGTGACGGACCGCGCGCGCAGACCCTCGGAGACGTCACCTCTGGCAGTCGGGGTGCGGTTCGGCGCTCGTCCGGCGAGCAGCGCCCGCAGCGGACTGGCCCGTCGCCGGGCGTCTCGCACCGAGAGCGGGAGAGGCGTCCAGCCACACCGGCGCCCGAGCTCGACCACCGGCGGAGCGAGAGGTGAGTCGACGAGCATGTTGGCGGGACTTCCGGATACAGCCAGGCCGTGCTGGATGAGCACGATCTGGTCGACATACTCCACCACCCGCTCCAGCCGGTGCTCCGCCGCGATCACGGTGACGCCCACGTCGTGCACGAGCCTGAGCACGGCGGCCAGCGCATCCTCGGCGGCCGCCGGGTCGAGTGCCGACGTCGGTTCGTCGAGCACCAGCACCCGCGGGCCCAGCGTCAGCACGGAGCCGAGCGCCACCCGCTGCTGCTCGCCGCCCGACAACGTCCGCAGGGCACGGCGGCGCAGGTGCGAGATCCCCATCAGGTCGAGCACCTCCTCGACCCGTCGACGCATGGCCGGCGGCGCCACAGCGTGCTGCTCCATGCCGTAGGCCAGCTCCTCCTCGACGGTGTCGGTCACGAAGCCGGCGAACGGGTCCTGCCCGACGACACCGACGGTGCCGGCGAGCTCCCTCGGCGGACGGTTCCGCGGGCTCAGCCCATCGACCACGACCGCTCCATCGACGTGCCCGCCGGTGAAGTGCGGCACCAGTCCGTTCACCGCCCGCAGCAGTGTCGTCTTGCCCGAGCCGGTGTGCCCCACGACAAGCGCGAAGTCGCCCTCCGCCACGTCCATCTCGACCCGGTCGAGGACGGGAAGTGCCGAACCCGGATACCAGAACGAGAAGCCACGGAACGCGATCACGCCGGCACCAGCCGACCCGAGTCCGCCGGCAACGGTGTTGCCCATGCGGGGACCACACCGACCAGCACGCCGATGATCGGAAGCAGCGCCAGCTGAGGCCAGGCGAGTGGGTTGAGGGACGGGTTGAGGTTCGCCGGGTCGACCCGAGACGTCACGGTGACGAGGGCTCCGGCGGTCAGTCCGGACACGACGACGACGACCTCGGCCACGCGCCAGCGGTCCGGACGGTACGACGACCGGCTGACCCCTCGACCCGACAGCACGACGCCGAGCACGCCGACCGCGAGACCGACGATGAGCAGGGGCGTGGCGAGCACCCGCGGAGTGGTGCCGTCGAGCAGACAGTAGACGCCGACACAGATCCCGGCCAGGCCCACGACCAGCAGGCCCCCGGTCACCCGGGACGCTCGCCGCGAGCGGCCACCGGTCCGACCGTATCCGCGGGAGTCCATCGACGCCGCCAGCACCAGCGAACGGTCCAGCGCGTCCTCGAGCACCGGGATCACGACCATCCGAAGCTCGGCGAACCTGGATGAGCCACTCTTTGCCGGACGCAGCCGGCGCGCCCGGCCCACCCGCACAACGCTCTCCGCCAGCTGCGGGAAGACCGAGAGCGCGACCACGACCGCGGTGCTCACCTCGTGCAGCGCCGGCGGCATCGAACGCAGCAGTCTGCGCGGGTTGGCGAGGGCATTGGCAGCCCCGAGACAGATCAGCATCGTGGCCAGCCGCATGCCGTCGTACACACCTGCCAGCACCGACTCCGCCGTGACGTCGCCGAACAGGTGGATCCCCGAAACGAGGTGCGGCAGGGCGATCGTGGGCAACGCAAGCAGCACCTGGTCACCCTGGTCACCCGCGAACACGATGCGGAAGAACACCCTGATCGCGACCACCAGCAGACCACCGAGCACGTAGAGGCGGAACGCGTTGGCCCACGGAGCGTCCGGACGCCTGGCCAGCACCACGCAGCAGGCGACACCGAGAATCACCCCCAGCAGCAACGGGTTCGTCGTCCGGCTCGCCGCGACCGTCAAGCCGAGCGCCCACACCCACCACGCCAGCGGGTGCAGCGACCGGCGGAGACGGCACGTCGCGGCACGGTCCCTCATTCGCGCTCGGCTCTCCTTCGCCAGGCTGCGATGCCTCCGCCGGCGGCCAGCAGGGCGACAAGGCCGATCCCGACGATCGGCGTCAGTGCCGACCCGCTCTGCGTGGTCGGCTCTCGCGGGAGCTCACCACTGACCCGCTCGCCAGCCGCGTTGTGGCCCGCGGCGACCGGGTCCAGGACCGGCCCCGAGGTGGCGGCTCCATCCGTGGGCCCATCTGCCCCGGTGTGCTTCGGGGCCGACGACGGGCTCCGTAATGGGTCGTCGGATGTCACCGCAGTCGGACGAGGCGAGGAGTGCTGGGACGGGGGTGGACCCTCGTTCGTCGACGGGGTGCCGGCCTGGGTGGTCGCACCCGGACGGCCGGGCGAGGTACGAGTCGGTGGCTTCCGAGTCGGTGGGTGGGTCGGGGGCCGATGAGTCGGTCGCGCGGTGGTGGGTGGTGCGCTGGTGGGTGGTGTCGTGGTGGGAGGCGCACTGGTCGCGGGCGGCGTGGTCGGAGGCGGCGTGGTCGGAGGCGGC
>JBBJMF010000023.1:0-33494 GCA_037719575.1 Nocardioidaceae bacterium
TGCGGAAGTTGGCACTGTCATCAGCCAAACCGTAACCGAACCCCCTGGCAGGGTGCTGATCTTGAGCGGCGCGGGTCGCGATGGAGGGGACCCCGAACGCTCAGGCTGTGGGGCGGTCCCGCCAGGCCGCGAGCAGCTCGGCCTCGCGATCGCGGGGGAGTCCCGCACCGGGGGCAGGCTCGGCGCCGGTCAACTCGATCCAGGCCAGCGTGTCCGCAACCGTCTCGGTGAGTGGTCGGGGTGTCAGCCCGGTGGCCAGCGCGCGTGCGTTGGAGCCGGCGAGCGTCCACTCGTCCTGGCCCTCGCTCCACAGCGGGAGCTCCTGGCCGCTGACGCCCTGCTCGGCGAGCCAGCTGCCGTCGACCCAGGTGAGGGTCGTGGAGGGACCCACCGCCCGGACAGTAGCTGTCAG
Organism: Nocardioidaceae bacterium; assembly: GCA_037719575.1. GTDB lineage: Bacteria > Actinomycetota > Actinomycetes > Propionibacteriales > Nocardioidaceae > JAWWPG01. The sequence goes on from JBBJMF010000023.1 coordinate 413, forward strand.
GAGGTCCTCGAAACCGAACGGCAGGCTCGTCCCGATGCCGTTGAAGGTGCCGTCGGTCCGTCCCTCGGCGAGCCTGACGGTCCATGCTCCCTGGTCTCGCGCGTCGACGAGCTGGACGGGTGACGTCCTCGGGCCCGGCGCCAGCACCTCACCGCCGGCCGCGATCCGTCGTACCCACCAGGGGAATCGGAACGTGTAGTCGTGCGGCCCGATGACGTAGGTCGGTCGCACCACCGCCAGTCCGGTCTTCCCGTACGCCGCCAGAGCCGCCCGCTCACAGAGAACCTTGAGGCCGCCGTACGTCTCGTTCGTGACCTCGTCGACGCTGGGGTCGGGGGTCTCGGTGAGCGCGGCATCCTCGGTGAGGCCGGGTGCGTCGGTGTCGGCGTACACCGACACCGTGGAGATGAAGACGTGGTGTCCGCCGCGGCCGCCGAGAGCTGCCGCGAGGGACTCGACCTGGCGTGGCAGGTAGGCACAGACGTCGACTGTCGCGTCGAAGTCGCGACCGGCGAGCACCGACAGGTCAAGGTCCCGATCCGCCAGGAGATGCTCCGCGCCGACGAGCTCGTCCGCGGACGTCTTGCCGCGATGCAACACCGTCACGTCGTGGCCAGCTGCCAGCCCCGCCTCGGCGATCGCCCGGCCCACGAACCTCGTCCCACCGATCAACAGCATGCGCATGGCGTGACTGTAGTCCCAGCATCCGGCTGGACCGGTACGATTTCGCCGCCAGCGGAACCGGTCGCAGACTCCGGCCCGCCGGTCCGACCGGGCCGAGATGCCGCCCGATCGGACCGGCGCTACGCTGAGGAAAGCATCGGTACAGCAGAGCGCCGGTGAAGCTCTTTGATCGGAGTTCGCCGTGCCGCAAGCGCTGGGTGGGTCTACGCGCACAAGCATGTTGCATGATCTTGATGACCGGACCAAGGCCGTCCTGCTGGAGGCGTCCGAGACAACCAGCGCTGACGAGCGGGAGCGCCTGCGTGACCGCGCGGTGGAGATCAACATGGGGCTGGCACGCGCCCTGGCCTCCCGGTACCGATCGAAGGGCGTCGAGTGGGACGACCTCGTGCAGGTTGCCTATCTCGCGCTGACCAAATCCGTCGCGGGGTTCGACCCGCACTCGCCGTACCGGTTCTCGGCGTATGCGACTGCGACCGTGCGCGGCGAGATCAAGCGATGGTTCCGGGACCACGACTGGATGGTCCGCCCCCCGCGGCGATACCAGGACCTGCGGCTCGTCATCTCCCAGCGCGAGCCCGAGCTCGCGCAGTCCTTGGGCCGGATGCCGGGGGCCGGCGAGGTGGCAGACGAGCTCGGCGTGAGCAAGGGCGATGTCCACGCGTCCAGCGCAGCCTGCCAAGGACGCCGGTCGCTCTCCCTCGACGCGCCGGCCTACGACCCGGGCAGCGTCAGCCTGGGCGACACCGTGCCGGATCCCGGCGACGACATCGACACGCTGGAATGGCGGCTGTCCCTCCGGGAGTCGCTGTCTCGGCTGGGCCCGCGGGGTCGTCTCATCCTGCGGCTGCGGTTCGAGAACGAGGCGACCCAGGCCGAGATCGGCAAGGAGCTCGGCGTGAGCCAAATGCATGTGTCGAGGCTGCTGTCGCGCCTGATCGACCAGCTGCGCGAGGATCTGCAGGTCGCCGTCTGAGCGCCGTACGATCGCAGCAGGGACGGACGAGGACTGGGCGCTCACGCGACGGCGCCACCCCGCCGACTCCGATCCGCCCGGTGCGACCCCGAGAGGCAGGAGCCTGATGACGACCGTTGCTGAGCTGATCGTCACCGCGCTTGCGGACACCGGCGTGCGGACGGTCTGGGGGGTCGTCGGTGACGCCCTGAACCCGGTGACCGATGCCATCAGGCGCGAAGACCGGCTGGAGTGGATCGGAGTGCGGCACGAGGAGGTGGGCGCCTTCGCGGCCGGCGCCCAGGCCCAGCTCACCGGCACGATCGGTGTGTGCATGGGCACCGTCGGTCCCGGTTCGATCCATCTGCTGAACGGGCTGTACGACGCCAAGAAGTCGCACGCCCCGCTGCTGGCCATCTGCGGCCAGGTGCCGGTGGCGGAGATCGGCAGCGAGTTCTTCCAGGAGGTCAACAACGACGTGCTGTTCAGCGATGTGGCGGTCTTCGCGCGCACCGTGACCAGTGCCAGCCAGCTGCCGCACCTCCTCGAGCAGGCGGTCAACAGCGCAATCAGCGCGCAAGGTGTGGCCGTGCTGACCCTGCCGGGTGACGTCGGCGGGATGGACATGCCACGCGATGCGGCGCCGCCCCGCTTCGTCGCGTCCCTGCGTCCGACGTCGCCCGCGCCGGACGACCTCGCTGCGGCCGCCCGGATCCTGAACGCGGAGGCGAGCGTGACGCTGCTCGTCGGCGCGGGGGCGCGCGACGCCCGGTCGGAGGTGCTAAGCCTGGCCGAGACCGTGCAGTCGCCCATGGTCCTCACGCTCAAGGGGAAGGAGGGCCTCGAGGACGACAACCCTTACCAGGTAGGGCAGAACGGCCTCATCGGCAACCCGGCAGCCGCCAAGGCCTTCGACGAGTGTGACGTGCTCGTCATGCTCGGCACGGACTTTCCGTATCGCGACTGGTACCCCACCGGCAAGCAGGTCATCCAGGTCGACGCTCGCGCTGAGCATCTCGGTCGTCGTACGGCGGTCGACGTCGGACTGGTCGGGCACACCGGGCCGACCCTTCAGGCGCTGCTGCCCCTTCTCGACACCCAGCACGACCCTGACCATCTCGAGAAGATCAGGTCGGCCTACTCCAGCTGGCAGGAAAGCCAGCAGAAACTCACTGACCCGGAGTTCGAGCGGAAGCCACGCGGCCTCCTGCGGCGCAAGCTCGACAACCCGGAAGGCAGGGTCCGGCCGGAGCTGCTCGCGGCAGCGATCGACCGGCTCGCAGCACCGGACGCGATCTTCACGTCCGACACCGGGATGTCGACGGTGTGGCTCTCCCGCTTCCTCACCATGCGGGCGGACCGTCGGCTCCTCGGCTCCTTCAACCTCGGCTCGATGGCGAATGCGATGCCGCAGGCGCTGGGCGCCCAGGCTCTCGACCGGACGAGGCAGGTGGTGGCGTTCTGCGGCGACGGCGGGCTGACCATGCTGCTCGGCGACCTGCTGACCGCGGTCGCGTATGACCTGCCGGCCACGTTCGTGGTGTTCGACAACGGGCGGCTCGGGATGGTCAAGCTCGAGCAGGAGGAGGGCGGACTGCCCGAGTTCGGCACGGTACTGGCGAACCCCGATCTGGCGGCCGTGGCCGAGGCGATGGGCCTGCGAGGGATCCGGGTCACCGAGGCCGCTCAGGTCGACGAAGCCGTGCGTGCGGCGCTCGCCCACCGGGGGCCGGTGCTGCTGGACGTGCTGACCAACGCCCAGGAGATCGCCGTACCCCCCAAGACCGGGGTCGACCAGGCATGGGGGTTTGCGGTGGGCAAGCTCAAGGAGTCCGTCATCAGCCACGACTCCTCATGAGTCGACGTGCTCGTGTCGCACCGCAGCGGGCCAATGGGCTTTGAGCGACCGAACGTTCGGCTGGCTTCTCGAGTGGCGAAGGTGGGGACACGCCGGGCGCAAACCGCGCCGGTCACGACGTGTAGCGGGAGGATGACTGGGGTACATGTCCTGAGGGTGGGACATGTCACCTGCCTTCAAGGGCTACCAGAAAGGGAAGACCGTGGAGTTCATCCTCTGGATCATTGCGGTGATCCTGGTCGTTGCGGGAATCGTGGCGTTGTTCCGAAAGCAGATGCTCTGGGGCATCGTCCTCATCGTCGTGGGGCTGCTCGTCGGACCGGGCGGCGTGAGCGTCTTCAGCTAGGAGCTGCGAGGCCGCGCACGGTCTCGATCGTGTCGGCCTCGGCAGCTGTCTTGTCGACTCGGTAACGCACGACCCGCGCGAAGCGCAGAGCCAGGCCGCTCGGGTAGCGGGTGGATCGCTGCAGACCGTCGAAGGCCACCTCGACGACCTGCTCAGGTCTGAGTCGCACCACATGCGCCGACCGAGACTCCTCCAGCTCGAGGAAGCGGGCGGTCTGCCAGGTCAGCATCGCGTCGGTCATGCCCTTGAACGTCTTGCCCAGCATGACGAAACCGTCCGACCCCGGGTCGCGTGCGCCGAGATGGATGTTGGAGAGCGACCCCTGCCGCCGCCCGCTGCCCCACTCGACCGCGAGAACCACCAGGTCGAGCGTGTGGCGCGGTTTGACCTTCACCCAGGCGGCCCCACGTCGTCCCGCATCGTACGGCGAGTCCAGCGCCTTGACGACGACGCCTTCCTGGCCGGCGCCCACGGCCTCCGCGAAGAAGCGTCCGGCCGCCGCGGGGTCGTCGGTGGTCAGCCGCGCTATCCGGTATCGCGCGGGGAGCAAGTCGTCGAGGCGGGCCAACCGCTTCGACAGGGGAGTGTCGATGAGGTCGACCCCGTCGACGTGCAGGATGTCGAAGAAGAACGGTGCCACGTCCCCGGCGGGGCCGGCCGCAGCGTCGGGGCCGACGTGGGTGGCCGTCCGTGACGCGGTCTCCTGGAACGGGCGTGGCCGGCCACGGGAGTCGAGCGTCATCACCTCGCCGTCGAGGATCAATGCCTGCGTGCCCAGCGAGCGCGCGACGGCGCACACCTCCGGCAGCCGGGCCGTGATGTCGTCGAGGCTGCGGGTGAAGATCCGGACCTCGTCACCCGACTGGTGCACCTGGATGCGGACGCCGTCGAGCTTGACGTCCAGCGAGGCGGGCACGCCTGACCTCGCCAGCGCCGTCTCGACATCGGGCGCCGACGCGGCCAGCATCGGGCGCACTGGTCGGCCGACCGCGAGGCCGAACGCCTCGACCGCCGCGACGCCCTGCGTCAGAGCGGCACGCGCGACCGGGCCGGTAGCCCCCCGGAGCATGGCCGCCCGCCGGACGGCGGTGAGCGGCACCTCGGACGCGGCCGCGACGGCGTCGAGCATCGCGGCGTCGAGGGCCCCTTGCCTGACGTCACCCGACACGAGTCCCCTCAGCAGCCGCTGCTCCGGCTGCGTGGCGCGGGTGAAGAGTCTCCTCACCGCGTCGGCCCGCTTGCTCGCCGACCCTGGGCCGCTCAGCGTGCTCATCGACTGGAACTCCGCGTCTACCTCCGCCACGGTCAGGCTCGGTTTCTCGGCCGGCTCCGGAAGCGAGCCGAGGGTAGCCCAGCCGACCCCGGTTCGCCGCTGCCTGAGCTCGCCCGCCAGGTAGGCCACCACGATCTCGATGTCGTCCGGGTCGGCGCGCGTGAGCACCTGCACGAGGATCTCCCGTTTGGCGAGCCTGGAGGGCGTCGCACCGACGGCGGACGATGCGGACGCGACGTCGTACAGGAGCATGGCCCTCATGGTGCCAGGGTGTAGCGGCCATGACCGCCGTAGCTCGAATACCTCGATCAGACCCTCGGCCGGCTGCGCGAACGCGGTCACCACGTCCGCCACTTCGCCCTGCTTGCTCAGCACGACACAGTCCGACGGCTTCAAGAGCGAAGCCTCGGCCACGTCCTGCACGTCATCGCCGGACCGGCTCTCGGTCGCCCAGGTCGCCGACCGCATCGCGGCGTGGGCACCCTGCGCCCAGCGTGGATCGGAGCCAAGCACATCCGTTTCGACTGATCAGGCGGGCCGCTACCGTGCTGTCGCGGGTAGCCTGTGGCGGTGATGGCCGGTGGTTCGGTGGTTCGCGTCTGGCGGCCCGGCTGGCCGTGCGAGCCGTACGACGTGCTGCGGGTCCTCCGTCGCGGCGGCCGCGATCCGGCGTTCCAGCGCGACGGGGACGGCACGATCTGGCGGGCGAGCACGACGCCAGCGGGCACCTCGACCCTGCGGATCCGGTCCCGTCGAGCTCTCGGGCAGGTGGAGCTCGAGGCGTGGGGGAGCGGGGCCGAGTGGGCTCTCGACAACGCGCCCGCCCTGCTGGGCGCCTTCGACGACGCGCACGGCTTCGAGCCGAGCAACCCCAACGTGCGTGCGGCCTGGAACCGGAACCCGCACTGGCGGATCACCCGAACCGGCCTGGTGATGGAGGCCCTGGTGCCCGCCGTCATCGAGCAGAAGGTCACCGGCATGGAGGCCTGGCTGGGCTGGCGGCTGCTGCTAAGGCGGTTCGGCTCCGCGGCGCCCGGTCCGGCCGGGGCCCGTGGCATGCGGTGCCCGCCCACGGCGCTCGAGCTCGCGCTGGTGGCGTCGTGGGACTGGTTGCGTTGTCATATCGACGCGAAGCGGTCCGACACGATCGTCCGGGCCGCCAAGCTCGCGAGGGCGATCGAGCGGACGGTCGGCCTTCCCGAGGCTGACGCCGACCGACGGCTGCGCTCGCTGCCCGGCATCGGTGCCTGGACCTCGGCTGAGACTCGTCAGCGGGCCCACGGGCACGCCGACGCCGTCAGCTTCGGCGACTACCACGTCGCCTCCCACATCGGCTATGCCCTGACCGGGGAGCGCATCGACGACGAGCAGCTGGCGCAGGTGCTCGAGCCGGACCGGCCGCACCGTTACCGCGTCCAGCACGTGGTGACGACGCGGATGGCGGGTCCGCCGCGGCACGGCCCCCGGATGGCGCCGCGCACCCATCTGCCCCGATGACGCGCTCTTCGACGGCTAGTGCCTGGCTGTCCCGGGTCCGGATCCGCGTGAGCAGGGTGACGCCCGGCTGGCTGCTTCCTCGCGAGCTGATCGTGGTCCTGCTCTGCGTCGACACGGTGGCGCTGCTCACCGGGGAGGTCGCCACCCGCGGTGGCGTCGTACGACTCGACACCGCGGTCTACGACACCCTGGGAGCTCGCTCGTCGACCGTCGCGGACGTCGTGACCGAGCTCGGCAGTGTCCAGGTCGCCGGCACCCTGCTCGCGTTCGCCTGCCTCGTCGCGGCAACGACCGCGCGGCGCTGGTGGCCGCTCCTGCTCGCCGCCGGCAACAGCCTCGCGGCCGCCGTCATCGTGCTCGCTCTGAAGTCTGCCGTCGGCCGCACCGGCCCGGGTCTCGCGACGAACGAGGACGGCTATCCGGGGTATCTGCCTTCCGGTCACACCGCGGCGGCCGCGGTGTGCCTGGGTACGGCGGTCTACCTCACGTGGACGGCGTGGCGTGAGCGTCCGCGACCGGTACCGCATCGGGCCGCGGCGGAGGTCGGCGAACGTCCACGGCCGACCGCGGACGTCTCCGGCCGGTGCACCCTGATCGGACTGGTGGTGGGCGCCGTCGTAGGGTCCGCGACGGTGGTCACAGGCAACCATTGGGTGAGCGACGTGCTGGCTGGGCTCGCCGTCTCGGCTTTCGTGCTGGTCCTGGGATTCGCGACAGCCCGGCGCTGGTCGCGCCGGCGGTGACCGACGGGCGCTGGATGTCGGAGGCACGTCGTACGCTCGTGGCATGAGAGCAGCAGCCGACCTGGAGCGCACCGTCGCGCCCTTCACCGTCAAGTCCGACTACGTCCCGTCGGGCGACCAGCCGGCCGCGATCGAGGAGCTCGAGAAGCGAGTCAGGGCGGGGGTGCAGGACGTCGTGCTCCTCGGCGCCACCGGCACCGGCAAGACCGCGACGATCGCCTGGCTCGTCGAGCGGGTGCAGCGGCCGACGCTCGTGATGCTGCCCAACAAGACGCTCGCGGCCCAGTTCGCCAACGAGCTGCGGGAGCTGTTCCCCGACAACGCCATCGAGTACTTCGTGTCCTACTACGACTACTACCAGCCCGAGGCCTACGTCCCGCAGACCGACACCTACATCGAGAAGGACTCCTCGATCAACGAGGAGGTCGAGCGGCTGCGCCACTCCGCCACCTGGAGCCTGCTGACCCGGCGCGACGTCATCGTCGTGTCGACGGTCTCCTGCATCTACGGCCTGGGCTCGGCCCAGGAGTACCTCGACCGGATGATCCACCTGCGCGTCGGCGACGAGCGCGACCGCGACACCCTGCTGCGCACGCTCGTGCAGGCGCAGTACTCCCGCAACGACCTGGCGGCCACCCGCGGCACGTTCCGGGTCCGCGGTGACACCTTGGAGATCTTCCCGGTCTACCAGGAGCTCGCGGTGCGGGTCGAGTTCTTCGGCGACGAGGTGGAGCGGCTGATGACGCTGCACCCGCTCACCGGCGAGGTGCTGTCGGACGAGAAGGAGCTCTACGTCGGGGCGGCGACCCACTACACCGTCGGCCCCAGCCGCATGGAGCACGCCATCGCCGGCATCGAGGAGGAGCTCGCCGAGCGGCTTGCCGAGCTGGAACGCCAGGGCAAGCTCCTGGAGGCACAGCGGCTGCGGATGCGCACGTCGTACGACCTGGAGATGATGCGCCAGGTCGGCAGCTGTTCCGGCATCGAGAACTACTCGCGCCACATGGACGGTCGCGCCGCCGGCAGCGCCCCCAACTGCCTGCTCGACTACTTCCCGAGCGACTTCATGCTCGTGCTCGACGAGTCGCATGTGACGGTGCCCCAGATCGGCGGCATGTACGAGGGCGACATGTCGCGCAAGCGAACCCTGGTCGAGCACGGGTTCCGGCTACCGAGCGCGATGGACAACCGCCCGCTGCGATGGGAGGAGTTCCTCGACCGGACGGGGCAGACCGTCTACCTGTCGGCGACTCCGGGGCCCTACGAGCTCGCGAAGGTCGACACCACGGTCGAGCAGATCATCCGTCCGACCGGGCTCGTCGACCCGGAGGTGATCGTCAAGTCGACGAAGGGGCAGATCGACGACCTGATCGGCGAGATCAACGCTCGGGCCGAGCGCGGTGAGCGGGTCCTGGTCACCACGCTGACGAAGAAGATGGCCGAGGACCTCACCGACTACCTGCTCGACAACAACATCCGCACCCGCTACCTGCACAGTGAGGTCGACACCCTTCGGCGGATCGAGCTGCTGCGCGAGCTCCGGCTCGGCCAGTACGACGTGCTGGTCGGCATCAACCTGCTGCGCGAGGGTCTCGACCTGCCGGAGGTCTCGCTGGTGGCGATCCTCGACGCCGACAAGGAGGGGTTCCTCCGGTCCGGCACCTCGCTGATCCAGACGATCGGCCGGGCCGCCCGCAACGTGTCCGGCCAGGTCATCATGTACGCCGACCGGATCACCGACTCGATGGCGAAGGCGATCGACGAGACCAACCGGCGCCGAGCCAAGCAGGTCGCCTACAACGAGGAGCGGGGCGTCGACCCGCAGCCGCTGCGTCGGCGGATCGCCGACATCACCGACATGCTGGCCCGCGAGGACGCGGACACCTCCGAGCTGCTCGGCGGCGGTGGTCGCCAGCAGTCACGCGGCAAGTCCCCGGTTCCCGGGTTGTCGCGCAAGGCGTCCAGCCAGACCGCCCGGGGGTTAGCCGGACTGCCGTCGAGCGACCTGGCCGACCTCATCCAGCAGCTCACCGACCAGATGAAGGCGGCGGCGGCCGAGCTGCAGTTCGAGGTCGCGGCGCGGATCCGCGACGAGATCTCCGAGCTCAAGAAGGAGCTCCGCCAGATGATGTCCGCCGGCGTCAAGTAGGCCCCGCCACGCAAACGCCCCCCGGGGCACCCCCCGTGGGGCCGGCGCCTGATCTGGCGGAAGACTGGGTGGATGGAAGACCGACTCGCGGCGCTGGACCGCGCCCATGCGCATGCCACCCGCTTCCTCGAGTCCGTCAACTCGAGGCCGGTGTGGCCGCGATCGGGGATCGACGAGATGACGCGGGCCCTCGGCGGGCCGCTCCCGCGCCACGGCACTCCGCCGACGGAGGTCGTGGACGAGCTGGTCGCTGCGGCTGACCCCGGGCTGGTGGGCATCGCGGGTGGGCGGTTCTTCGGCTTCGTCATCGGGGGAGCGCTGCCGGCCGCCCTGGCCGCTGACTGGTTGACCGCGGTGTGGGACCAGAACGCCGGGCTGACCTCGATGAGTCCCGCGGCTGCCGCCGCGGAGAGCGTCGCCGGCGGCTGGCTGCTCAGCATCCTCGGCCTCCCCGCGACCAGCTCCGTCGGGTTCGTGACCGGCGGGATGATGGCGAACTTCAGCTGCCTCGCGGCGGCCCGGCACGCGGTGCTGACCCGGGTGGGCTGGGACGTCGCGGAACGCGGGATGTCGGGCTCGCCCCGGATCAGGCTCGTCGTCGGCGAGAACCGGCACGACACGATCGACCGGTCGGCGCGCTATCTGGGGCTCGGCCGGGAGAACGTCGTACCCGTCTCCGCCGACGGCGAGGGCCGCATGCGGGTCGACGCGCTCGCCGCGACGCTGGCAGACGGCGAGGGTCCGGTCGTCGTCTGCCTGCAAGCGGGCGAGGTGCACACCGGCGGGTTCGACCCGTTCGGGCCGCTGGTCGAGGTGGCCAGACGGCACGACGCCTGGGTGCATGTCGATGGCGCGTTCGGGCTCTGGGCCGGGGCCGCGGCAAGCACCCACGACCTGGTTGCCGGGGTGGGGGAGGCCGACTCCTGGGCCACCGATGCCCACAAGACGCTGAACGTCCCCTACGACTCCGGGATCGCGATCGTGCGCGACCCCGCGTGGTCCCGGGCGGCATTCGGGGTGGAGGCCGACTACCTGATCGCCGTGCAGGACGACCCGTTCGAGCGCACCCCGGAGTTCTCCCGGCGGGCTCGTGGGTTCCCGGTCTGGGCCGCGCTGAGGAGTCTGGGATCGGACGGCGTCGGAGAACTTGTCGAGCGGCTCTGCTCCCACGCCCGTCGGATGGGCGACGGGCTGCGGGCGGTCGACGGCGTCGAGGTCGTGAACGATGTCGTCTTCACCCAGGTGGTGTTCCGGTGCGGCGACGACGAGACGACGCGTGAGCTCGGCCGCCGCATCCTCGCGGAGGGGACCTGCGCGATGACCCCGGCGGTATGGCGCGGGCACGCCGTCCAGCGGTGCTCGATCTCGTCCTGGCGCACATCGGAGGCCGACGTCGACGCGTCGCTCGGAGCCATCAGGGCGATCTTGGCAGGCATGCACGGGCCGCGACGGATCTCGCACTGAGACCAAGGCGGCTGCCACAATCCGGCGATGGACCATCAACGGCTGCTCGACCACTGCCTCGCCAAGCCCGGCGCCTGGCCGGACGAGCCGTGGGAGGGAGACACCGTCGCGAAGGTGGCCGACAAGATCTTCGCCTTCCTGCCCGGCCCGGACGGGTCGTCGGTCGGCGTCAAGTGCGGGACGCGAGACGAGGCGGACGAGCTGATCACCCGCTATCCCGACGACGTGTCGGTGATGGCCTACATCGGTCGCTACGGATGGAACAACGTCCGCTTCGGTGGCGCGGTTCCCGACGACGAGGTTCGCGAGCTCCTCGATGCGTCGTACGACGACGTGGTGGCCCGCCTGCCGAAGTCGAAGCGGCCGACGCCCTCCTCCCTCTGAGGACGTCTCGTGGCCTGCTCGGGGTGACCGTCATCGAGGTGATCCTGCTGGCCCGGCAGGGCGTGCTGGAACGCACCGGGAGCGACCCGGTGGCGGTTTCCTCGGCGGCTACCGCCTGGGGCTGGTCTGCGCCGCCGCGCTCGTGTGAGGCTGGCCTGGCGAGAACGATCAAGCCGGAGTCCGGGACCGAGTGGGAGCATGGGGTATGGATGTCGCCCGAGTGGAGGCCGTGAACGTCGTACACCGGATGCGACCGGGGTACTTCCACGACACCGCCATCGACAAGCGGCCGCTGGACGGTCCGGTCGAGGTGACGGCGAACGGGCTCGACGGCGACCGGCAGATCGACAGCTCGCACGGCGGTCCGGACCGGGCCGTCTACGCGTACTCCGGCGAGGACGCCGAGTGGTGGACGGCCGCGCTTGGGGTTCCGATCCCCCCCGGAACGTTCGGGGAGAACCTCCGCACGCGGGGTCTGGATGTCACCGGGGCGCTGGTCGGGGAGCGATGGCGCATCGGTGGCGTGCTCCTCGAGGTCAGGATGCCCCGCACCCCATGCCACAACCTGTCCTTGCGGATGGGGATCGAGAGGTTCCACGTCACCTTCAACCGGACCGGTCGGGTAGGCGCCATGCTCAAGGTCCTCGAGCCAGGCAGGCTCGAAGCAGGCAACCGGATCACCGTCGTGGACCGCCCGAGCCACGATGTCACCATCGGCGCGCTGACAGGCCGCCCCGACGTCGACCGGATGCGTCGCCTGCTCGACTCCCAGGTGCCGCTGGCGGCGAAGGTGCGCGCCCGGGCCCAGCGGTCGGTGGCGCACGCGTGAACCCACGGGTCGTCCTCGTTTGCCCGTGAGCGGCGCGGCCTGAGACACTGAGGGCTCGGAGGGGAGTACTCCCTGACGTGCTGCGTCGTCATCACGGGCTGACCCCCCGGCGCAGCGGGCTCGGCCCGTGGCTGAGCGGAAGAGACCTCCGGAGCACTGTCCACGTCATCGCGCCCACGCGCACACGTCGCTCCGGAGGAGACCCTGTGGATGTCTCGACCTGGGTCTGGTGGACGACCATCGTCGTCACGGTCAGCATCCTGCTGTTCGACGTCGTCATCATCGGCCGACGGCCGCACGAGCCGTCGATGCGAGAGGTCTCGGTCGCGCTCGCCGGCTATGTCGGCGCTGCCGTGGTCTTCGGGCTGGGGGTGCTCTCCGTCTCGGGTGCCCGCTACGGCACGGAGTTCTTCGCGGGGTGGCTCACCGAGTACTCGCTGTCGATCGACAACCTCTTCATCTTCATCATCATCCTGAACCGGTTCGCGGTGCCCCGGGAGAACCAGCAGTCGGCTCTGCTGGTCGGCATCGTCCTCGCGCTGGTCATGCGCGCCGTCTTCATCGCCGTCGGTGCCGCCGCGATCAACACGTTCAGCTGGGTGTTCTACGTCTTCGGCGCCTTCCTCGTCTACACCGCGGTCCGCCTCGTCAAGGACACCGGCCACGAGGACGAGGGCTTCGACGAGAACCGGCTCGTCAAGGCCGTCGAGAAGCGCTTCCCGGCGACCCTCGAGTACGACGGCAACAAGCTCTTCACGCGCGAGAACGGCAAGCGGCTCATCACCCCGATGTTCATCGTGATCGTCACGCTCGGCACCACCGACCTGATCTTCGCGCTCGACTCGATCCCGGCGATCTACGGTCTCACCAACGAGCCCTACCTCGTGCTCACCGCCAACATCTTCGCGCTGATGGGGCTGCGCCAGCTCTACTTCCTGATCGGCGGCCTCTTGCAGCGGCTGATCTACCTCTCCTACGGGCTGGCGTTCCTCCTCGCGTTCATCGGCGTCAAGCTCGCGCTGCACGCGCTGCACGAGAACGAGCTGCCCTTCCTCAACGGCGGCAACGCCATCGGGTGGGCACCCGACATCCCGATCTGGCTGTCGCTCATCGTCATCATGGGCACGTTGGGCGTCACGACCGTGGTCAGCCTGGTGGTGTCGAACCGGCGGGGCATCACGACGGACAGCGGCGGCCTGAGCACTTCGTGACCCGCTTCGGGCATCGAGTCGTCAGGTCAGGAAGCGACCCGCGGCGACGAGCGTCTCGAGGCGACTCGGTGCCAACGGGGCATTCTCGACGAGCTGCCCGGTCGCCGGGGCGTGCAGCATCGTCTGCTCGCCGGTAACGAAGCCCACATGGAAGACGTGCCCGTCCGAGCGCGCGAAGAAGTAGAGGTCGCCAGGCTGCTCCTCACCCAGCGTCACCGGGGCCGTGGCTTCCCATTGGTCGTGCGCGTCGCGTGGCACGACGACCCCCGCGTCTCGGTAGGCCTGATGGACCAGTCCCGAGCAGTCCAGCCCGTACGGCGTCGTACCCCCCCAGAGATAGCGGAGCCCCAGGTGGCGGCGCGCTGCCCAACAGATCGCGGCGCGGTCGGACTCGATGCTGCCGGTCGGCGCGGCTGCGGGCTCCGCGCGCGGAGTCAGGTGCTGTCTGCGGACCCACGCGAGGTAGCCGCGGGAGCCACCCGCCGACGGCTGCCACGGAGCCGCGACACGCACCCAGTCGCCGGCCTCCTCCACGACCTCGACCGGCTCGCCGGCGACCAGCTGGGTGAGAGTCCGACCGTGGAGGCCGAGCCGGCCCGCTGACCCGAACGAGTCGAGACCAGCCAGCCAGGCGCGGGGGTCGGGGACGTCGGCTGTCGCCGGCGCGTCGATGTCTCGGGGTGCGTCCGGCGCGGTCCACGCCGTGCACACCTCGACGGTCACCACGCGCCACGACCCGGATGTGATCATCCGGCGACTTCCTCGACGCCCAGACCGTGGATGCCCAGACCGGGCCCGGTCGGGAGGACCACGGTCGAGCCGTCGTACCGCAGACCGCCGGCGACGGTGCGACCGGACATCCACCAGGCCGCGTCGAGATCGCTGACGAGCGTCGACCCGACGGCCGCGACCAGCGAGGCAGCGGCGCCGACGCCGATCGGGCCCTCCATCATCGACCCGACGATGAAGCCGACCCCGTGAGCGCGCGCCAGCCGCGCCATCGCGACAGCGGTGGCGAGACCGCCGCACTTGGCCAGCTTGATGTTGACGAGGTCGACGGCTCCGGTCTCGATGACGGTGGTCAGGTCGCGGAGCCCGAAGACACTCTCGTCCGCCATCACGGGGGTGTCGACGGCCGCGGTGACCCGGGCCAGCCCGGCCAGGTCGTCGGCCGCCACCGGTTGCTCGACGAACTCGAGGCCGACCCCGGCGTCCTCGAGGTGGCGGATGACCCGGACCGCCGCGCGAGGTGTCCAGCCCTGGTTGGCGTCCACCCGCAGCCGCACGTCCGGGCCGACCGCCTCTCGGACAGCACACACCGTCGCGATGTCGGTCTCGGCCTCCGAGCCGACCTTCAGCTTGACCACGGAGAACCCCTCGGCCACCCGGTCCCGCGCGGTCGCCGCGAGCTGGGTCGGGTCCCCCGCGCTGACCGTGACATCCGTCTCGACGTCGTGTCTGGCGGTGCCGAGCAGGCGCGGCAGGGAGATACCGAGGCTCCGGGCGGCCAGGTCGTGAAGGGCGACATCGACGGCCGACTTGGCTCCGTGGTTGCCGACGACCGCGGCGGCGACGTCGGCGGTGAGGTCGTTGAGGTCGCCTGTCGAGCGCCCGCGGATGACGTCGGCCAGCGGTCCGCGGATGCATGCGTCGGCGCTCGCCAGCGACTCGCCGGTCACCCGCCAGACCTGCGGAGCCTCGCCGAACCCCCGCCGACCCGCGGCGTCGACGACCTCGACCACCGTCGTCTCGAGCACCCGAGTGGTCCGACGGGCTGTCACGAAGGGGGTGTGCAGTGGGACGGTCAGCCGGTGGGTGCGGACGTCGGTGATCGTCATGCCAACGCCTTCCGGTCCCGCCAGGACGCCTCCGCCGCGCCCGCGATGAGGGCGAGCGACTCGTCCTCGGCGAGCCCGGACGTCGTACACACGACCAGGACGTAGGGCGACGAGTCCGGCGGGTAGACGAGCCCGGCGTCGTGGGAGATGCCGGTGACCCAGCCTGACTTGTGGGCGACCTTGGTGCCTGGCGGCAGCCCGGCCGGGATCGCATCGTTGATCTGCTGGGCGGCCAGGGTGGCGAGGATCTCGCGGCAGGCTCGAGGGGAGGCGGCCCGCTCGGTGACGAGGGCGCCGAGCGTCCGGGCGAGGTCTGTGGCGGTGACGAGGTTCTCCCGGCCGGCGTCGCGCGCGGGGGCGTCCTCGATGCCGCGGGTGACGCTGCTGCTGTCGGCGCCGAGGTCGGCGAGCGTGAGCGCGACCTCCTCCAGCCCGACCACGTCGAGCAGCAGGTTCGTGGCGAGGTTCCCCGACCTGACGAGTGCCCGGTTCGCCAGCCAGCGCAGGGCCACCTCGGTGCCCATCCGCTGCCAGGTCTGCGGGTCGCTGTCCTCCTCCCGGTCCATCTGGAAGCCGGCTCCGCCGACCGCGGACGCGAACGAGTTGTGAACAGTCACCGTCGAGTCGAGATCGAGGGTCCTTGAGTCCGCGAGCCGATAGGCGGCGATGACCAGGGCCAGCTTCATCGTGCTGGCGGCATAGTGCGGACGGTCCGAATCGTGCGCAAGGGTGGCGGGGCCTTCGACCGGTCCGGCCCAGATCGAGAAGGTCCCGCTGTCGGGCAGGCTCTCGACGTACGACGTGAGGGCCGGGGTCGTCACTCGCGTGCCTTGTCGATCACCCAGAACCGGTTGCCTTCGGTGTCGGCCAGCACGACGAAGTCGTGGTGGCCTGCCGGGTAACGGTCCCAGTCCACCCGCCGCGCCCGGAGGGAGAGCAACCGGGCGACCTCGGGCTCCTGCTCCGCGCGGTTTGCCGCGTAGAGGTCGAGGTGGACGTCTGGATACTCCGGTGCCGGGCTCTCGCTGAGGTTGAGCGACGGGCCGGCTCCGACTCTGGACCGGGGCACCAGAACGACGAAGTCGCCCTCGAGGGCTCCGTCGCGGGGCACGCAGTCCAGGGTCTGCATCCAGAAGGCCGCGGCGCGCCTCACGTGCAGGGTGTTCACGACAACCGAACCGACAGTGAGCATGGGCCAATCCTTGCAGTCGACTACTCGTGCAGCCAGGGCGCGAACGACAGGCCGACGACAAGGCCCTCGGGTGAGATCAGCCGAGCGACGGTCTGCCCCCACGGCTCGAGACGTGCGCCGTGCAGCAACGGAAAGCCCTGAGCGGTCATCTCGTCGGCAGCAGCGGAGACCGCCTCCGCGTTCGCGACCTCGAACTCGATGCTAGCTTGCGGAGCCGGACGGTCCGTCGGCCACTCGCTGGTGCCGAAGCAGGCAACGGCAGCCTGCGCCAGCGGCCAGACCCCGAAGTGCTTGCTTCCCGCGATCTTCTCGCTGTGGTAGTAGTCATCACCTTCCCCGTGAGTGAGAGGCAGGCCGAGCGCGTCGACGTAGAGCTCGCGACTCTTCGCGACGTCGGGGGTGATGGCTGCCATGCTGGCGATGAACTCGATCTGCATCTGTGCTCCCGTTGGTGAAGGTCTCCTCGACGCCGACTCGCGCCGGCTGCGGTCCAGCATCGCTGATTCGCCTTCTCGCGTCACCTGGAAAGCCCAGTGTGCGGACGTCGGCATTCGCGCTCAACCGCCCGAGCATGGTTTGCTCGTCGTCATGCGTGGGATCTGGACCGTGGCCATCGCGACCGCGACGCTGGTGGTGGGCTGTGGAGGCGCGGACCGTCCTGTCACGAAGGAAACGGATGCCACCATCCAGTCGCGGTCGCCCTCCGTGGTGACCACGCCTCCGTCGGTAACTGCCCCTCCAGCGACGACGGTGACATCGACTCCAGCCCCTGCACCGTCCGAGGAACCTCGGCACGGTCGCATCGTCACGACGGCGGACAGCGCGTACGGACCGATGCTGTTCGACCGGTCCGGCCAGGCCATCTACCTGTTCGCCAGGGAGACGACGAGCACTCCCGAGTGCTACCGCACCTGCGCGGCGGCTTGGCCACCTGTGATCGCGCAGGGGGTTCCGCAGGGCGGCGGCTCCGTACGATCACATCTGCTGGGCACGACGTCGCGCAGAGACGGTTCGCGTCAGGTCACCTACGACGGGCACCCGCTGTACTTCTATGTGCACGATGGCAAGCACGAGGTCCTCTGTCACAACGTCTCCGAGTTCGGCGGTCTGTGGCTGGTCGTCACCCCAGGTGGGGATCCCGCCGCCTGAGCCTGGCGCGTTCCGTCTAGAGCTCACCCAGCCTCGAGCGCGCCACTAAGGCTCACCACCCGTGCACGCCATGCGGCCAGGTTGGGTCGCTCACGTCCAAGGTCAGCGAGATCGTCCCCGTGGCCGGGCTAGACCCAGATCTCGTCGGAGAGGCGGTCGAAGACCTTGCTCGTGACGTCGTCGAGCAGCGAGCGGAAGTCCTCGGGGGAACGCGTCCTTCCAGAGGCTCAGCACGCCCGGAGGTGTGAACAACAAGCATCGCCTCGGTTTCAGCGTGCGCTGTGGGGATCGCACTACCAAGACCAGCCTCGAAAGTAGGGGTTCGTCACGTGTGCTGACTGGTAGGGCGCGAAACCAGGCTAGGTGGAGTGCAGCGCGATGGTGCCGCGTGCTATATCCCCGTTCATTCACCAGCCCCGTGCCCGCCACTCACCCAGGTGCGGGCGCTCGGCACCGAGCGTGGTGTCCTTTCCGTGGCCGGGGTACACCCAGGTCTCGTCGGGGAGCCGGTCGAAGATCTTGCTCGTGACGTCGTTGATCAGTGACGTGAAGTTCTTGGGCGATCCCGTCTTGCCCACACCGCCTGGGAAGAGGCTGTCGCCGGTGAAGATGTGCGGGTTGCCCTCGGGGTCGTCGTACAGCAACGCGATCGAGCCGGGGGTGTGGCCGGCGAGGTGGATGACCTCAAGGGTGCAGGAGCCGACCGCGACCGTGTCGCCATCGCCGACGGGCGTGGTGGTGTCAACCGGGATGGCTTCGACGTCGGCGGATCCGGCGACGGTCTCGGCACTGGTTGCCGTGACCACGTCGGCGAGCGCCTGCCAGTGGTCACCGTGCTGATGGGTGGTGACGACGCGGGCCAAGCCGTCGGGTCCGACGAGCTTCAGCAAGGTGTCCGGCTCAGCGGCGGCGTCGATGAGCACCTGCTCGTCGGTACGCCGGCAGCGCAGCAGGTAGGCGTTGTTGTCCATGGGGCCGACCGACGCCTTGGTGATGATCAGCTCGGATAGCTCCCGGACCGCCGGCGTCCCCGGTTTGACCTTGCCCCAGTAGCCCATCACCATGCTCCTCTCGCCCTGTCGCAACAGCCTATTCCGCGAAGTCCACGTCGCAGGGCAGGGCTTGCCTGGCCAGCCAGCCAACCACCCCCTGAGCCAGGCAGATCTGGCTGGCTCAGGGGACGTCTGAGTGGCTAGCCAGGCAAACGCCCTCCGACGGGACGGGGACGGTCAGCGCCAGGGGCCGAGGTCCGGGAGGGGGGCGTCGCTGTGCAGGCCGATACCGTCCGTGCGCCCGAGGACCCAGCCGAGCAGCGACGGGGGAGTGCCGGTGATCTCCGGTCCGCCGTCGCCGACGGTCCAGGTGCCTTCGTCGTCATTGCCGACCAGGACGAAACCAGCGAGGTCGTCGCGTTCCGAGAGGTCCTTGGCTGTGCGCGCCAGCAGGCCAAGGACGAAGTCGGACGGGAGATGGGCGAGCGTGTAGTCGAGGTCCAGGTCCACGTGGTGCACCTCGACCTCGACCCGACGGAGCTTCGGGATCAGAGCTGCCGGAGCCTGGGTGCCGTGCTGGCCCCACCTGACCTGGGTCTCCCATCTTTCCGCTGGGACGTCGGCCATGGCGGCGACGAGTCGCTCATGGGACTCGGTCACGTCCCGGACCAGCTCGTCAGCCGCCCGGCCGGAGCCCGCCTCGATGTCCGCGTTCCGCTTCTCCCGGCTGGCGTACATCGGGGTCTTGACCCCGGTTCCGGCCCAGGTGACGAGGTTGACCAGCGCGTCGGCGTTGCGTGCCACGTGGGTGAGGACGTGCCCACGCGACCAGTCTGGCAGCAGAGAGGCTTCACGGGCCTGCTCGTCGCTGAGGTCCGCGACGGTCCGTTGAAGGGTGCGGGTCGAGGCCGTCATGGCGTCGATGGCTTCGGAAACCTGGCGGTTCATGAGGCGAACCTACCTGCCATGATGGGCTGCGGCGAGCACGCGACCAGGCTTTGGCGACTCGCCGTACGACGCGCGTGCAGGTCGCTTGGGTGGTTGGGTAGGATCGCGAACGTATGTTCGAACGAGCCAGGTCGCCGGGCAGGGGAAGACTGTCGGTGGACCGTGCCATCATGGCCCGGATGACGACTCTGGGTGGCAAGACGAGCCAACCTGACATGACCGGGTGCGGCAAGAGGGATGACCGGTGACCGACAAGCTCCTGATTCGCGGCGCGCGCGAGCACAACCTCAAGGACATCTCGCTCGACCTGCCGCGGGACTCGATGATCGTGTTCACCGGACTGTCCGGCTCGGGCAAGTCGAGCCTCGCGTTCGACACGATCTTCGCCGAGGGACAGCGCCGCTACGTCGAGTCGCTGTCGGCGTACGCCCGCCAGTTCCTGGGGCAGATGGACAAGCCCGACGTGGACTTCATCGAGGGGCTGTCGCCGGCGGTCTCGATCGACCAGAAGTCGACGTCGAAGAACCCGCGCTCGACGGTCGGCACGATCACCGAGGTCTACGACTACCTCCGGTTGCTCTACGCGCGGGCCGGCCGGCCGCACTGCCCCGTCTGCGGGCGTCCGATCGCCCGGCAGACACCGCAGCAGATCGTCGACCGGGTCCTCGAGCTCGAGGAGGGCGCCCGCTTCCAGGTGCTGGCGCCGGTCGTCCGGGGCCGCAAGGGCGAGTACGTCGACCTGTTCCGCCAGCTCCAATCCCAAGGCTTCTCCCGCACCCGGGTCAACGGCGAGACCTACCCGTTGACCGAGCCCCCGAATCTCGACAAGCAGAAGAAGCACACGATCGAGGTCGTCGTCGACCGGCTGGCCGTGAAGCGCTCGGCGAAGCAGCGTCTGACCGACTCCGTGGAGACTGCGCTCGGGCTCTCCGGCGGCCTGGTGACCCTCGACTTCGTCGACCTGTCTGCCGAGGACCCGCACCGGGAGCGGATCTTCTCCGAGCACCTTGCCTGCACCTTCGACGACCTCTCGTTCGAGGAGCTCGAGCCGCGGTCGTTCTCGTTCAACTCCCCGTTCGGGGCGTGCGCCGACTGCCATGGTCTCGGCACCCGGATGATCGTCGACCCGGAGCTGATCGTCCCCGACCCGGGCAAGTCGCTGTCGCAAGGCGCGATCTCTCCCTGGGCGTCGGCGCACGTCGCCGACTACTTCATCCGGCTGCTCGACGCGCTTGCCGACGAGATGGGGTTCTCGACCGACACGGCGTGGCAGCTGCTGCCCGTCAAGGCGCGGGAGGCGGTGCTGCACGGCCGGCCAGGCAAGCTCCACGTGCGCTACAAGAACCGCTACGGGCGTGAGCGCTCCTACTACGCGCAGTACGAAGGGGTGCTGCCCTACATCGAGCGTCGCCACGGGGATGCCGAGACCGACACCAGCCGGGAGCGCTTCGAGGGTTTCATGCGGGAGGTGCCGTGCCTAGCCTGCGACGGGGCCCGGCTCAAGCCGATCTCGCTCGCGGTGACGATCGGCGACAAGAACATCGCCGAGGTCTGTGCGCTCCCGGTGGACGAGGCGGCCGCGTTCCTCACCAGCGAGCTGCGCCTCTCGGAGCGGGAGCGGCAGATCGCCGAGCGGGTCCTCAAGGAGATCAACGAGCGGCTGCGCTTCCTGCTCGACGTCGGCCTCGACTACCTCACGCTCAACCGGCCCACGGGCTCGTTGTCCGGCGGGGAGGCGCAGCGGATCAGGCTGGCCACCCAGATCGGGGCCGGCCTGGTGGGGGTCCTCTACGTCCTCGACGAGCCGTCGATCGGGCTCCACCAGCGCGACAACCATCGGCTGATCGAGACCCTGGTTCGGCTCAAGGACCTCGGCAACACGCTGATCGTCGTCGAACACGACGAGGACACCATCCGCACCGCCGACTGGGCCGTCGACATCGGGCCGGGAGCCGGCGAGCACGGCGGCCAGGTCGTGGTGTCGGGTCCGGTCGAGGACCTGCTCAACCACCCCGACTCGCTGACCGGCGCCTATCTGTCGGGTCGTCTGGAGATTCCGTTCCCTGCCGTACGTCGTCCACGGACGCCTGGCCGCGACCTGGTCGTCCACAACGCCACCGAGCACAACCTGCAGGACGTCACGGTGTCCTTCCCGCTCGGTTGCTTCGTCGGGATCACCGGCGTGTCCGGGTCCGGCAAGTCGACGCTGGTCAACGCGATCCTCTACTCGGCCCTCGCCAAGCGGATCTACAACTCGCGCGAGGTCCCCGGGCGTCACCGCGACATCACCGGCGTCGAGCACATCGACAAGGTGATCCACGTCGACCAGTCACCGATCGGGCGGACGCCCAGGTCCAACCCCGCGACGTACACCGGCGTCTTCGACCACGTCCGCAAGCTGTTCGCCCAGACACCCGAGGCGAAGGTCCGCGGCTATCTGCAGGGACGCTTCTCGTTCAACGTGAAGGGCGGGCGCTGCGAGGCGTGCTCCGGCGACGGGACGATCAAGATCGAGATGAACTTCCTGCCCGACGTCTACGTGCCGTGTGAGGTCTGTCACGGTGCCCGCTACAACCGGGAGACGCTCGAGGTGCATTTCAAGGGCCGGACGATCGCCGAGGTGCTCGACATGCCGATCGAGGAAGCGGTCGACTTCTTCGAGGCGATCCCGGCGATCTCCCGTCACCTGCGGACCCTGTGCGACGTGGGGCTCGGCTACGTGCGGCTCGGCCAGCCGGCGCCCACCCTGTCCGGAGGGGAGGCCCAGCGGGTCAAGCTCGCGTCCGAGCTGCAGAAACGCTCGACCGGCCGCACGGTCTACGTGCTCGACGAGCCGACGACCGGGCTGCACTTCGAGGACATCCGCAAGCTGCTCAACGTGCTCTCGCGCCTGGTCGACCAGGGCAACTCGGTGCTGGTCATCGAGCACAACCTCGACGTCATCAAGACGGCCGACTGGCTGATCGATCTCGGCCCGGAGGGCGGCAACAAGGGCGGCCTGGTCGTCGCCGAGGGGACGCCCGAGGAAGTCGTGCAGGTGGCGGCGAGCCATACCGGGCGCTTCCTCGCCCCGATCCTGCAGGGTCGCGAGGTCCCGGTGGACGGGGCAGCTGCCGAGCAGCCCGCGACCATGACGTCACCCGTCAAGAAGACAGCCGCCAAGAAGGCTGTCAACCGCAAGGCGGTGACGCAGAAGGCGGTCACCAAGAAGAGAGGGGCCAAGAAGGCCGCCGCGCCCAGCACCACCCGTCGACGGGCGAGCTGAGCGCGTCGAACCGATCTGGCCGCCGACCCGTGTTCTGGAGTGACACCGACCCGGTGTCGTGGACAGGGTCTCGTGCTTGTTCACCTGGATGGGCCAGCGTTCACAGCCTGCACCCAGGTGACTCACGCGCGGGCGACCTGTGACCGCGGCACCACGCCAGACACCGAGGGAGCACACGATGGCCGAACTCGATACGACCACAAGCGATGCACATGGGCTCGACGGAGCCGACACCCAGGGGTCATCCGGGCTCGACCGGCGGACGATGCTCAAGGGTCTCGCCGTCGCCGGGGCAACGGTCCCGTTCCTCGCCGCGTGCGGCTCCGACGACTCCGGCGGCACCGACACCCCCAAGTCACCCGGCTCGTCGAGCGGGGGACCGACCAGCAGCGGATCGGGCGGCGGCGACGTGATCGTCAAGGCCTCCGACGTTCCCGTGGGCGGTGGGGTGATCGTGGCCCAGAAGGACATCGTCGTCACCCAGCCGACCAAGGGCACGTTCGAGGGGTTCTCCTCGACCTGCACCCACCAGGGCTGCACGGTGACCAGCGTCTCCAACGGGACGATCAACTGCCCGTGCCACGGCAGCATGTACTCGATCAAGGACGCCAAGGTGGTCGGCGGTCCTGCCCCGCAGCCGCTGGCGAGCAAGCCGGTCAAGGAGGACGGTGGCAACATCGTCCCCGCCTGAGCTCGGCACCCCCTCCTTTCACATGCATGGCAAGGGTGTCGTTTTTCGTGGCGACCGAAGAGGTCAGACCGCGGCGCCGGCCACGGACCGGAACGCCTCGTCGCGCGGGCTCTGCCTCCGGTCGAGCCGGCTGTCGATGACCGGCAGCGCCTCGGCGTAGCGTCCCGCGGCCAGCAGCGCGGCGATCAGCGTGTCCTCGACGACCTCACGCTGCGCGTCGCTGCCGCCCACCCGGCCGATCGTCGCGATCATCGCGCTCAGCTCGTCGGCCGCCGTACCGGCGTCACCGTCGGCGAGTTCCCGCAGCGCCGAGCACAGCGGGGAGACGACCTCCCCGAAGGTCGCGTCGGCCTGACAGCGCGACCAGCGGTCGAGCCTGGCCAGCCGGTCCCCCTCGCCGAGCGCGCACAAGGTGACCGCCGAGTGCAGCGCCATGAACGGCGTCGGCGGCGCATCGAGCAGGTGGTCGTCGATCGTGTCGAGCACACTGTCGACGGCGGGTACGTCGACCGCGCCGGGTGTGATCGCCCAGCGCCACAGCAACGAGCACGAGTCGACGAGGGCCCGGCACCCGACCACGGTCGGAGGTGAGAGCTGGTCGGCGTATCGCGCGCGAACGGCCTCGAAGTCGCCAACCGACAGCTCGTGCAGCGCCGCGTGCCAGGCGTAGTGGGCGAGGTTGTCGGCGGTCCGACCGGGGCCGTTGATCCAGCCGTCGAGCCAGTCCCGGCCGGCCAGATGGTCCCCGGTCTCGTAGTGCACGTGGGTGCGCGCGTGGACGGAGTGGCCCGCGGTCGGCTCCTCGTCGAGCGACGTGCAGGCGAGGCTCATCGCCTCGTCCCAGCGGCACTGCTCCTGCCGGACGAACGCCAGCAGGCCGGTGTACCACCAGTCGTCGCCGTAGCCGCGGCGGGCTCGTTCGACGATGTCCCACGACTCCTCGGGGACGCTAGTGACCCCCGCGAAGGCGATGGTCGGGACGGCCACCGAGAGCAGCAGGGCGTCCCGCGGGTGCCCGCGCAGGTGAGCGATCAGCCGCCGTGAGTCGCCGGCGACGTGGGAGACCACCGCGTGCACGTGGCTGCGCTCACGCTCCGAGGCTCGACGGGCGTGCAGCCGGGCCGCCGTCAACCGCCCCTCGACGTCGACGGCAACACCGTACTCGTGGCCCAGCAGGGCGAGCCCCGCGTGCCCGAGGGCGAACGTCGGGTCGTGCGAGATCGACTCCGAGATGCCGAGCAGCCCGCCCTCCTGCACCCGGAGCAAGGCGCTCACGCCCTTGTTGTAGGCGGCCGCGGCGGAGGCGGACGTGGACAGCGCGAGCCCGTAGAGGTCGTCGGTCGCTGCCATCCACCGATCATGCCGCAGGGGGTCACATCCTCGCCAGCCGACGCTCGGCTGCCCATCCACAACGTGCGGATGGTCCGTCACGAGGGGCGGATGATCGTCCCTGGACGTCGTTAGGGTGGTGAGGTGCCCGATCCGTCGACCTACCGTCCCGCCGCCGGATCGATCCCGGACTCGCCCGGTGTCTACCGGTTCCGGGACCCCGGCGGCCGGGTGATCTACGTCGGCAAGGCGAAGAGCCTCCGCGCCCGGGTGTCGTCGTACTTCCAGGAGCTGTCCAACCTGCACGAGCGGACTGCCCGGATGGTGACGACTGCTGGGTCGGTCGAGTGGACGGTCGTGGAAACCGAGGTCGAGGCGCTCCAGCTCGAGTACTCGTGGATCAAGGAGTTCGACCCACGGTTCAACGTCAAGTACCGCGACGACAAGTCCTACCCCTGGCTCGCCGTGACCGTCAACGAGGAGTTCCCGCGGGTCATGGTGGGGCGTGGCCCCAAGCGCAAAGGGGTGCGCTACTTCGGCCCCTACTCCCACGCCTGGGCGATCCGGGAGACCGTCGACCTGCTGCTGCGGGTCTTCCCGATGCGGTCCTGCTCCGCCGGCGTCTTCCGGCGCAGCACCCAGATCGACCGGCCCTGCCTGCTGGGCTACATCGGCAAGTGCGCGGCACCATGCGTCGGGCGGGTCAGCGAGGAGGAGCACCGGGTCATCGTCGAGGACTTCTGCTCGTTCATCGCGGGGCAGACCGGTGTGCACGTGAAGCGCCTGGAGCGGCAGATGCGCCAGGCCTCTGACGCGCTCGAGTTCGAGCTTGCCGCCCGGCTGCGTGACGACATCGGCGCGCTCACCCGGGCCATGGAGAAGAACGCCGTGGTGCTTGCCGACGGCACTGACGCCGACGTCATCGCCGTCGCCGAGGACCCGTTGGAGATCGCCGTCCAGATGTTCTACGTGCGAGGTGGCCGCATCCGCGGTGAGCGCGGCTGGGTGGCGGACCGCGTCGACGACGCCGAGCTGCCCGAACTGCTGCGGCGCTTCCTCATCCAGGTGTATGACGGCGAGAGCGCCGACGCGATCCCGCGAGAGGTGCTGCTGCCGCGCCCGGCCGCTGACGCGGAGGCCGTCACGATCTGGCTCAGCGACAAGCGCGGGAGCAAGGTGGCACTGCGGGTGCCGCAGCGGGGTGACAAGCGCAGCCTGATGGAGACCGTCGCGCGCAACGCCGGCCATGCGCTCGCCCTCCACAAGACCAAGCGCGGGAGTGACCTGACCACCCGGAGCCGCGCGCTGGAGGAGATCCAGCGGGCGCTCGGACTGGCCGACGCTCCGTTGCGCATCGAGTGCTACGACGTCTCCAACCTGCAGGGCACCGAGATCGTCGCGTCGATGGTCGTCTTCGAGGACGGGTTGCCGCGCAAGAGCGACTACCGACGTTTCGTGATCAGGGGGGTCGACGGGCAGAACGACGTGGCGGCCATGCACGAGACGATCACCCGGCGGTTCCGGCGGTTGCTCGACGACCGGGCCGAGTCCGCGCAGCCCGATCTCGGGGTCGATGCCGGGGCCGAGGGCCCGACGCTCATCGACCCCGAGACCGGCCGTCCGCGCCGGTTCGCCTATGCCCCGAGCCTCGTCGTGGTCGACGGCGGACCGCCGCAGGTGACGGCCGCCCAGCGCGCGCTCGACGAGCTGGGGATCGACGACATCCCCGTCGTCGGGCTCGCCAAGCGTCTCGAGGAGGTCTGGCGGCCGGGTCAGCCGGACCCGGTGATCATGGCCCGCACGAGCGAGGGCCTCTACCTGCTGCAGCGGGTGCGCGACGAGGCCCACCGGTTCGCGATCACCCACCACCGCAACCGGCGCTCGAAATCGATGGTCGAGAGCGTTCTCGACGACGTTCCGGGCCTCGGGGAGGTCCGCCGGAAGGTCCTGCTGCGGCACTTCGGCTCGTTGCGGAAGCTCCGTGCCGCCACCCCCGACGAGATCGCCGCCCTGCCGGGGTTCGGCGCCCGCACGGCGGCGGCGATCGTGATCGCTCTTGCCGCGTCGGCCCGAGCCGCTCAGCCAGCGGTCAACACCGCGACCGGTGAGATCATGGACGAGGCGGTTGCCGAAGCGCACGGAAGGACGGGTCATGGCTGAGCCGGTGCGCGACCTGATCATCGTGACCGGCATGAGCGGAGCCGGCCGGAGCACGGCTGCGAAGGCGCTCGAGGACCAGGGCTGTTTCGTCATCGACAACCTTCCTCCCCAGCTGCTCCCGGAGGTCGTCCGGCTGCTGAGTGACGAACGCGACGAGGAGACCCAGATCGCCGTCGTCGTCGACGTGCGGTCGCGGGGCTTCTTCAACGACCTCAGGGGCGCGATGGAACGGCTGACCAGACTCGGTGTCCGGTCCCAGATTCTCTTCCTCGAGGCGTCCAACGACGTCTTGGTACGGCGCCAGGAGGCCGCCAGACGGCCACACCCGCTCCAGGGCGGCGCCCGGCTGCTCGACGGGATTCTGCGCGAGCGCGAGCTGGTCCGCGACCTTCGCGGGTCCGCCGACGTGCTCATCGACACGTCCGGGCTGAACGTGCACCAGCTCGCGACCAAGGTGGCGGGGCTGTTCTCGCTCGGCCGGCAGCCTGTCGTCCGGGCGACGGTCGTCTCGTTCGGCTTCAAGTACGGCATCCCGGTCGACGCCGACATGGTTGTCGACATGCGGTTCCTGCCCAACCCGCACTGGGAGCCCGAGCTGCAGTCGATGAACGGCCTCGACGCCGAGGTCCGCGAGTTCGTGCTCCGCCAACCGGCGGCCGCGGAGTTCCTCGCCCGGCTGGAGGCCCTGCTGGAGACGGTCTACGCCGGCTTTCTCGCGGAGCGCAAGCACTACCTCAACCTGGCGGTCGGCTGCACCGGGGGCAAGCACCGCAGCGTCGCGATGGCCGAGGCGGTGGGAGAGCAGATGACCAAGCGAGGCGTCGAGACCCTGGTCGTCCACCGCGATCTGGGCCGCGAGTGACCGCCGCAGTGCCGGCCGACCCGTCGGCCGAGGTGACCGAGCGGGTCCCCGGCGGCCTCGCGGTGGCCGCGCTGGGTGGCGGGCACGGGCTGGCCGCGACGCTGAGTGCGCTGCGCACGTTCTGCGACGACATCACGGCCGTCGTCACCGTCGCCGACAACGGCGGTTCCTCGGGTCGGCTGCGTCGCGAGCTCGGCGTGCTGCCGCCGGGCGACCTGCGCCAAGCACTTGCCGCCCTGTGCCGAGACGACACGTGGGGCCGCACCTGGGCCGACGTGCTGCAGCATCGCTTCGCCAGCGGTGGAGAGCTGCACAACCATGCAGTGGGCAACCTCCTCATCGTCGCGCTCTGGGAGCTGCTCGGCGGGCATGTCGAGGGTCTGGACTGGGTGGGCAGACTGCTCGGCGCCCAGGGTCGGGTGCTGCCGATGGCCGCCGTACCCCTCGACATCGAGGCCCGGGTCACCGGTGCTGACCCGGCCCGACCGCTCCACGTGTCGACCGTGCGCGGCCAGGTCGAGATCGCCACGACCCTCGGGCACGTCGAGACCGTCGAGCTGGTGCCGAGCGACCCGCCGGCCTGCCCGGAGGCGGTCGAGGCGATCGACGGCGCCGACTGGGTGGTGCTGGGCCCGGGATCGTGGTACACCAGTGTGCTTCCGCACCTGCTCGTCCCGGAGCTGCTCGGCGCACTCGTCAAGAGCCCAGCCAGGCGTTGCGTGACGCTGAACGTCGCTCCGCAGCCGGGTGAGACGGATGGTTTCGATTCGAGCACCTATCTGGAAGTGTTGGCAGTCCATGCCCCAGACCTGCAGATCGACGTCGTCGTCGCCGACGCGGGCGGGGTCGGCGACCAACGGTTGCTGGAGGACACCGTGAGCGCACTCGGGGGACAGCTGGTGATCGCCGACATCGCCGCCGACGACGGCACTCCACGCCATGACGTGGCGCGGATGGCGGCAACCTACGCGGCCATCATGCGATGACCCGGCCCGAGATGTCGCCCAGCGCACCCACCCGGCCGGCGGCTGACCGGCCGGGTGGGACGCGGCAGACCGACCTCCGGCAGACCACCCTGCATACCCCACCGACCACCTTCACCCCATCCGTCTCGCGGCGGGACAACCCGGGCCTGAAGCGTGGCAGGATCGGTCTCATGGCGATGACGGCACAGCTCAAAGCGGAGCTCGCGAGCACATCGGTCAAGAAGTCCTGCTGCCGCAAGTCAGAGGTCTCCGCGATGTTGAGGTTCGCTGGAGGGCTGCACATCCAGGGGGGTCGCATCGTCGTCGAGGCGGAGTTCGACACCGGCGCCGCCGCCCGCCGGATCCGCCGTGATCTCGTGGAGATCTACGGTCAACACAGCGAGGTCGTCGTCATCAGCAGCGGCGGGATCCGCAAGAGCACGCGCTACGTCGTCCGAGTCGCGAAGGACGGCGAGGCGTTGGCACGCCAAACCGGTCTGCTCGACAACCGTGGCCGCCCGGTCCAGGGACTGCCGCCCCAGGTCGTCAGCGGCGCCAGCTGTGACGCCGTTGCCGCCTGGCGCGGGGCCTTTCTCGCGCACGGGTCTCTCACGGAGCCGGGCCGCTCGTCCGCGCTCGAGGTGACCTGCCCCGGACCCGAGGCGGCACTCGCGCTCGTGGGTGCCGCCAGGCGGATGGGGATCCCTGCCAAGGCCCGTGAGGTGCGCGGCGTCGACCGGGTAGTGATCCGTGACGGTGACGCGATCAGTGCCCTGCTCAGCAGGCTGGGGGCCCACGAGTCGCTGCTCGCGTGGGAGGAGCGCCGGCTCCGTCGTGAGGTCAGGGCGACGGCGAACCGGCTGGCGAACTTCGACGACGCCAACCTCCGCCGCTCCGCTCGCGCGGCGGTGGCCGCCGGCGCTCGCGTCGAGCGCGCCTTGGAGATCCTCGCCGACGAGGTGCCCGACCATCTGAAGCTCGCCGGCGACCTGAGGGTCAAGCACAAGCAGGCGAGCCTCGAGGAGCTCGGCCAGCTGCACGAGCCACCGCTCACGAAGGACGCCATCGCCGGCCGGATCCGTCGGCTGCTCGCGATGGCGGACAAGCGAGCGGAGGAGCTCGGCGTCCCGGACACCGAGTCCTCCCTCACCCCGGACATGCTCAGCGACGTCACCTGATCCCGCACGCACCAGATTCGTCTGCGGTTTGGCGGGTTGGCCCCGCGGGGGCAGCCAAGACGAATCCGATGGGTGAGGGAGCCAGAGCTATGCGGTTGCGGTTTCCTGCACGTCGAGACGACGGAGCAAGGCGGCAACCACGATCAGCCAGATCGGGAAGAGCGCGAACGGCACGAAACCGCCGGGCCCGAGCGGGGCGAGGCACCCGATCACGATCGATGCGATGGACAACCAGCGGGCCAGCAGACCGGTCCGGAGCGCGGTGACTCCCGTCGCCACCATCGTGGTGACGAGGCCGAGCATTGCCGCTGGAAAGTTCGAGTTGTCGAAGACGTTGAGAGCCTGCACCACCGAGGCGTTGCCGGTGTCCACCGCGGAGTGCATCGCGAGAGCGCCAACGGCGAACCCGACAAGCGCGACGGCCATCAGGATGAGGCCCGCGAATGCCACATCGGCAGTCCACATCCGCCGACGCGACCAGAGGAGCGCCCGCAAGGCGCCTCCGTAGAAGACCAGCAGAGCGGCCGCCACGACCATGGAGTAGACGGCCAGCTGGATCTGCAGGTCGCCGATGTCGTAGTCGGCGATGATCTTGCTGCCTGCCGTGTCGGGTGCCGGAGACTCACCGCCGGCGGTGATCACCGCGGCAAAGAGCAGCGTGTAGACGGAGCCGAGGGCCACCATCAGCCGGCGGCTCGGTAGTCCGCGGCCTGTCTGGTCCTCGGAGTACGGCGGCGCCGGCCTCGGGGTCGGCTCGAGCCGTGATGAACTCGGGTCGGCGGGAGCCGAGCCTGTCTGCGTGGTCATGATGTCCTCCGATGAGGTTGGCCGCGCCGGTCGCGGCTCTTCCTCGAAGCCAAGTCGACGGTGGGTGGCCCGCGCATCAGTGCACCCTCCGGTCTGTGCTTCGGGGCTAACCCTGAGGTGGCGCCCCAGCTGCGGTGTCAGGATGAGGTCGTGACGGCGACCGAACGGCAGCCCAGGTGGCCAGTGGCAGTCGCCCTCCTCGCCGGGGCGGGAGGGGTGGCGGGGGTGGTCGGCATCCTGGTGGCAGACCGGCGACTGGTCGCCATCGGCCGACCGGACCTGGTTGGCCTGCACGACGAGACCTGGGTCCTGATGGCCGCCATCGTGAGTGCGCTCGGCGTAGGAACCCTGCTCGCAGCTTTGAGGCCTCGCCACCCGGTTGGTTGGCTGTTTCTGGCGCTCTCCGGATGCATGATCGCCTCGGGCGCCATCGACGAGTACACGACGTTGGCCCTCGAGACCGGACGCGGCAGTGAGTACGCGGGCCGAGTCTTCGCCGTCATCGGCGACTCCAGCTTCATCCCGTGGCTGGTTGTCGTCGCGTTCGTGCTGCACCTGACCCCCACCGGCACGATGCTCGGGAGAAGATGGGCGGTTGCCGCGTGGACCACGGCGGCGGCCGGTGCCTTCTGCCTGGCGGTTGCCCTCATCTCACCCAGGGCCCTCTCGTCGCCGTACCAAGATGTGACGAACCCTTGGGCGTTGCCGAAGGTGGCGGCGGTCACGGACTGGGTGGCCGCTCTCGCCATCCTCCTGGTCGGAGCAGGGCTCATCGTCTCGGCGGTCTCGCTGGCGGTGCGGTTCCGCCGGGCTCGCGGCGTGGAGCGCCAGCAGCTCCTGTGGCTGGCCCTGGTCGTCGTACCGCTTCCGTTGTTCGTCGTGCTTGCCTTCGTCGGGTCGCGATCGGGGAACCAGGCGGTCACGATCTGGGCGACCGGTGGCTTCGTGGTGCTCGTACCCGTCGCGGCCGGGCTGTCGATCATCCAGTTCCAGCTGTACGACGTCGAGCGGATGCTGGCCCGAGCGGTTACCTATGGCGTGCTGTCGGCCATCCTGGTCGCCACCTACCTGATCGTGGTCCTGCTGGCGACCCAAGGCGTGGGGCAATGGTCCGGGTCTCCCGACCTTTCTGCCGCCCTCGCCGCCGTGACCGCCGCGGCGGTGGCCGCCCCCTTGCGCAGCCGGGTGCAGGACGCCATCGACAAGCGCTTCAACCGGCGCCGGCACCGCGCCGAGCAGGTGGTGCGCGGCGGTCTGGCACACGGGGAGGCCGGGATCGACCTCGAGGAGCTCTTCCAACGGGCTCTCGCCGACCCGACCGTCCGGATCACCTACCCCGGGAGCACCGAAGGGCTCTGGGTCAACGAGCTGGGAACCGAGGGTGACGAGGTGACAGCGGGGGTCGAGGTTCAGCACCACGGCCGTGCGGTCGCCAGGATCGCTTTCGACGCGGATGTCGCCGAGCGGAACAGCGTGCTCACCGTCGGCCGGATGGCCGCCAGCGAGCTCGACAACGCCAGGCTCAGAGCCGAGCTGTCGCGGCAGGTGACGGAGATCACGCAGTCGCGCCAGCGCCTCACCCACGCACAACGCCGTGAGCGCAGACGGATCGAGCGGGACCTGCACGACGGGGCCCAGCAGTCGCTGCTTGCGCTGGCATTCGGCCTGCAGACCGCCCAGCTCAGCGGGGACGCGACCCGGATGCGACAGGCGCTGTCAGAGGGCGTCGACGCCGCGAGGGATGCCGTACGCGAGCTCCGTGAGCTCGCCAACGGTCTCCACCCGGCCGCGCTCACGGACGGTGGCCTGGCGGCCGCCCTCGATGACCTCGCCCGCCACTCCGCCGTACCCCTTCGCGTCCGGTCCGCCGTCCCGCGGCTCGACTCGGGGCTCGAGTTCACCGTCTGGCTGGTCGCCTGCGAGGCGGTCGTGAACGCCCAGAAGCACGCGCACGCTACCGCCATCGAGGTCGACCTGGCGATCGAGGGCCGACACCTCCGGCTCCGCGTTTCCGACGACGGGATCGGCGGCGCGAAACCGGAGGGCCGGGGGCTGCGCTGCCTGCGAGACCGCACGGAGACGGCCCGGGGCACGCTCCTCCTCAGCTCCGAACCGGGCGCGGGCACGCGCGTGGATGTGAGCCTGCCATGCGGGTCGTGATCGCCGACGACTCGGCGCTTCTTCGCGAAGGTCTGGCCCGGCTGCTGGTCGAAGCCGGCGTCGATGTCGTCGGTCGTGGATCGGACGCCGACTCACTCACGGCGGCGGTCGAGGAACATCTGCCTGACGTCGCCATCGTGGACATCCGGATGC
>JBBJMF010000170.1:0-2625 GCA_037719575.1 Nocardioidaceae bacterium
AGACCGGCGGGGGCGCCCTCAGCTTCGGCCACGGCGACGGCCCGCGCCAAAGCCGCCGACGGGTTCGACATCACCGCCAACAGCAGGTCGTAGAGCCGGACCACCTCGGGCCAGTCGGTCTGGTCGTAGCTCGGCGCGCGATCATGCTCAGCGGCAATGGCTGCCTGGAGCTGGTAGGGGTCGGCGATGCCGGACGTGCTCCGCAGGGAAGAATCGAGAAGCGCCAGGCCTTCGTCGATGAGGGCGCGGTCCCAGCGGGAACGGACCTGGTCGGCCAGCAGCACGACCTCGCCTACGGCGTCGACCCGGGCCGGCCGCCGGGCGTCGCTGAGCAGCAGCAGCGCGAGCAGCCCGGAGGTCGTCGGCTCGCCGGGCAGCAGGTCGTGCAGGAGCCGGGCGAGACGGATCGCCTCGACGCACACGTCGACGTCGTACACACCAGCGCCGGTCGGCGGAGCGTGGCCGCTCGTATAGAGCGCTTGGACGACGCCGCAGACAGGTGCGAGCCGGGCCGGGATGTCGCCGGCTAACGGCACCCGGTAGGGAATCCGCGCCACGGCGATCTTCTGCCGGGTGCGGGTGAGCCGTTTCGCCACGGCTGGTTCCGTCGACAGCATGACCGCGGCGATCTGCGCCGTCGAGAGCCCGCACAGAGCGCGGAGAGCCAGCGCCACCCGTGACTCGGGGGCGAGCGCCGGGTGACAGCAGGTGAAGATCAGACGCAACTGGTCATCACGGACCACCTGCTCGGCGGGCAAGTCGGGCGCGTCCAGCGCCATCAGACGGGCTCCCTCCCGCTCCTTGTCCACGCGTCTGCCCTCCCGCCGCAGGATGTCGATGGCCTTACGTCGAGCGGCCACCGTGAGCCACGCGCGGGGCTGCGCCGGGATCCCCGAGCGTGGCCAGTCGCGAAGTGCCGCGAGGGAGGCGTCCTGGACGGCGTCCTCCGCCACCGACACGCTGCCTGTCGTGCG
Organism: Nocardioidaceae bacterium; assembly: GCA_037719575.1. Lineage (GTDB taxonomy): Bacteria > Actinomycetota > Actinomycetes > Propionibacteriales > Nocardioidaceae > JAWWPG01. The sequence goes on from JBBJMF010000170.1 coordinate 975, forward strand.
GACCAGGGTCGCGAGGACCCGCGCCCCTTCAAGCCGGACGGTGTCGGCCAGCGTGTCGTGCGGAGCGGGCATGCGAGCTCACTTCCGGGCCTGGATGGGCCGCACCTCCACAGCGCCGCCCCACGCCGCGGGGATCTTCGCGGCGAGCTGAACCGCCTCGTCGAGATCGGCCGCTTCGAGAACGTAGTAGCCGGTGAGGGCCTCCTTCGTCTCGGCATAGGGACCGTCGGTGGTCACGACGTCGCCGCCGCGCGCGCCGGTCACCCGCACCACTGTCGCCGTGCTCGTCGGCGAGAGGAGCGCGGAGCCCTGGAGACTGTCGGCGTTGTCGACGGCGAACTGGCGGTACTCGGCGAGCTCGGCGCTGTGCTCGGGTGCCCACCAGTCGACGTCGGCGGTGTAGGTGAGGGCGAGATACTCTGCCATGTTCCTGCTCCTTGTGTCCGGGGGTTGGCTGGTTGTCAGCTTCACCAGATGGACGAACCGATCATTCGGATCAGGACATCACCCGCTGTCGCATTCGGCAGCCTGACGAGTCTCTGCCCTCTGCGCGGCCTCGACTGCCGTCGACCAGCACTCCGTGAAAACCTCACCGTCGACATCGACGACGACCCGGGCCTGCCGGCCATGGGGCGACCGGATCAGGGGCATCGCGCCGTCTCGACGCTCGGGCCTCACGCGTACGTCGTCCAGCCTCGCGCCTTCCCAGCCCAGGGCGACGGCGCACGCGACGGGGTCCCAGTGGAAGTTGACGAGGTCGGAGTGCAGACCGGCATGCTCATCGGCGAGTCTCGGTAGCCCGTTGACCTCTCCGTGCGCCAGCGACTGCCGGGCGAGGAGCCGCCCGAGCGGACCCGAGGCCTGCAGGCGCGGCAGGTCGCGTCCGCGCAGCTGGGCTGAGATCGTGCCCGGAATCGTCACCCAGGTGAGCTCGCCCGCCCGCGACGCGACGGTCTCCGCCGCGTCGAGGTCGCAGACGACGTTCCAGTCCCGGCTGGGTCCCCAGGCCGGGAACTGTGGTCCCAACGGGTCGAGCCAGCCACCCATGACGACGACCCGCGCATCGGCCAACCTGCCCGGCCGAGCCCGCTCCAGGTCGGCGAGGTTCGTGTAAGGGCCGATGGCGGCGATCGTCGCGCCGCGCTCGATGCTGGCGTCCAGCAGGTCGACGGCGGCGTCCCGAACCCGCGGCCGGGGCGGCGGGTACTCCGTCGTACCCCAGAATCGCTCGTGATCAGGGATAGCGCCCATCGCGCGACCGGTGGTGCCCGAGACCTCGGCACCAACCGCGAGCGGGATGTCGGCGCAGCCCAGCATTGCGAGGACGTGTGCGACGTAGCCGGCCCGGCGGCCGTCTGGGTCGGCGGTTGTCGTGATGCCCACGACCTCGAGGCCGGGCCAGCCCAGCACCATCGCGAGCGCGCACGCATCATCCGGGTCGCCAGCGAAGTCAGTGTCGAGGTGCAGCCTCTGCGAGTGCCGGGCGGTGGACATCCCAACAGGCTAAGACTCCCCGGTCGGTGTTTGCGTGGCTCGCCACCCAGATACCCCCTCTGCCACCCAGATCTGCCTGGCTTAGGGTGCGTTTGCCTGGCCGGCCAGGGCGGATTCGTGGGGTCACCGCAACAGGAGCTCGTCGATGAGCTCTGAG
>JBBJMF010000171.1:0-2609 GCA_037719575.1 Nocardioidaceae bacterium
AGTATTCGCTGTGCCGGCCTAGGTTGCGATCTGGCTGAGCTGTCGAATTCGCCCGATGCTGTACGTCGACCAGGTGTCAGGATGACCACACGAGAAGGAGGCCCAGATGACGCAGTACATGTTCATGCTGTTCGACGACGAGTCGTGGCACGAAGCCACCGAGAGCGACTGGATGGAGGGCATGCAGGCCCACCGTGCGTTCGCGGAGGCAGTTGCGGCGGCCGGCGCCACGGTGCTCGACGCCAACGCCCTCGAGCACACCCGTACGGCGACGACGGTCCGCAACCCCGGTGGTTCCGAGGGGCCGTTGACCACGGACGGGCCGTTCATCGAGACCAAGGAGGCCATCGGCGGCTACTACGTGATCGAGGCGCGTGACCTGGACCAGGCGCTCGAGCTGGCGGCCACGTGCCCGTCGCCGATCGTGGAGGTCCGCCCGGTGCTGGACACGTCGGGCAACGCAGACACGCGTGGCGCCTGACGCACGCCTCGTCGCGTCCGTCGTCGAGGAGGCGCACCGTCGGCACTGGTCAGCCGTGCTGGCCGCTACGGTGCGCCTCACGCGCGACATCGACCTGGCGGAGGACTGCACGCAGGACGCTTTCGTCAGCGCGCTCAGGACCTGGCCGGCTGGGCTTCCGGACAACCCCGCTGCGTGGCTCACGACCGTGGCGAGGAGAGCGGCGCTCGACCGGCTCCGTCGGGAGTCGACCCTGCGTCGAAAGCTTCCGCTCCTCGCCGTCGAGGCGCTCGGCACCGACGACGGCAGGCCCGACTCCGCGGTCGATCGCGAGCCAGGAGCAGATGAGCCGGCCGACCTCCTGCGACTGATCTTCACCTGTTGCCACCCCGCCCTCGCCCAGGAGTCGCGGATCGCGCTGACGCTGCGACTCATGTGCGGGCTGACGACCGCTGAGGTCGCCGGTTGCCTGCTGGTCAAGGAGACCGCGGCCGCCGCGCGGATCACCCGGGCGAAGAAGAAGATCGCCACCGCCCAGATCCCGTTCCGGATCCCCCGCCCGGACGAGCTGCGCGCCCGGCTCGGGGGTGTGCTCACCGTCGTGCACCTGGTCTACACCGCAGGGCATACCGCAAGCGGGCCCGACCTCCGTCGTACCGACCTCACCGGCCGGGCGATCGACCTGGCCCGGATGCTCGCCAAGCTGATGCCCGCCGAGCCCGAGACGGCCGGGTTGCTCGCCCTCCTGCTGCTCACCGAGGCACGCGGCGCGTCCCGGGTCGGTCGGGACGGCGAGCTCGTCCTGCTCGCGGACCAGGATCGCGATCGCTGGGACGCCCGACTCATCGCAGAGGGGATCTGCCTGGCGACAGACGCGTTGGAGCGTGGCGAGGGCAGGCTCACGCTGCAGGCGGCGATTGCCGGCCTGCATGCGATCGCCCCGTCGTGGGACACCACAGACTGGCATCAGGTGGCCCGGATGTACGACGCGCTGATGACCCGCTCGCCATCCCCGGTCGTCGCCCTCAACCGGGTGGCTGCCCGCAGTCTCGTGCCCGGAGCCGATCTCGTCAGCCTGCTGGACGAGCTCGACCTGTTGGCTCTCGAGCCCGCGCTGCGCGCCTACTGCTACCTGCCGGCCACGCGCGCCGACCTACTGTCCCGGCTGGGTCGCGCTGAGGAGGCGAGCAGGGCGTACGACGAGGCCCTGACCCTGTCGACGAACGAGCCCGAGCGGCGGTTCCTGATGCGCCGCAAGGCGGGCTTGTTCGGCTAACCTCGGCCGGCTGGTGGCGTGGATCGCGGCCCAGCAGAGTCGACGAGTCGGGTGGCCGCCAAATGAGCTCATGGCGACATCGCTGCCGCAGCTCGCTCACCTCGACGCTTTGCGCTGCCATGGCTCGCTGTTGGCGGAGAGAGCCGTCCGAGCCGGGCTGGACGCGGAGGTGCCGTCGTGTCCGGACTGGACGGTTGCGCACCTTCTGGCACACCAGTCGATGGTGCATCGCTGGATTGCCGCCCATGTGCGTGGCGAGGATCGGGAAGGCCTCCCCGACGAGGACCGCATCAGGTCCCGAGAGCTTGACCTGGTCGCCTACTACCGCGACGGCCATCGGGCGCTCGTGGCGGCGCTCTCGGAGTCCCCCGAGACCCTGACGGCGAAGGTCTTCCTGCGCGACGCGGCATCGCCGCGGGGGTTCTGGACGCGCCGTCAGGCGCACGAAACCTCGATCCACGCCGTCGACGCCCTTGCCGCGCAGCTCGGCCGGTTGCCGACGGCACACGAGGCGGCCATCGATGTCGCCTTCGCCGTCGACGGGGTCGACGAGCTGGTGCGAGGCTTCCTACCAGGCAACGCCTCCTCTCTGTACGCCGAAGAGCCATTCGTGATCGGCGTCCGCCCGACGGACAGCGAGCGTGCCTGGACCATCCGGGTCGGCCCCGAGCTCGAGACCGAGGACGGGGGCGCCGGACGAGGCCGCCGCGGCGTTCGTCGGTTCGTCCGGGCAGCTGTACCTCGGGCTCTGGAATCGGGGAGACGAGATCGAGGTCGTCGGTGACTCGACGGTGCTGACGCGCTGGCGCGAGGCGGAGCGGGTCACCTGGTCCTGAGCTGGCTTCAAGCCCGCCGCTCCGGGCTCGTTCATGC
>JBBJMF010000024.1:0-33341 GCA_037719575.1 Nocardioidaceae bacterium
TCGATTTCTCAAACGTTCGATGTGCCGAGACGCGCGGGGCGCCAGATGCGCTCCCCGAAGCGCGGCGCTTGGGTCAGTCTGTGAGGAGCCTAGTCTGCCTTGTTGACCGGTCGGTTGTACTCCAGTAGCTCCGGATGAGGCGGGAACGACGTGCGGCTGCGCCCCCCAGTGGGGCGCCAGCCCACTGCCCCAGGTGGCAGGTCACGTGCCGAAGTGCAGTAGTTCGTCTGAGCGGGTAGCTGCGCCTGGCGCTCGGCTTCCCCGGCGGCCATGCGCGAGCGCAAGATTATCGAAGAGGAGCAGCTCGCCGGGCTGCAGGCGGACCTCCACGACAACGGCATCGACCAATAGACCCCGCTGGACGAAGAACAGCATCTCATCGGCCACAGTGGAGAACTCGGTGCCGCATAGAAAGTCGGTATTCGCACGAACGCTGGGCAGGACCGGCGTCTGGCCGAGCGCGGCTTCAACGATCCGCGCCAGGCTGCCCTCGGCATATCCGGTGCCGGCCCGCCACGTGCCATGGCTGTCGCCATACGCGGCGAACCGGCGCACCAGCTCATCGTGGTCAGGCCACGGGTGACCGCCCAGCAGCGGGCACAACGGCACGAACCGCGTGACTGCCTGCGCCGACGACGCCGCGACCGGGACGTGGAGGGCAGTAAAGAGCGCAACATCTGCCGGCGCGACAGGGACGAGCGGCACACCGAAATCAAAGTGCAGAGTCTGAAAGTTGCGGCTTGGTGCGCTGCCCAGCGGAGGAATCAGGAAGTCGCCGATCACCTCGATCGGGGCGCCGATCGCGTCGCTGGCGCCGACGAACCCGCTGGCGCACCGCCACGCGTCCTCCGGCGTCGCGAAGGGTCCGGTTACCCGCGTCAAGCCGTGACTGACCAGCTCGCCACGCACTTCCGCTCAGCGCTGCCTGTCCCGCAAGACGATCGGCTACCGACTCATTGCTGCGATGATCGGCTTATGCGCCTGCTGGATCTGAGCCACGTCATTGAGCATCGGATGATCACGTACCCGGGGCTGCCGGGTCCGGAAATTGGTGAGCACCTCAGTTTCGACGACTCCGCGGGGTATTACGCCGCGGGTACGGAGTTCGCCATCGGCCGGGTGAGCATGGTCGGCAACACCGGCACCTACCTGGACACCCCGGCCCACCGCTTCCGCGACGGCCACGACCTGGCCGGTCTTCCGCTGGAGCGCTGTGTCCTGCTCCCAGCCGTCGTCGTCGACGGCACCGGGCTGATCGGTCCCAGCGTGTTCTCCGACGTGCAAATCAAGGGGTCAGCCGTGCTACTACGCACCGGTTGGGACCAGCACTGGGGCACCGACCGCTACGGCGACACGATCCATCCGCACCTGACCGAGGCCGGCGCCCGCGTGTTGGTCGATCGTGGAGCGGCTCTCGTCGGGATCGACTCGGTCAACATCGACGACACCACCAGCGGGCACCGCCCCGCCCACACAGTCTTGCTGGGCGCCGGCATCCCCATCGTCGAACACCTCACCGGCCTGGCCGATCTCCCCGCCACCGGCGCGCACTTCACCGCCGTGCCCCCACCCGTAAGCGGACTAGCCACCTTCCCAGTCCGTGCGTTCGCCAGCGTGCCCTGACTGCGCTGGGCACGTTGGGCAGAGCCAGCTGCTCCCGCACGCTCGCGGTGGCCGTTGCGCTGCCTCGTCTCGGCTAGCTAGTCCGTTGGCCGCTCGCCGCGGAGACGGGCGATGTAGCGGTCAGCAGAGCGGCGGACGGCGGCGGCACCCTCGTGGACGACGACGCGTCCCCACCAGCCTCCGTAGACGCGATCGAAAGTGAACCGTTCGACTCTGCGAGCGATGTTGGCGACGGTGTCCTCGTCCAGGGGGATGAGGTTGGGATAGCTCCACATGAAGCTGACCCAGGCTCGGTCTTGGACGACGGTGATCGTGTCTCCCGTGAGCAAGGCTCCACCGCCGTCGGCTCCGGCCGGCCAGTGCAGCACGGCGGCGCCGTCGAAGTGGCCGCCGATGCGGGCCAGGCTCACTCCGGGGACCGGTTCTGCGTCGTCGTCGAACAGCTCGATCCGCGGCGAGGGCCGCTGGATCCACTGCTCGTCGGCATGCGGGATGAACACTCGGGCGTCGAACGCGTCGGCGAACTCGATGTTGGCGCCGTAGAAGTGCGGGTGGGACATGCAGATCGCGTCGATTCCCCCGAGGTCGTCGACTTGCCGCCGTGCGTCGTCGTCGAGCAGGGAGACGCAGTCCCACAGGACGTTGCCGTGCGGTGTGCACACGAGCAGCGCCCGCTGCCCGATCGCGAACGCCGGTTCCACGCCGACGCCGACGAGGTCGGCCTCCTCCTCGCGCAGCACCACGACGTGCTCCCGGGCGAGGTCGGCCATGGTGGTCCACTGCTGCCCGTCCCACCCGACGTACTGGCGTTCGTCCTCGCAGATCGGGCAGTGAGCCGGTGGCCGACCTGTGTCGGGGTACTGGACGCCACAGGTCACACAAATCCATGCTGGCATTGCCACACTCTCCTTCAGATCAACGAACGGGGGGGCGGTTTTTCGGCGACATCAAATCTTCTTACCGCGAACCTTCCGTAAGCGGCTGCTGTGGAGCACGAGACGCCGGCCCACGCCTGACCACCATCCCGGTCTCCAGTAGCGGATCCCGTATCGGTCAGTCTCTTCCATTGCGCGCCCAGTCGAGCTGACTTAGGTTCAGGAATGAGACGTAATAGGAGGCACGCAACGGCTCGACTCGGACTTCCAAGCTGGCCATGCCGGACCATCCGGCCGCTGAGGAGTTGACGCGGGTCGCAAGGCCCGGCCGCGACATGCGCCGATGTCGAACACCGCCGCGAGTGCCTGGACGCGTGAGCGCGTCTGCTGGAACTGGATGCTCCTATCCTGATCGAATGAACCTGGAGTTCAGCGACGAGATCTGGTTCTGGAAAGGCCCGGCGCCGTGGCACTTCATCACCGTTCCGGAACAGGAGTGCGGTGAGCTGGAAGCAACTGCCCCGTTCGTGACCTACGGCTGGGGCATGATTCCGGTCACGGCTCGGATCGGGGAAACCGGGTGGAAGACGTCGCTGTTCCCGAAAGATGGGCGGTACATCGTGCCGGTGAAGGCGTGGGTGCGGAAGGCCGAAGGGCTTGAGGTGGGCGACATGGCGACGGTCCGCCTGGCCGTCGATGTCTGACCAGCCGGCGAACCAGCAAGTTCGCTGTGCGCGGCATGTCAGGACGTCCCTGCGAATACCCAAGATCGTTACGACCAGGGCTGCGGGACGTCACCCCTGGACCACTGTCGGCGGTCGCGCATACGGTACGAGGACCGACCCTACGAACCGAGGAGGACCTGGTGGCATCTCGACTTAACCCCTACATCAGCTTCGCTGGCGACGCCCGACAGGCCATGGAGTACTACGAGGGCGTCTTCCGTGGCACGTTGACGCTCCACACCTTCGGCGAGCTCGGCGCGTCGGACGCGCCTGAGGCCGACAAGATCATGCACGGCATGTTGGAGACCGAGCGCGGGTTCACGATCATGGGCGCCGATGCTCCTCCCGGGATGGAGCTCCATGCGGGGGACAACATCGCGGTGAGCCTGAGCGGGGATGACGCCGATGAGCTGCGCGGCTACTGGGTGAAGCTGTCCGAGAGCGGAACCGTGACCGTTGCTCTCGAGAAGCAGATGTGGGGCGACGAGTTCGGCATGTGCACGGACAAGTTCGGCATCGGGTGGATGGTCAACATCGGGCAGCCCCAAACCTGACGCGCACACTGGACCGATGATCAGCCTCGACCTGGCCCGTCGGCTCGCACAGGCGGGTGTCCCGTGGACACCGGCAAAGGGCGACAGCTTCATGATCCCCAACCGGGACCTGGATGGTGACGTCTTCGCCATCAGCGACATGGTGGTCGAGGTCCAGGAGCTCTCCACCGGACGTCTCTTCGGCTTCAACGGTACGACGGAGTGGGCGCTCGACAGCATCGAGCAGCGCGAGGTGCTGTGGCTGCCTCGAGAGGACCAGCTCCGCGCCCTGCTGGCCGACGCGTTCGTCTCGTTGCTCGCGACACCCGGCGGCTTCGTCGTCATTGTCGACCGCGACGGCCGGCAGGAGCGGCACATCGATATCGATGCCGAGTGTGCCTACGCGCGCGCCGTCCTCTCCGTTTGCGGAAGCGAAGCCCTCCCCTGACGGTGCCCCAAGCGCCGGGCACCGCCGATGAGGGTCGTGACCACCGGGGCGACCGAACTCAGTCGAGATCCCCACGAGAGATGACGAGGCGAAACCAGTGGCCCAATACGAGACAGAGATCGACGTACGAGGTCCGTGGTCACTCACCACGAGCCGAACGTTCTGGGAGGGTTTCGCTCCGTCGGCGCTGCGGCCCCAGGACGGGAAGGACCACCTGCGTTCGGTGTATTGCGTCGAGGGTGACTGGAGCCGCGCCGAGGTTGAGGTGACCCAGCAAGGGACGAAGGCGCGAGTCGTCGTGACCGGAAGCGGTGATCTCGAGAGCGCCGCAGCGCAGGCAAGCCGCTTCCTCTCGCTTGACGTCGACGGGCGCGGGTGGACGGACGTCGCCGGGCGCGACCCGGTGATCGCCGATGCTCAGGCGAAGCTGCCCGGACTTCGGCCCTGCGGCTTCCACTCCCCCTACGAGGCCGCCGCCTGGTCGGTTCTCTCCCAGCGCATCCGTGTCGTCCAGGCAGCACGACTTCGAGACGACGTGGTGCGCGCCCACGGGGACGAAGGTGCGTTCCCGGCGCCTGAAGTGCTACGCCGCCCCGGGCTCGACCTCGACCTGCCGGGCCGCAAGGCCGAGTACCTCAGATCAGTCGCCGAAGCCGCACTCGAGGGGCGGCTCGATGGTGCGGCTCTGCGTTCGGTCGACCCGGAAGAGGCGGTGCGGCTGGTCCAAGAGGTCAAGGGTCTTGGGCCCTTCGGCGCAGAGCTCGTCGTGGTCCGCGGCGCCAACGCGCCGGATGCCCTTCCCCGACACGAGAGGCGACTCGAGACGGAGGTTGTCGAGCAGTACGGCCCTGACCGCGGCCTCGCCGAGGTGTCCGAGGCATGGCGACCGTTCCGCACCTGGGCCGCGGTGCACCTGCGCACCCTCCGCGAGGAGCGGACCCAGGAGATAACGGGACCTCGCCGCGGATGATCTCTTCCTGACCCGCTCGGACGAAACTCGCTGTCAACCGGTATTGGCCGCGTTGTCCGCCCGCGCCGACTCAATTCTCACGCACCAGGTCTCGAGACTAGTGGCCGGCGAGCACGGCCCCTATCGACGCAACGATGCGTTCCCGAGTGGTGCGGGACCGGAGCTGCCCGCCAATCCATGCTAAGGAGCCGTCCTGGTCGGCCCTGAAGCCGTCGAGGGACATCGTCAGGTGCCAGATCGTCTCGCCGCTCACAACTCCTCCTGCTCCGCGTGCATCCGGGCCAGCCTGCCACGACCGATTCGTCCGACCCAGCACGGTGGTCTTACGCCGTACCCATCCGGACGAATCCGGGGGGACGGACGTAGCGTGAGCATGTGCCCGAGACGATTGAGGAGTACTACGCGCGGATCGAAGCGGCCGTCGACGACGAGGGGCGCCTGGCACTGATTGCGGCAGACATCCCGAACTGGGACATCTTCCCGTTCGAGGCAGACGGGCTGCGGCTCAAGCCGGTCGACCCGCTGGCCGATGTGGAGGCGCCGCGTCACGGCGAAGAGCCCGCTGACTGCTGGTGCGTCCAGGGGGTCGACCCCGAGCATGTCGTCTGGCGTGACGAGCATTGGTTCGTGGGGGCGTTCGAGCGCTCCGGCGCCCCGGTGATCATGATGCTGACGCCCTGCGCGCACCACGACTTCATCAACCTGCCGAGCGACCTGGCGGCCGAGATGGGTCGGCTGATGGTCGCCCTCGGCGCGGCGATCGAGTCCCTGCCGAGCGTGGCGCGGGTCCACATGAGCAAGTGGGGTGACGGCGGCGCCCACCTCCATCTCTTCTTCTTCGCTCGGCCGACCCGGATGCCTCAGCTGCGTGGCACCTGCCTGGCGCTGTGGGACGACTTCCTCCCGCCGGTGCCGGACGACGTACGTGACGACAACACCCGAGCCGTGGTCACCGAGCTGGTGCGGACGTACGGCGGTCGAGCCGTCGGGAGCGCTGCGAGCGGGTGACCACGAGCCCGGCGACGAATGCGCCCAGGGTGCCAAGGGTCTCGTCGCTCAAGGTGTCCTCGTACGCCGTACCGAGCTCGGTGCCGTGTCGGATGAACGTGTACCACTCACCGAGCTCCCACACGATCGCCAGGAGGGCGCCGAGCCCGGTGATCGTGATCACCAGGAGCCATCTCGGATGGACCTCGAGCCGGGCGACCAGGAGGCCAAGTCCCCACGAGAGCAACAACCAGTTCACGAAGTGGTTGGCGTCGTCCCACCACCACAAGCTGTCGTAGAAGTCCAGCGTGTTGCCGGTCACGTCCACGAGGAACGGTGCCATCACGAACGCGCACGCGGTCCACGGCAGCGGGTCTGACGCACCGGTACGGCGGCGCACCAGCCAGCAGGCGACGGGGACGATGGCCATCAGGCAGGGGTAGAAGAGCAGCCTGGCGCCGAACGCCTTGCCTTCGAACTGTGGGAGTCCCGGCACGAACGTGGCGACGGCCAGCTGGCCGACGGTCAGCAGGAACACCGCGGCAGCTGCCTGCTCAGCCCGGTGGCCGGGGCGCTGTGCATGGGACAAGCGGGTCGACATGCGAACGAGTATCGCGGACTCGACCGCCTGACACCCTTGCCCGTGAGTGCATGTCCGCATCGAGCCGTGGGAGCCTGGAGCCGTGACCAGTCGGCTCGTCGTCCTGGGGAGCTGCGGCGCCTGGCCTGAGCCTGGGCGGGCATGCAGCGGGTTCGTCTTGGAGCACAGCGGCCTCCGCATCGTGCTCGACCTCGGCTACGGGACGCTGTCGCGTCTGCTTGCGCACCTGGGCTCGTCCGTCGCGCGCGGCGTCGACGCCGTGGTGGTGACGCACAAGCATCCCGACCACATGCTCGACTTGCATGGGCTGTTCCGGTCCCGCTGGTTCGGCGATCCCGGCGCAGCGCCGATCCCCCTCTACGCGCCCCGAGGCGTCGTCCAGCGGCTACAAGGTCTCGAGGAGGACGATGCGGAAGCCATCCTGCGGGTGTTCGACTGGCATCCGCTGCCCGCCGGGCCGTACGACGTGGGGCCGTTCCGGTTGACCAGCTGGGACCTGCCGCACTACGTGCCGAACGCCGGGGTCCGTCTCGAGTCCGACGACCTGGTGGTGGCTTACACGGGCGACACGGGGCACTCGCCCCAGCTGGCCGAGCTCGGGCGGGCTGCCGATCTCTTCATCGTCGAGGCGACCGACCGCGACCAGCAAGGCGGCACCTCCTCTCCCGGCGACATGCCTAACATGCTGCTCACCTCCCGGGCAGCCGGCGAGGCGGCGTCCGCAGCCGGCGCCCAGCGTCTCCTGTTGACGCACTTCTGGCCGGGTAACAACCGTGAGAGATCACGCGCCGACGCCCAGGAGGCCTTTGCCGGCGAGGTCCTCCTGGCCGAGGAGGGACTCTCGATCGACCTGCAGAGAAACGATGTGGGCATCAACGTCGGCTCTGCCCCGTCGGTCATCCCTCGTGACTCCTCGGTATCCATGAAGGTGCCGCCCGTGAACGTCGCTCAGGTCGCCCAGCATGCCGACGACCTCGACCGCGCGACGCGTTTCTACTCGGTGCTCACCGGACTCGAACCCGCGGCGTCGTTCGACCCGCCGGGGCTGGTCTTCTTTGGCCTCGGCGGGGTCCGGCTCCTGCTGGACCGGGCGGCGTCGAGCACGCTCATCTACCTGCATGTCCCCGACGTACGGGAGAGAGTCGAGGAGCTGCGCGCGGCGGGGGTCGACGTGGCCACCGAGCCGCACGTCATCTTCCAGCATGAGGACGACACACTCGGCCCGGCCGGAACCGACGAGTGGATGGCCTTCGTCCGTGACACCGAGGGCAACCTCGTCGGCCTCGTCAGCCACCACGAGCCAGGCTCAGCTGGTACTAGCGACGGTGCAGCAACAGAAGCGCCTGGTCGTCCGTCTCCGACCTGACACTCGAGACAAGCCGCTCCGCCCCGCCGGAGAAGCCTTGCTGCACGAGGCGCTCCGCCTCGCCGAGGAGCTTGTCGATCCCGAACGTGATGTCGCGGTGCGGTGACTCCACGAGACCGTCCGTGTACAGCAGCAGCGCGTCGCCGGCGTTCAGCTCGCCTCGATGGACCGAGTACACGGCAGCACCCACGACCCCGAGCACCGGCCCGTTCGTCCAGTGCACCACCCATCGCCCCGAGCCGGCTTGGAACTGCACGGCAGGTGGATGACCGGCGGTGCGCACCTCGAACACGCCGGACTCGAGATCGACCGCCACATGGACGGCCGTCGCGAAGCCCTCGGCCCACTCCTGCCGGAGCAGGTACTCGTTGGCCGCCGGCAGGAACGCGTCGGAGGGCAGCGACCCGAGAAGACCGCCGAAAGCACCTGAGAGCTGGAGGGACCGGGTGCCGGCATCCAGACCCTTGCCGGACACGTCCACCACGACGACCTCGAGACGCCGGCCCTCACCGGTCTTGGCCGCGACGATGAAGTCGCCGGAGAACGACGCGCCCCCCGCCGACCGCGTGACCGCCTCGGCCTGCCATCCGCGAGGCAGCGCGGGCAGCAAGCTCTGGCTGGCCAACCGGTCGCGGAGGTCGATCAGCATCGAGTCGCCACCCATCGGCAGCAGACCGAGCCTGGTTCGTGAGCGCGTGTGCAGGGTGACGATGAGTGCGACGATGACGATGACGACGACCCCGAGCGAGCGCAGGGCGGTCAGGTGGATCATCGTCAGCGAGATGGTGAGACACGCGGCGGTCAGCATCTCGAGGAGCAGCAACCGCCCGAGCGACATCACGTTCATCGCGAGCAGCAGCGGGATCAGGTAGACGCTCAGCGGCCATGCCTCGCGGAACTCGTACGACGCGAGCGTGCAGGAGAGGGTAAGCCCCATGAGCAGGACGAGCCACACAGCCTCGCCACGACGTACGACGCGGGCCAGCTGATGCAGCACCCGACGAGAGGCTCGACGCGCCGACCCCTCGCGCCGCGTCGCGTACGCAAGCCAGGCCGTCACCCGACGAGAGTAGTCGCCGGGTAGGCCACGCTGAGACTGTTTCGCCAGTTGCGCACAGCCCCGCCGGTACGGCGTTCTCCCCGACGCTTCAACGCCGACGCTGGCACCTCGGGCACCAGAACAGGTTGCGCCCTTCGAGGATCCTGGTGCGCACCGTTGACCCGCACACGAGGCACGGCTGCCCGTGGCGGCGGTAGACGTAGACCTCTCCCCCGTGGTCGTCGACCCGGGGAGACCGCCCCATCGCACCCGGTTCGTGCTCCGGGCGCACCGTGTCGATACGCCCGGTGCGCACGCCGTACTCCATCAAGGTGACCAGGTCGTCCCACATCGCGTTCCAGCGACGCCTGCTGACCTTCGCGCCCGGGGTCAGCGGGTGGAGCCGCGCCCGGAACAGCATCTCGGCGCGGAACACGTTGCCGACACCCGACAACACGGTCTGGTCCATGAGCAGCGCGCCGACCGCCTTGGAGCTGCGGTGCAGGCGGGCGAAGGCCTGGTCGGGGTCGGCGTCGGCCCGCAGCGGGTCGGGTCCGAGCCTGCCGACGATGTCCGCCATCTTCTCGCGGGTGACGAGCTCGCAGACGATGGCGCCCCGCAGGTCGGCATACACCGAGTCTCCCTCGAGCCGAAGCCGGACCGCCCCGACCGCTGGCGGTGCCGGCGCGCGACCGAGCGTGAAGACGCCGATCAGCCCGAGGTGCACGTGGACGATCCCGTCGTTCGCGAAGACCAGGAACACGTGCTTGCCCGCCGACTCGGCCGTCGTCAGGACCTGTCCGTCGATGACGTCCGCACTGTCCGCGAAGCGGCCCTGCGGGCTCGACACCCGCAGCGCCTGACCGGAGAACGCCTCGTCGAGGTCGGCCGCGAGCCGGAACAGGGTGTGACCTTCGGGCATGAGCTCAGTCGGTGGTCTCGTAGGCGGCCAGCATGGCGAGCCGCCGCGCGTGCCTGACATCCCCGGAGAACGCGGTCTGCAGGAAGATTTCCACGAAGCTGGTCGCCTCCTCGAATGTGTGCATCCGGGCGCCGATCGACAGCACGTTGGCATCGTTGTGCAGGCGAGCCAGCTCGGCGGTCTCACGCGACCAGGCCAGTGCGGCGCGGGCGCCGACGACCTTGTTGGCGGCGATCTGCTCGCCGTTGCCAGATCCGCCGATCACGACCCCGAGGCTGCCGGGGTCGTCGACCACCGCTTGCGCTGTCTCCAGGCAGTACGGCGGGTAGTCGTCGTTCTCGTCGTAGGAAGGCGCACCGTGGTCGACAGCTTCCTGGCCCTGGTCTCGAAGCCAGGACGCGAGGTGGCTCTTGAGCTCGAAGCCTGCGTGGTCCGATCCGAGGTGCACTCGCATGATCCGATGATGGCACCGTCTGGACTTCTCGACAGCGGCAACCCCGCGGGCGTGTCCGCTACCGCCAACGCTCTCGGTCGAAGGTTGGCAGCCTCGCGGAAGAGTCCGCTCAGTCTTCGCGTGGTCAGTCGAAGGTGGGTCCCTCGGTCCGGCTCCGCTTGAGCTCGTAGAAGCCCGGCGTGCCCGCCACCAGGAGCACTCCGTCCCAGAGCTTGCCGGCAACCTCTCCGCGCGGCAACGGGGTCACCACAGGTCCGAAGAACGCGCTGCCTCCCACGGAGATCACCGGGGTGCCGACGTCCATGCCGACCTGGTCCATGCCGCCGTGGTGCGACTTCTTGATCTCATCGTCGTAGTCCGTCGAGGTCATGGCGTCAGCGAGCGATGTCGGCAGTCCGGCCGCGGCGAGTGCCTCCTCGACAGTGGCGCGGTCGGGGTCGCGTCCGCCGTTGTGGAACCGGGTGCCAAGCTCGGTGTAGAGCCGGTCGAGGACCTCGTCGCCGTGCTCGTGTGACGCGGCGATGCAGACCCGGACCGGACCCCAGGCGTCCTTCAGGAACTCGCGGTAGTCGTCGGAGATGTCGGTCTTGTCGGCGTTCAGGTAGGCCAGGCTCATCACATGGAAGTGGGTGGTCACATCACGGACCTGCTCGACCTCCTTCATCCAGCGTGAGGCGAGCCACGCCCAGGGGCACAGCGGGTCGAACCAGAAGTCGGCGGCAACGGCCTCGTCCTGGGTGCTCAGCTCTTCGGTGCGCGTGGACGTGGTCAAGGCAAGGTCTCCTTCGAATGGCGTCGTCTGGTGCGGAAGCATTGCATCGGTAACAAGGCTCCCAGGCCCTTCGGCATTCCCCGAGCACCGTGAAACACTGACACATGCCAGGAACCAACCTCACGCGCGACGAGGCCGCCGAGCGCGCCCGCCTTCTCGACGTCTCGACGTACGACGTCACCCTCGACCTGACCACGTCGGAGACGACGTTCACCTCGACGACCACCATCAGGTTCGGCTGCCGTGAGCCGGGAGCCTCGACATTCGCGGATCTCGTCGGTGCCACCGTCCACGAGATCACCCTCAACGGCACGACGGTGGACGGAGCGGCGTACGACGCCAGCCGGATCACGCTGAGCGACCTGCAGGTCGACAACGAGCTGACCGTGGTCGCGGACTGCACCTACAGCCGCAGCGGTGAGGGCTTGCACCGCTTCGTGGACCCGGTCGACAAGCTGGTCTACCTCTACACCCAGTTCGAGGTGCCGGATGCGCGCCGGGTCTTCACGACGTTCGAGCAGCCCGACCTCAAGGGCGAGTTCACGTTCCACGTGACGGCCCCGTCGCACTGGCAGGTGGTGTCCAACTCCCCGACCCCGGAGCCCGACGCCCTCGGGCACGGGCGGTCGGTGTGGCACTTCGACAAGACGGTGCGAATGTCGACCTACATCACCGCTCTCGTCGCCGGCGAGTACGTGGTGGTGCGCGACACCTACCGCGGCTCGCGAGGCGACATCCCGCTGGGGATCTTCCTGCGAGAGTCCCTGCGGGAGCACCTCGACGCCGAGGACATCTTCACGGTCACCAAGCAGGGTTTCGAGTTCTTCGAGAACGCGTTCGACATGGCCTACCCGTTCGGCAAGTACGACCAGCTGTTCGTGCCGGAGTACAACATGGGCGCGATGGAGAACGCCGGTTGCGTGACGTTCCGCGACGAGATGATCTTCCGCAGCAGGCAGACCCGTTCCGCCTACGAGGGCAGGGCGAACACGATCCTGCACGAGATGGCGCACATGTGGTTCGGTGACCTCGTCACGATGAGGTGGTGGGACGACCTCTGGTTGAACGAGTCGTTCGCCGAGTGGGCGGCACACCACGCGTCGACCCTGGCGACGAAGTACGACGAGGCCTGGACGAGCTTCTGCAACGCCCGCAAGACGTGGGCCTACCGGCAGGACCAGCTGCCGTCGACCCACCCGATCGCCGCAGACAACTTCGACCTCGAGGCCGTCGAGGTCAACTTCGACGGGATCACCTACGCGAAAGGGGCCTCGGCGCTTCGCCAGCTGGTGGCCTGGGTCGGGGAGGAGCAGTTCTTCGCCGGTCTCCGGGGCTACTTCGGGGCCCACGCATATGGCAACACCGAGCTCGCTGACCTGCTCTCCGCCCTGGAGAACAGCTCGGGCCGCGAGCTCGGGTCCTGGGCGAAGGAGTGGCTGCAGACATCGGGCGTCAACACGGTTCGTCCCGTCTTCGAGGTGGCCGACGACGGGCGGTTCACGTCGTTCGTCATCAACCAGACGGCCCACGCCGAGTTTCCCACGATCCGTCGCCACCGGTTGGCGGTCGGACTCTACGACCTCACGGACGAGGGGCTGGCCCGTCGTACCCGCGTCGAGACCGACGTCGCGGGCGTCGAGACGGAGGTGCCGGAGCTCGTCGGGGAGCGCCAGCCCGACCTGGTGCTGCTCAACGACGGCGACCTCAGCTACACCAAGGTGCGGCTCGACGACCGCTCGCTCTCGACCCTCGTCGACCACATCGACGGGTTCGCCGAGTCGCTGCCTCGCGCCCTGTGCTGGGGCGCTGCGTGGGACATGACCCGCGACGCCGAGATGCGGGCCTCCGACTGGGTCGACCTGGTGCTGCGCGGGATCGGCGCCGAGACCGACATGACCGCGGTTCGGGCGCTGGTGATGCAGACCGGGCGAGTCGTGTCGTCATACACCGCCCCGCAGAACCGGGACGCGATCGGCACGCGCTGGGAGGACGGCATCCGGACGCTCGCCCTCGCCGCCGAGCCCGGCAGCGACCAGCAGCTCACGTTCGTGCGTGCGCTGGCGCTGGCGGCCCGGTCGGAGGAGTCCCTCGACGTCGTGCAGGGACTCCTGAGCGGGTCCCGGACGCTCGAGGGGCTGGCTGTCGACGTCGACCTGCGCTGGACCCTGCTGGTGACACTCACCACCGAGGGCCGCGCGGGTGAGACCGAGATCGCCGACGAGCTCGAGCGCGACAAGACCATCTCCGGCCAGGAGAACGCGGCCGCTGCCCGAGCGGCGATGCCGACAGCGGAGGCCAAGGCGCGGGCCTGGCGCGACGCCGTCGAGCGCGACGACGTGCCCAACGAGACGATGCGAAGCATTGCCCAAAGCTTCTACCAGCCACGGCAGGACGAGGTCCTCGCGTCCTACACGGCGCGCTACCTCGAAGCTGCGGAGACGGTCTGGGAGCAGCGCAGCGTCCACCAGGCGACGATAGTGCTGGCCGGAATGTTCCCGCGGACGATCGCGACGCCGGAGACGCTGGACACCGTCGATGCGTGGCTGGCGGACGCCACGGCCAACCCTGCCGCGCTGCGCTACGTCGGCGAGGGCCGCTCGGACCTGGAGCGAGCGCTCAACGCCCAGCGCCGGGACGCCGAGGGCTGATCCTTCCGCTAGGAGGACGTCACGGGGTGTCGGTGTGCAGGCTCCTCGGTCTCTGCCCGAGCTGGGCGAGCTGGCGGACGCCGGACACCAGGCCCCGTGTCAGGTCGCCGCCGGCGAAGGCGCTCTGCATCGTCACCGCGACCAGCCCTGCGGCTCGGTTGTCGACGCCCCGCCGAACCGCCTCCCCGGTGACGATCTCGAGGGTACGACGGTCGGGGTCGAGCTGGACCAGGATGCTGCCCGCCGGGTCGGGGAGCTGCGCGTGCAACGCGGTGGCAAATCCCCGGGTATCGGCGTCGGATGCGCCGACCTGGACGGCGATCACCCAGCCCGACGCACGCTCGGCATCTGCGACGGCCCGCTGGATCTCCTGACGCTGGGCGGGGGTGAATGCCTCACCAGCCGGCACTCGCGCCTCCCGAGCCTTCGTCCGCGCGCCTCGAAGGCCTCGCACTCGAATCGTCGTCCGCGCCTGACCGGCCAGCGACCTCGATCATGCCAGCCGGCGGCTGAGCCGGCACCGCACCTCCGAACCACTCGCTCCTGGCGTCCCAGGGCTGACCCGGGCGGTATCGCGGACCGTTGACCCAGCTGGGGGCGAAGACGAGCAGGGAGACCACGAGGATCACGAGGAGCGGGATCCCCGCAAAGATCAACAGCGCATTCAGCGTGGAGAGGGGTGGTCCTTCCGACCAGGTGGTCGGGGTGTCTGCGAGCGTCACGCCTTAACCGTACTGCGATGACGCCTTGTGTACCGTCATGGGTGCACTCGATCGCCCAACGTGACGAAGGAGAGCAGTGGCCGACGTATCCTGCTCGAGCAACGATCACTGGTGCACGATCGTCGACGACCTGACGCACAACGATGGCCTCGCCCGGGCGGCCGACTGGCTGATCGCCAGACCGCTCTCGATCCTGGCGCTGCTGGTGATCGGGTACGTCGTCCGCTGGCTCCTGCACCGCCTCATCGGACGGCTCGCCCACCGGGCGGCGATCGGCACGGTGCCTGGCGTGCTGGCTCGCGGCAAGATCCAGCACCTGTTTCCCGACACCGACCCGCAGGCCGTCGAACGACGACAGCTTCGCGCCGACACCATGGCGTCACTGCTGAAGAGCATCGCCACAGCCGTGATCGCCACCATCGTGCTGTTCATGGTGATAGCCCAGCTGGGTTACAACATCGCGCCGCTCATCGCCAGCGCGGGGATCATCGGTGTCGCATTGGGCTTCGGCGCGCAGAGTCTGGTCAAGGACTTCCTGAGCGGCATCTTCATGATCCTGGAGGACCAGTACGGGGTCGGTGACGCCGTCAACGTCGGTCTTGCGTCGGGGACCATCGAGGCGGTGGGGCTGCGCGTGACCCGCATGCGTGACATCAGCGGAACTGTCTGGTACGTGCGCAACGGTGAGATCCTCGCTGTCGGGAACATGAGCCAGAGCTGGGCACGCGTCGTGCTCGACGTGCCGGTCTCGTTCTCCGCTGACCTCGAGCGCGTTCACACACTGCTCAACGAGGCGGCCCATGAGCTCTGGCAGGACCCGGACTTCGAGGGTCTGGTCATCGAGGAACCGGAGGTCTGGGGCGTCGAGCGATGGGACCCCGATGGGGTGGTGGTCCGGCTGGTGCTCAAGACGGCGCCGGACGAGCAGGGGCCGGTGGCCCGGGAGATGCGCGCGCGGATCAAGGCACGGTTCGACGCCGAGGGTATCGAGATCCCGCTTCCGCAGCGCATGGTGTGGCACCGCGACAGTCCCGAGCCACCCAGCTGATCCACGACCGCATCCTCCCGTTGTCGACGTGCTGGTGCTGCGAACTCGCCAGCCGCAGACAGCTAGCCGGCGAGTGCCGCGTCCAGCGTGATCGTCGTACCGGCAAGAGCCTTCGAGACCGGGCAGCTCTCCTTCGCGGTGGCGGCCGCCTCGACGAACTCGTCGTTCGACAGGCCGTCCACCGTGCCGCGGACCGTCAGCTTGATGCCCGTGATGCCGACGCCAGCCTGGAAGTCGACGTCGGCCCGAGTCTTGATCGACTCCGGTGCGTGACCGTCGCCCGCGAGGGCGTGCGAAAGGGACATGCTGAAGCAGGTCGAGTGCGCGGCCGCAAGGAGCTCCTCGGGGCTGGTCTTGCCGTTCGCCTGCTCCGCGCGTGAGGCCCAGGTGACGTCGAAGGAACCGACGTTCGACGAGTCGAGCGAGACGTTGCCCGCACCCTCCATCAGCGAGCCTTCCCAGTGTGCGTTGGCGGTGCGAGTGGTCGCCATGGTGTCCTTTCGATGATGTGGTGCAGCGGGGACGCTGCAGGGACCATCTTGCCGGGTCGCCGGTAACGGGCAGCAGACGGTCGTGCTGCCCGGTCCACCACCCGGTTCGGTTGGGGCGGTCGGGGAATAGTTGGCACAATGGCAGCGTGCGCCGACCCAATCAGCAGACGTTCTACGACAATGTCGGCGGTCACGACACGTTCGTGCGGATCGTGGACCGTTTCTACGAGGGGGTGGCCACCGACCCACAGCTGCGCGCCCTCTACCCCGACGCCGATCTGGCTCCGGCCGCGCACCGGCTGACGATGTTCCTCGAGCAGTACTGGGGCGGACCCACGACGTACTCCGCACAGCGCGGGCACCCGAGACTCGGCATGCGGCACGCACCGTTCGCGGTCACACCGCTGCAACGCGACCGTTGGCTCACGCATATGCGGGTCGCGGTCGAGGAGTCTGGGATGTCGCCGGAGCAGACGGCCCAGATGTGGGAGTACGTCGAACGCGCCGCCCACTTCCTCGTCAACACCTTCGACGAGGATCCGGGCTAGGAGCACCGGCTGGGCTGGCGCCGGGAGAATCTGCGTCGGCAGGCTACTCGAGGAAGAGACCGAGCACGTCACGCTCCTGCGCGGTGAGGCGTCGGGGTGCGCCGGTGTCGAGGTCGACCGGCGCGAGCAGCGTCGACGCCCGACCGTAGAGCAACGTCCGCCCACCCGGCACCGCGTCGGCGATCTCGTAGCTCACGGTGAACGAGGCGCCGCCGACCTTCGAGACCCACATGTGGATCGGGTAGGGGTCCTGGCGGAACAGCATCGGGCGACGGTAGTCGATCTCGGCGCGCACGACGAGCACGCCCTGCGCCAGCGCCTCGGACCCTCCATCGGGGGCGTGCACGAAGAGCATGTCCACGCGCGCCTCCTGCAGATACTCGAGCCAGGTGACGTTGTTGACATGGCTGTAGGCGTCCAGGTCCGACCAGCGCGGCTTGAGCAGGAACGTGTGGCGGGTCACGCCTCATCTTGGCAGGTGCCCGTGGCCCGGCATCGGCGTTTCACGGGACGGGGTACGACGCCCGGCGGCGCCACCCGACCGCCACGGCGCAGCCCGTCGTACCGGCACGTAGATTTGACCGCGACGCCACCCTCTGGAGGACAGATGACCGAAGCCGTGATCGTCGCGACCGCCCGCTCGCCAATCGGGCGCGCCGGCAAGGGCTCTATGACGCAGGTGCGTCCTGACGACCTGGCCGCTTCCATGGTGGCCGCCGTCCTGGGCAAGGTGCCGGAGCTCGACCCCGCCGACATCGACGACCTCATGCTCGGGTGCGGCCTGCCGGGCGGCGAGCAGGGCTTCAACATGGCGCGGGTCGTCGCGGTCCTGCTCGGCTACGACCACCTGCCCGGGGTCACGCTCACGCGGTACTGCGCCTCGAGCCTCCAGACCTCGCGGATGGCTTTCCACGCGATCAAGGCGGGCGAGGGCGACGTGTTCGTCTCGGCCGGTGTCGAGATGGTGTCCCGCTTCGTCAACGGCAACTCCGACAGCCACCCCGACACCCGAAACCCCCGCTTCGCCGAGGCGCAGCAGCGCAGCGCCGAGTCCGCCCTGGGCGGTGGGGACGGGTGGCACGACCCTCGGCTCGACGGCGCCGTCCCCGACATCTACCTCGCGATGGGGCAGACGGCGGAGAACCTGGCCCAGTCGCGCGGGATCAGCCGGCAGGAGCTCGACGAGTTCGGCGTGCGCAGCCAGAACCTCGCCGAGAAGGCGATAGCCGCAGGCTTCTGGCAGCGGGAGATCGTACCGGTGACGTTGCCGGACGGGACGACGCTCGAGACCGACGACGGCCCGCGGGCCGGCGTCACCTACGAAGCGGTCTCCCAGCTGAAACCAGTGTTCCGGCCCGACGGCCTCGTCACCGCCGGCAACTGCTGTCCGCTCAACGACGGTGCCGCCGCCGTCGTCATCACGAGTGACACCAAGGCGGCGGAGCTGGGGCTCACGCCACTGGCACGGATCGTGGCCACCGGAGTCACCGCGTTGACTCCCGAGATCATGGGACTCGGTCCCGTCGAGGCATCTCGGCAAGCTCTGGACAGAGCCGGGATGACGATCGACGACATCGACCTCGTGGAGATCAACGAGGCGTTCGCGGCCCAGGTCGTCCCGTCGTACCAGGACCTCGGGATCGACCTCGACAGGCTCAACGTCAACGGCGGGGCGATCGCGGTCGGCCACCCGTTCGGCATGACGGGAGCCCGCCTCCAGGCGACCATGCTGAACTCCCTCGACTTCAACGACGCGCAGACCGGGCTGATCACGATGTGCGTCGGTGGCGGCCAGGGGATGGCCATGATCGTCGAGCGACTCGCCTGACCAACGACGACACCGTCACATCCGCACGTCGCGGCCCGGCCGGATCCCCATCTCGCCGAGCATCGAGCCGACAGCGGCAGCGACTGGGTGGGGGTCGACCAGCATGTGCAGGTGCTTGCCGCTCAACGTCGTCACCGTCCAGCCACGCCGGACGGCCTCGTTGCGATCCTCGGCATACGTGTCGCCGAACGCGAGGTAGGCGGCTGCCACCCCCTCGTCCCATCCCGGCGGCGCAGACATCGCCCCTGAGAAGTAGGACAGCGGAAGTCGGTGCTGCTCGGCCTCGACCCGGTCTCGGACCGCCGCACTCGGGAACAGCTCTGAGACATCCGCGTCCCACCATCGGGTCCACGGCGGAAGCTGGCCCGCGTCGTCGACCAGGCCGGCGAGGAAGGCCCGGAAGTCACTCGGCGCCAACGGGAACTGGCCACGGCGCGGTGGCACCCCGGCATCCACAAACACCATGGCCCCCACCCGACGTGAGGACACGATCGCAGGCACGAACAGTCCGGCGTTGCTGTGCGGTACGACGACCACCGCGACGTCGGTCGGGATGGCGCCCAGATACGTGGCGAGAACATCCGCCGGTGAACGCGGAGCTGTGGCCGGCGCCCGGACCTCGAGGACGTCGAACCCGTTCGCTCGCAGCACGTCGGCCACCGGCCGCCAGACAGCCGGGCCGAGAAACGGGCTGGGGAGCAGAGCCAATGGCAGGGTCACTGCCTCACCGTATGCGAGGAGCGCCGGCATCCGTCCGGACCGCCGGCGGCCCTGCGCGCTTGATCGGGGTGGGGTCGCGAGCCCGCGGTCCCGGGAAGCCGAGCGCCGCAGGTCGAGCCCGATGCGTCAGGCCTGGTGGACGGCCTCGATCGTGATGGCGACGTTGATCCGGTCGCCGATGACGACCTTGTCGCCCTCCAGCGGGATGTTGAAGTCGATGCCCCATGCCTTGCGGCTCAGCGTGGTCGTCGCCTCGAAACCGACCCTCGTCCCGCCCCATGGGTCCTGGCCCACGCCGAGGAACTCGAAGGCCAGCTCGACCGGCTTCGTGACATCCTTGATCGTGAGGTCGCCCACCAGCACAAGGCTGCCGCCGTCGTTGCGCACGGATGTGCTCGCGAACGTCATCGACGGCTGGTCCTCCACAGAGAAGAAGTCGGAGGACCTCAGGTGGTTGTCCCGGTCGTTGTTGCGGGTGTCGACGGAGGAGAGGTCGATGGTCACCCGCGCCGCCGACGCAAACGGGTCTTCGGCGATCGTGAGCTCGCCCTCGAAAACGGTGAACTGGCCCCGCACCTTGCCGATGATGTGCCGCACCGTGAACGTGACGTCCGAGTGCGATTGGTCGATCGCCCAGGTGCCGGCTTGCAGTCCGAAGAACCGGGTTTCGGTCGAAGCAGTGATCATGGGTGCCTCCTGGGCATCACAGGGGAACTAGTTGACGATTCAATAACATGTCTACTGTATCCCAGACAAGTTTAATAATCAACCACCTCGGCTAGGATGGTCGTATGACGGACAACTGGCTCACCGCCCCGCAGCAGGTCTCCTGGCGCGCCTTCCTGCTCGGGACGACCCTGCTGATGGAGCGCCTCGACCGGGATCTCCGGGAGAAGCACGCGCTGTCCCTGCCCGAGTACGAGATCCTCGTCCGGCTGTCGGAGTCTCCCGACCGCGCACTACGGATGGCCGAGCTCGCGGACTCCGTCAAGAACTCGCGTAGCCGCATCACCCACACGGTCAGGAGGCTCGAGGACGCCGGCTTCGTCGTACGACGGGCCTGCGAGTCCGACGGGCGTGGAGTGATCGCCGCTATGACGCCGGCCGGCTACGCCAAGCTGTCCACCGCCGCGCCCGACCACGTGAGCTCCGTCCGAGACGGGCTGATCGACGTCATCGCCGATGAGGACCTGATGGTGATCGGACGGTCCTTCGGGCAGGTGGCCGAGCGGCTCGAGACCACACGGTCCGTGCCGCACGGCTGCCCCCCACCCGACTGAGGCTCGACGGGGCCCTCAGCGCAGCGAGACTGCGACCTGCTCCAGGTGGTCCAGCGCCTCCTGGAGGCCGCCTTCCATCCCTGAGTTGACATGCGCGTCGCGGTGCTCCTGGCTCGAGTGCTGCACCAGGAGCGTGATCGCGGTGCGCCCGTCGTTCTCGACGAGGGTGAGTGTGTCCAGGGCCTCCCCGTCGGGCATGCCCTCGAATACCTCCGTCGAGACGAGGCGCTCGTCCGGAACTATCTCCCGGTACTCCCCGTGGAACGCGACCTCGAACCCCTCGTTTGCCGTCATCACGTACCGCCAGGAGCCGCCGACCCGCAGGTCGACGGCGATGCTCGTGACCTCGCCCCGGTCTCCGCTCCACCACCGCTTGATCAGCTCGGGCGTCGTCCACGCCTGGTAGACCAGGTGTTTGGGCGCGTCGAACTCCCGCGTGATCAGGATCTGGGTGTCGGTCGGGAGCGTCACCACTGCCGTACCGCTACTCGTCATCGCCGCCATCTCCGTTCTCCATTCCCTTGAGTTCTTCCAACACGCCATCCAGCCGGTCGAAGCGTTTCGACCATGACTGCTGATAGCTCGTGACCCAGTCGTGGATGGGTTTCAGCGGCCGGCTGTTGACCCGGTACATCCGCTGCCGCCCGAGATCTCGGACCTCCACGAGCCCTACCTCCCGGAGCACCCGCAGGTGCTTGGACACCTGAGGCTGGGCCAGCCCGAGCTGCGTGACGAGGTCGTTCACGGGACGTTCCCCGTCGGCGAGGACGTCCAGGATCTGCCGCCGCCGGGGCTCTGCCACCGCGTTGAACGCATCCGCCGTCGTCGCCGCTCGTGCCATAGCTCAACCATATTCCCATATAAGAATATGTCAAGCCTCTCGATCTGTCGGAACCTCGTGGTCTCATGGGAACATGGCCGACCCGCTGTCCCCCCACCAGTCCGAGAAGGCCGACGCCCTGCGCCGGCTGCACCGAGCAGCAGGCCCACCGCTCGTGCTCATCAATGCGTGGGACGCGGCAAGCGCCGCGGTCATCGCGTCGACAGGCGCACCCGCGGTCGCCACGACAAGCGCGGGCGTCGCGTGGAGTCTCGGCGTCCCCGACGGGAACGTGATCGAGCGAGATGTCGCCGTCGCCCTGGTAGCCCGTGTCGTCCGTGTGGTCAGGGTGCCCGTGACTGCGGACATCGAGGGCGGCCTCGGCTCCGACGCCGCCGCAGTAGGGGACACCGCGATGGCTGTTCTCGAGGTGGGAGCGGTCGGGGTCAACCTGGAGGACGTGGCCCCGGGTGCCGGTGACCGGCTCCGGGACGTGGCCGACCAGGCGGAACGGGTGGCGGCGGCGCGCGCAGCGGCTGAGTCGTTCGGGGTCGGCCTCTTCATCAACGCGCGCATCGACACCTACCTGCGCTCGGTCGGTGACCCCGCAGGCCGCCTCGACGACACATCGAGACGAGCCGCGAGCTACCTCGAGGCCGGCGCCGACGGCATCTTCGTGCCGGGTGTCGTCGATCCGGAGACCATCCGCGAGCTCGTCGCCGCGATCCCCGCACCGCTGAACATCCTGGTTGGCCCGGGAGCTCCCAGCGTCGGCGAGCTCGCGTCGCTCGGGGTTCGGCGGATCAGTCTCGGGTCCTCGGTGGCGGCCGCCGCCTACGCCGTCGCTGAGCAAGCGGCCCGTGAGCTGGCGGCTACCGGCACGTACGAGAGTGTCCGCACCGAGCTCGCGTACGGCAAGCTCAACGACCTCGTCGGGTGAGCAGCCTCCCGGTCGCGGCTGAGCCGGCGGCTCAGTCCCGGGTGAGTCGGCGGTGCGTCACCCGGTGCGGCCTGGCGGCCTCGACACCGAGTCGCTCGACCTTGTTCGACTCGTACGCCGCGTAGTTTCCCTCGAACCAGAACCAGCGCGCGGGATCGTCGTCGTCACCCTCCCAGGCCAGAATGTGCGTCGCGGTCCGGTCGAGGAACCACCGGTCGTGCGACGTGATCACGGCACAGCCGGGGAACTCGAGAAGTGCGTCCTCGAGCGACTGGAGGGTCTCGACATCCAGGTCGTTCGTCGGCTCGTCGAGCAGCAGCAGGTTACCGCCCATCTTCAGGGTTAGCGCGAGGTTGAGCCGGTTCCGCTCCCCTCCGGACAGCACCCCGGCCGGTTTCTGCTGGTCGGGTCCCTTGAACCCGAACGACGCGATGTAGGCCCGCGACGGCATCTCGAAGCTCGCCACCCTGATGTGGTCCAGCCCGTCGGACACCACCTCCCACACGTTCTTCTTCGGGTCAAGACCCCCGCGGCTCTGGTCGACGTACGAGGTCCGGACCGTGTCACCGACCCGCAGTCCCCCGGAGTCGGGAGCCTCCTCGCCGATGATCATCCGGAACAGCGTGGTCTTGCCCACCCCGTTCGGCCCGATCACGCCGACGATGCCGGCCCGCGGCAGGCTGAAGTCGAGGTCGTGCATGAGGAGCTGGTCGCCGAAGCCCTTCGTCAGCCCGCCGGCCTCGAGAACGACGTCGCCGAGTCTCGGGCCTGCCGGGATGTTGATCTCCCCCAGGTCGACCTTCCGGCTGCGCTCCGCCTCGGCGGCGAGCTCCTCGTAGCGCGAGAGCCGGGACTTGCTCTTGGCCTGCCTCGCCTTCGGGTTGGAGCGCACCCACTCCAGCTCCCGCTCGAGCATCCGGAGTCGCTTCGCGTCCTTGCGCCCCTCGACGACGAGGCGAGCCTCCTTGGTCTCGAGGTACGTCGAGTAGTTGCCCTCGTAGGGGTGGGTGCGGCCGCGGTCCAGCTCGAGGATCCAGCTGGCCACGTTGTCGAGGAAGTACCGGTCATGGGTCACGGCCAGGACGGCACCGGGGTATGCCTTGAGGTGCTGCTCCAGCCATTGCACGCTCTCGGCGTCGAGATGGTTCGTTGGCTCGTCGAGCAACAACAGATCCGGTTGCTGGAGCAACAGCTTGCAGAGCGCGACGCGTCTGCGTTCGCCTCCGCTCAGCCTGTCGACAAGCACCTCCGGTGGCGGGCAGCGCAGGGCGTCCATGGCCTGGTCGAGACGTGACTCGAGGTCCCAGGCGTTGGCGTGGTCGAGATCGGTCCGCAGGTCTCCCATCTCCGTGAGAAGCCGGTCGTAGTCGGCGTCGGGATCGGCGAGCTCGGCGGAGATCTCGTTGAAGCGCGCAACCTTGCCCATCGTCTCGGCGACCGCCTCCTCGACGTTCTCGAGCACCGTGGTGCCCTCGGTCAGGGGGGGCTCCTGGAGGAGGATCCCTACCGTGGCCCCCGGGTCCAGGATCGCGTCGCCGTTGGACGGGTGCTCGATCCCCGCCATAATGTGCAGGAGCGTGGACTTCCCGGTGCCGTTGGGACCCACGACGCCGATCTTGGCGCCGTGGAGGAACGACAGCGTGACGTTGTCGAGGACCACCTTGTCGCCGTGCGCCTTGCGCACGTTTCGAAGGGTGAACACGTAGTCGGCCATGACGCAGAAGCCTACGTGCCGGGTCCGTGCCCTCCGAAATCGGCGGACGGCAGCGAGGCGCGCGTCAGGACGCGTCGGCGAGCGCGGTCTCGGTGAACGGCCGCGACTCGACCGCCAGCGCGGCGGCGCCGTCCTCCACCTCCTGAGCGGCCTGGAGCGCGGCCTGGTTGTGGTCCGGGGCAGGGTCAGGGATGCGGGCCATCTTGGTGAACGAGCTGACCCCGCGGGTCAGGTCGTGACCGACGGCAGTCGCTTCCAGGACGAACCGGGAGCTGCGGACGCCGTCCCTGACCCACTCCTGCGTCTTGAGCTTGCCGATCACGACCACCGGGTCGCCCCTCTTGAGTGACTCGAAGACGTGCAGGGCAAGCGCCCGCCAGCACTGCACACTCAGCCAGTTCGTCGTGCCGTCCACGTAGGCACGCTGGGCCCGGTCCCAGTAGCGGGGCGTGGTGGCCAGCCGAAACGTGCTCAGATGGGTTCCGCTGCCCACCTCGCGATGGTCGACGTCCGTGCCGACGTGGCCGACTGCGTGGATCATGGTCTCGAACATCTGTCCTCCTGGCGGGTCGCTTCCTGGCAGGAGGACAGCCTGGTCGGAGTCACCGACGATGACCAGGCGGCGGCGGCGAGGCTGTGGACGACCGCGCCGCTTCTGAGACCTGGGGACAGAGCCGGTCAGGTCCTGAGCGCCACCGCCAGGGCGTCACGGCACGCCCGGTACGCGTCGACCTCGGCCTGGACCGGCCCGACGACGAGCTCGTCGACCACCCGCTCTACGGCCTCGGTGAGACGCGTCTGCGCGCGTCCCGCCCGTCGTCGAGCGGAGAGGCCGCCGGCCCAGCGGCCCACCAGGGCGACAACACCACCAAGGACCAGGCCTCCGACCAGCAACCAGGTCGGCACCGGGATCTCGAACTGGGTCGGGTCCGACGGTCTCGGCAGACCCAGGTAGCTGATGCCCGCCAAGGCAGCGAGCCAGCACGCGCCGACGGCGGCGACCAGCAGGAGGACCCACTGGAGAACCCGCACCCCCGCCCACCATCGAGGGCTTCGCCCGGCGGCGAGGTCGGTCGACGAGACCGCGACGTCGAGGGCGTCCGCGACGTCGTCCACCCGGGTCACCGACGCCGCTCGGGTGCTCGCCGCCCAGGCGAGCGGCATCGGCTCGGAGACCACGTCCGCGGTGCGCCGTACGGCGCTCCCCACCCTGGCGCGCTGGATCGGCGTGGCAGGCGGCAGCGACGTACGCGCCACCGGCCCCGCCAGATCGGCGGCCCGGACCCCATCCCGCCCCAGGTGTAGGCGGCGCAACGGGTCCGCGCGCAGTCGCGACAGCCATCGAGTCGGCGGCCAGCCGGTGGCCTGGCGCGCCCGCATCCGGAGCGACTCCTCCAGGGCCGCGACGACGACGGGCACCCCGGCCGCGTCGGCACAGGTTTGCACGAGCTCGTCGCGCGTCCCGGCTCGAAGGGCGACCGGCTCGGCCGAGCCCGTTGCCCGGGACAGCCGCTGCGCGACATCCTCGATGTCGGCTGCGACACGGGTGCGCGCAGACCGCTTCTGGTCCACCCGCCTGACGATCTCGGAGCGAAGCTCGGCGAGACCGTCACCTCGGGTGGCCGAGGTGGCGACGAGTGGCACGTCCCCCAGACCGTCGGCGAGAAGAAGCCGCCGGGTGTCGGCGATCGTGTCCCGGGCGGCCTCGGCGCTGAGCTCGTCGACGTGGTTGAAGACCACGAGCATCACGTCTCGATGCGCCGCGAGCGGCCGCAGGAACGTGTCATGGACCGCGGCGTCGGCGTACTTCTGGGGGTCGAGCACCCAGACAAGCACGTCTGCGAGCCGCACCAGGCGCTGCACCTCGAGATGGTGCGCCACCTCGGTGGAGTCGTGGTCGGGCAGGTCGAGCAGCACCAGACCCTGGAGATCACGCTGTGGTTTGGAGACGTCGAGGGAGCTGGCCCGGTCGACCTGGTGCCGTGGTGGTATCCCGAGCCAGTCCAGAAGCGTCTCGGCGCCCTCGCCCCACGAGCAGGCGAGCGCCCACGAGGTCGTCGGTCTCTTGACACCGACGGCGGCCAGGTCCAGTCCACACAGCTGGTTGAAGAGCGACGACTTGCCCGAGCCGGTTGCCCCGGCGATTGCCACGACGGTGTGGTCGGGGGAGAGTCGCAGCCGGTCTCCAGCGCGCGTGACGACCGCGGCGGCGTCGTCGACCAGGTCCGGCTCGAGCCGGCCGCGGGCCGCGGTCACCGCCGCTTCCAGAGCTGCCAGCCGGGCGGTGAGGTCGTCGCGTCGGCCGAGTCGAGCACGCAAGGACGCCAGCGTGTTCACGCCGCTCCCCACGCGAACCGCACGTCCGACAGCTCGCGGCTCAGCGCCCGCAGCCGCTCCCCCGCTCCCGGTCGGACCGGGTGCTCGTCGAGGACGGCGAAGAACCTGGCACGCTCCGCCTCCCACAGCTCCTCGACGCGACGGTGCAGGTCGTTCTGGGCGCGTAGCGCCAGCCTGCGGACCGCCTGATCGCCGAACACTGCCTCGAGGATCTTCTGCCCGACGACCGCCGTACCCCCCGCGACACCGATCTCGGCTCCGGTGACACCTGCGGTCGACGCGAAGATCACCATCATCAACGCCACCCCGAGACCGTTGACCCCGTAGGCAAGGAAGCGCGCGGTCGTCCGCTTGTCCGCCCCCTCGGTGCGCACCATATCGAGGACGAAGCCCTGCCAGTCGCGGATGGCTCGTTCGACCTCACCGGGGAGGGCCCGAGAGGCCCGGCCGATCTCTGCTCCGGCCCCTTCCAGCAGGGCGGTCCCGGCGGGCAGCGAGCGCCAGGCGAGCGCCGCCCGCTCGGCAGCGGTCTCGGCATGGTCGACGACCAACGCCTGCAGCCCCGACTCGACAGCGACCGCGATGGTCTGGGCCGGCGGCGGTTTGCCCCTGACGGCTGAGAGAACGCGGTCGCGGATCCGGCCGACTCTCGCTTCGAGTCCCTTCAGCATCTCGCCGGTGCCGACGAACTCCTGCCAGCGCGCCAGTACCTCACCCCGGAGGAGCGTGCCGTCCTGTGTCGCGTCCTCCACGGCGGCCATCGCGTCGCCATACGCCCGCGTCACGTCGTCGCGCAGCTGGCTGACCACCTGCTCCTGGCCGCCCAGCGCCGAGGCGATTCGCTCGGTCCGGCCCGGCAACGAGGCGACTGCGCCGTCAAGGGTCTTGCGAATGACGGCGGTCCGCGCCGCCGAGTCGGCGGCCAGCCCGTCGAGCCACTGGCGGATCGGGCGCACGGCGGCCGGCGGCAACAACCCCTCGCTCGAGAGCGGTGACTCCGCGACCGTGAAGAGCTGGGAGTCGCCGAGGCCGCGCGCCGCCAGCATCCGCGAGAGGTGGCTACTCACCTCGCGGACAGCCGACGGCTGCGTCCGGTCCAGCACGACCGCCACCGCCGTGCTGCGAGACGCGGCAGCCTTGAGGTAGTCCCACGGCACCTGGTCGGCGTACCTGGCGGCGCTGGTGACGAACAGCCAGAGGTCGGCTGCGCCGAGCAGCTGCGCGGCAAGCACCCGGTTCCGCTTCTCGACAGAGTCGACGTCGGGGGCGTCGAGCAGCGCCAGTCCTTCGGGGAGGCTGTCGACCGGGAGCAGCTGCAGGGCGTTCGGGTCGGACGTGGCGCGATCGGTGCGTTCGAGATCCGGCAGCAACCGGTCGGCGCGGAACCAGTGGTCGTCGACGGGGTTGTGCACCAAGACGGCGGACCTGGTCGTGGGGCGAAGCACGCCTGGCTTGCTCACCACCTGGCCGAGGAGCGAGTTGACGAGGGTCGACTTGCCCGCTCCGGTCGAGCCGCCGACGACGGCGAGCAGCGGTGCGTCGATCTGCACGAGGCGGGGGATCACGTAGTCGTCGAGCTGGGCGAGGACCGAGTCGCGCTCACGGTTCCCCTCCTGTGCATCGGCCGCCAGGTGCGGGAGGGGACTGTCGATCAGGCACTGCCGGAGCCGGACCAGGACCGTGAGCAGCCCGGTGGGAGGAGCGGTCTCGCTCACATGGACTCCTTGGGCACCGTGCAGCGTGGTGCCCCGAGTTTAGAGGTCACCAGCTGGAGGAGGCGCGCGTGAGCCGCGGAGGGGCCACCTCGCCGGAGTCAGGCAGTACGACGTGCTCCCGCAACCGGCGCAGCTGAGCGATGAGCTGCTGCTCGCGAGGCAGCTCGCTCGGCCCGACGACCCCGCGCACCAGCCGGTCGCGAAGCACGCCGAGGTCGACGCCAACCTGCTGGAAACGGCGCAGCGTCTCGCGCTGGTCCTGGTCGAAGGACTTGACGTGTCGTCGAGCACGCCGACGCCCCCTTGTGCTGGCGATGAGTACGACGTGTTCGGCGGGCAGCCAGCCGAAGGTGGAGTAGTCGCCGAGCCTCGCCTCGACCACCCGGTACTCGTGACGTCGTACCAGCAGCACCATGGCGAGCAGCGTGAGAAGGGCCGGGACCAGGATCGCGACATAGACAGCGGTAAGCGCGCGCCCGGGCGCGAAGCTGGCCGCCGCGTTGTAGCCCATGTGCAGCAGGGCTGCCGTGCAGAACCCCGCCACCGGAGCGAGGACCCGGACGCCGACGTGTCCATGCCGGACGGCGAGCCCGACCCCGATCCCCGTCATCATCGTGAACATCGGGTGCACGAACGGTGCGGCCACTCCGCGCCACAGGAACAGGTGCTCGACGGCACGCAGCGCGACCTGTTGGCCACCCTCGTAGTCCTTCACGCGCTGGAAGAGCTGACCGTAGTAGACGATGTTCTCGGTGAACGCGAAGCCGATGCCGGTCAGACCGCCGTAGACCGCCCCGGCGAGCAACGAGTTGAAGTCGTGGCGACGCCACCACACGAGGAAGAACACGACGGCTCCCTTGGCCGTCTCCTCGACCCAGGGCGCGATGAAGACGGCGCTGCGCGCGCTCACACCGTAGGCATCGCCGACCTGTTTGGCGAGCCAGCCGTTGATCTGCAGGGAAAGGTACGTCGCCGCCAAAGCGCCCCACACCAACGCGACCACGAGCAGCAACGAGGGCTCTGGACGCATCCGGTCGAGCCACAGGAAGGCCGCCGCGAGCGGAACCACGGGGACGAAGGCGAACAGCAGCGCATAGACGAGTGCCGTGCGGCCGATGAGCCCGTTGAGGTCGAGATAGATCGCCCATCCGCACAACGCCGCGACGGTGAACAGCGCAACGACGCCGACGATCGCGGTGCGGGCGGGGCGCCTCAGCGACTGCGCCGCGGCAGGCGCCTCATCGGCAAGCGTCGTCACCTGTCCGAGGCTACCGCCGCGGTCTATACGGAATCTCTTGTCTGTCGCGACTGGGCGCAATCGGCTCAGTAGACTGCCGTGACGGCGGGTCAGCCACCCGTCTCGAGCGCACGTAGCTCAGCTGGATAGGGCACCGGACTTGCAATCCGTTCCGGGGCGTTGCGCGGCGGTACGCGGGCCGCCTCGTTGCGGAGGATTCGCGTTGCTGCCCCGACTGGTCCGCCTTCTAGGCTCCATCTTGACTGGTGAAGACAGGACGGAAATCAGCAACAAGTCCCGCGATGCCATGTCGAACACGTAGCCTCGAGCATGGAGGTCGGACAACCCCCGAGACCGACCTCCTGAACCCCCCGTCACCGCCATCCAGGTGACGGGGGTTTCTTCTGTGCATGAGGCCCGGACGCCTTAACCCAGCGACCGCGCACCCCCGATTTAGAGGACCGGGGGTGCTGTGTGTGTGGTCACTAGCCCATCACTAGCCCCAATCGTTCACGACTCGGCGGGCTGATCGGCGTGTAGATGCACGGAAGTGCCTGTCCTGCTTGGGATTCTTGTTCTTGCGACTGGCCGCGCCCACGGCCGCCGCCACGAGAAACAGACAGTCCGGTCAAGTTCGGGGACCATCCGCACTCGCCCCTCCCGAGTCCTGCGCCAAGCGCTGGGATTCTCCCATGCTCAAAAACTGACTTAGAAACACTTGTCGGCAGCCATTAGCGAAGGCTAAGTTGAGAGGTGTGAACGTCGCATCGCAAGATCAGGCCATGCAATGCTGCCACCTTAGGAAGACCGAAGCAGCGGAGGACGCGTTGAAGACGATCTTCAAGATGGCCGGCCACGGTGAGCCTGTGACGACCTCCGGCCTGGCGCGGCATCTGGGTGTCACTGCGCCGACGGTGTCGGTGATGCTGAAGCGGTTGGGCGCCCATGGGCTCGTGCAGCGGGGCTCGGGCCACACGGCCATGCTCACCGCGCATGGTGCTGACCACGCCAGGGCCGTCATCCGTCGGCACCGGTTGTTGGAGACGTTCCTGGCCCGGGTTCTTAACGTGCCGTGGGACGAAGTACACGCGGAGGCCGAAGTACTCGAACACGCCGTCAGCGACCGGCTACTGGCGCGGATCGACGAACACCTGGGCCACCCCACCACGGATCCGCACGGCGACCCGATCCCACCGCCCACCGGTGTCCACTCCGAGCAATGGGGCCAGCGTCTGGACCGCGCCGAAGCGGGCACCGTGTTTCGGGTCGAGCGGGTCGACGACCGAGACAGTGCCGCGCTGCGCTATATGGCAGGCATCGGCATCCGGCCCGGCGTGAGCATCGAGGTCGGGCAGCGAGCTCCCTTCGGTGGGCCACTGTGGCTGCGGGTCGACGGGAAGGAAGAGGCGGTCGGTGACCAACTTGGCACCTTGATCTACGGCCGCTCCGCAGCCCCCGCGGCGACGACGGTGGGCGGGGAGTCGTCGTGACCACGAGGCGCGCATTTCTCGGCGGCGCCGCGGGCGCTGCTCTGGCCGCCGTATCGCTTCGCGGGGCGGCGAGTGGAACTGTCGGTCAGGCAGGGGGCGAGCAAGGCAGCATGGGAGGCGGCGACCCAACAATCGCCCACGGCATGGACGCGTCACGCGGGGGCGGCATCAGCGGGCCGGCGTTCGCTCAGGGCTCGACCGTGGACCACGTCGCGAACGGGTTCAACCCCACTGACATCTTGCGCAGCTTCGATTACGGAAAGAGCTCAACGCTGGCCGACGGTCGGACGTTGCGCGAATGGTCGATCTCGGCTTCCGACAAGGACATCGAGGTCGCACCCGGCGTTTCCTTCCCGGCGTGGACGTTCAACGGTCGGGTTCCCGGCCCCACGCTGCGCTGTACCGAGGGTGACCGGTTGCGGGTGCGGTTCACCAACGACTCCCAGCATCCGCACACCATGCACTTCCACGGCATCCACCCGGCCGGGATGGACGGTGTCCCGATGATCGGTCGTGGGGTGATATCGCCTGGTGAGGAGTTCGTCTACGAGTTCGATGCCGAGCCTTTCGGGCTACACCTGTTCCACTGCCACGTCGGGCCGCTCGCCGAGCACATCGCTCGGGGCATGTACGGCACCTTCATCGTCGACCCCAAGCAGGGTCGGGCTTCGGCCGACGAAATGGTCATGGTCATGATGGGCTACAACACCACCTTCGACGGCGAGGGCAACCAGCTATACGCGGTCAACGGGATTCCGTTCCACTACAACCACGAGCCGGTGCGGGTGCGGCGCGGTGAACTGGTGCGGATCTACCTGGTCAACATCTTGGAGTACGACCCGATCAACAGCTTCCACCTGCACGGCAACTTCTTCGACTACTACCCGACCGGCACCCGGCTGACACCGGCTGACTTCACCGACACCGTCGTCCTCGGGCAAGGGCAGCGCGGCATCTGCGAAGTGCGGTTCCCGCATCCAGGCCAGTACATGTTCCACGCGCACAAGACCGAGTTCGCCAACCTCGGCTGGATGGGCTTCTTCGAGGTCATCCCATGACCGAGCGCGTCGAAACCTCGAGATCTGCAAGTGAGGATCGAGCCATCGGTGGGCGGCGGACATCTGTTCCGGTGTGGGCGCTGGGTCTGGCCGTCGCCGTCATAGTCGGCGTCTCGCTGGCCGCCCTTGCCGCCTTCGGCGGGGCGAGCCTGCCCGAGCGGACCGGTCCACCCGTCGAGGAGCTCGCTGTCGAGCGCACCGTGCTCTCGCCCGGCACCATCGAGTTGACCGTGCGCAACATAGGGCCGGACCCGGTCCAGGTTGCGCAGGTGTTCGTCAACGACAGCTACGTGGGGTTCACCGGCGCAGCCGACCCGGTCGACCGCCTCGGCTCGGCCACACTGCGGCTGGACTATCCGTGGCATGACGGTCAGCCGTACCTGATCTCCATGCTCACCTCGACCGGAGCGGTGATCGAGCACGAGATCCCGGTGGCCGTAGCCACACCGTCGACGGACGGCGGGTTTCTCGCCTCGATGGTGCTGCTTGGGCTCTACGTCGGAGTCATCCCCGTGGTGCTGGGGATGCTGTTCCTTCCGGTGCTGCGCCGGAGCGGTGGCAGGGGCATCCGGGTACTGCTGGCGCTGACGGTGGGGGTGCTCGTCTTCCTCGCCGTCGACGCGACGATCGAGGGCTTCGAGCTGAGCCAAGGGGCCGGCGCCGCATTCGGCGGCGTGCTGCTGGTCCTGCTCGGCGCCGCGTTCGCCTTCCTGGGACTGATGTCAGTGGACCGCTGGCTTCGCTCGCGGCCGTCGGCTGCCGACCAGGACGCTCCGAGCGGACGCCGACTGGCGTTCATGATCGCCATCGGAATCGGGCTGCACAATCTGGGCGAAGGCCTCGCGATCGGTTCGGCCTACTCCGTCGGCGCGCTGGCTTTGGGCTCAGCCCTGGTGGTCGGCTTCGCGTTGCACAACACCACGGAGGGAGTCGCGATCGTCGCGCCACTGGCCGCTCTGCGCACCTCGCCGCTCCAGCTGCTCGGCCTGGGCCTGCTCGCAGGTGCGCCAGCCATCGTCGGCGCTCTGATCGGCGTGACCGTCGACAACCCCGCGCTCTCTGCCCTGCTGTTCGGCGCCGGTGTCGGCGCCATCGCCCAGGTCGTGGTCCAGATCGCACCGAGCATGCGGGAACGCAGCGCCCGGTCGCTCGACCCCGCCGTGCTCGCCGGCATGGCTCTCGGCGTCCTGCTCATGTACGGCACAGGCCTGCTCGTAGCGACGTAAGCACCAGCCACCAGCAACCTGTCTGTCGACGACGGCTGAGGGACTTTCCGGCCGACGGTGTAAGTGGCTCAAAGAGCCTGACCTGATTTGCCGGACACGGGCAGTGGGGTGATCAGGCGGCGGTGACAGCGGCGGTGTGAACCTTGGCGGTGTTGGTGTGTCCCGCGTCTGATCCCCATGCAGCCGAGCCCGACCGCCGAGACC
>JBBJMF010000092.1:0-11854 GCA_037719575.1 Nocardioidaceae bacterium
GTGAGGCGCCGATCTGAGCCTGAATGTCTACTGATCGAGGCGTGAAAGCACCCATATCTCGATAGGAAACATTGCCTGCCTCTCGACATGCATGCTCACGAGGGACGGACGAGCTCGACGCCCTCGAACGGGCGAAGTCACGATCGAGACGACCGCAGCAAGCTCACCAGCGAGACGAAGAGCCTTCGTGAGATCGACAAGCGGTGTCCCCAGTCAAAGGTCGCAAAGGCCCGCTGCTCGCCAGGGTTGCGGGATCTCATTCCGAGCCGGATGGTCTCACGCTAGGTGTATGATCGGTGTATGGCACGAATGCGGACCAACATCGAGATCGAAGACACCTATCTGCGCACAGTCATGGAGCGCTTTGGTGTCCATACGAAAACCGAGGCGGTGGAGCTGGCCCTGCGTCATTTGGCGGGTCAACCGATGTCGCGCGAGACTGCGCTTGCCATGCGTGGCGCCCACGCGACCGGCGAGGTTCCCGCTGACACTGCACCCCGTGGTGTGGCGTGATCCTTGCCGACACCTCCGCGTGGGTTGAGTTCGACCGAGCCTCCGAGAGCGGTGTCGACTCCCGGATGACCCAGCTGGTTGCAGATGAGGCGGACTTGGCGGTCACCGAGCCGGTGGTGATGGAGCTGCTCGCCGGCGCGAGAAACGACGGACGGGCTGACTCGCTTCGAGACCTTCTTGGGCGCTTTCGCCTGCTGCGCTTCGATGCGGCGAGCGACTTCCACGCCGCAGCTCTCATCTACCGTCGCTGTCGCAGCGCTGGAGTGACACCCCGAGGAATGGTCGACTGCATGATCGCCGCCGTTGCCTGGCGCCATCACGCGACACTGCTGACCTGTGACGCAGATCTGGCGCGGGTCGCCGGAGTGATCGCAATCGAGCTCGACCCCGCATCTCTGTCGCTGCCCACCGGGTAGCTCCGCGACTCCCGGATGAGGCTTCGCGGGGGCGAGGGTCCGCGGGTGCGCTTCCTGCCATGGGCCGCCGGGGAGGCGATCGCCACTGCCGACGAGGCGGTCGATGCAGCGCTCGATGCGGGATGGCGCCCGCAGGACGTGGCACTGCTGACCACCGGATCGCGCCATCCCGAACAGACTGAGCGCCAAGCGGAGGGGCAGGACGACTACTGGGCGTCGTTCTGGGACGAGGACCAGGTCTTCTACGGACACGTCCTCGGCTTCAAGGGCCTCGAGCGGCGCGTCATCGTGCTCGCTGTCAACGAGTCTGAGCCACGAGACCGCGCCAAGGAGCGGCTGTATGTCGGACTGTCCCGCGCCCGCGACGAGCTCATCGTCTGTGGCGACCTCGACTACATCGCCCGCGCCGGCGGGGAGGAGCTCGCACAGAGACTGGAGTGGTCGACCGGCGTGCCGGCCAGTCGCCACGGCCACTTGCGAGGAAGCGGCGATGAGAGCTCTTGACACCACGCCCAACTTTCAAGAACCTCGGCACAGGCAGGAATCACCATGCCCGACGGCAAGACCTCCACCTCACCGCCGGCGAACACAGGCGAAGGAGACCTGACATGAACGAGACCACCAAAGACGTCGAGGCTGATCGGGCCCTTAAGGCCAAGCACAGCGCCATGTGGGCGCTCGGCGACTACCCGGCCGTGGCTGCCGAGATCATCCCCGAGCTGGGCCCGATCCTGGTCGAGGCGTGCCAGGTGCGGCGCAGCGACCGGGTGCTGGACGTCGCTGCCGGGAGCGGGAACGCCGCGATACCCGCGGCGAAGGCCGGCGCCCGTGTGGTGGCAAGTGACCTCACGCCGGAGCTGCTCGAGACCGGCCGCGAGCTGGCCGCATCCCAAGGTGTGCAGCTGGAGTGGCGTCAGGGCGATGCCGAGGCGCTGCCGTTCGGCGACGACGAGTTCGATGTGGTGCTCTCCTGTGTGGGAGTGATGTTCGCGCCGCATCACCAGGCGAGCGCCGACGAGCTGGTTCGCGTCTGCCGCCCTGGCGGCAGGATCGGCCTGCTCAGCTGGACACCCGAGGGATTCATCGGCCAGATGTTCGCGACCATGAAGCCGTACGCCGCTGCGCCCCCGCCTCCCGGCTCCCAGCCGCCGCCGCTCTGGGGGAGCGAGGACCATGTCCGCTCCCTGCTCGGTGACGCAGTGACCGACGTCGAGGCTCGGCGGCAGACGGTGGAGGTCGACAAGTTCGGGACACCGGAGGAGTTCCGTGACTTCTTCAAGGCCTGCTACGGGCCTACGATCGCCGCCTACCGCGGGCTCGGAGACGACGCCGACCGGGCCGCCGCCCTGGACACCGAGCTCGCCGACCTGGTCCGCCGCTACGACCGCGGAGACGGCTCGACGGTCCTGGACTGGGAGTACCTGCTGTTCACCGCCCGCAAGCAGAACTGAGACCCCGACTAC
The DNA here is from genome assembly GCA_037719575.1 of Nocardioidaceae bacterium. Classification (GTDB taxonomy): domain Bacteria; phylum Actinomycetota; class Actinomycetes; order Propionibacteriales; family Nocardioidaceae; genus JAWWPG01. Next base: position 2,393 of record JBBJMF010000092.1, read on the forward strand.
GCTGATTCGTCGGTGCTTCTGCGGGTACTTCCAACGGGTCGGACGCAGACGAATCTGCTGAGGGGCGAGCGGGCATGCTTGGATCGCGCGGTGGACCCACCATAACCGGGTACCAGCTCAAGATCTCCCTGAACGGAGCCAAGCCGCCGATCTGGAGACGAGTGCAGGTGCCTGCGTCCATGTCCCTGAGCGACCTCCACCACGTGTCCAGACCGCGATGGGCTGGACGAACAGTCATCTGCACGAGTTCGACGTCGGCGGCACTCGGTACGCCGCTGCGAGCGAGTCCACGACGCCGACGGGGATGACGAGATGCGGACGTGGGCGGCTCCGTACTTCGACCCCGCCGAGTTCGATCCCGACGAGGTCACTCGCAGCCTTGGCGATACGTTCCGAGTCAGCTGACCGCGCCGACCTGAACTGCGCCACTTTCCTGGTTCGTCTGCGATCTGCAGGGTATTCGCATCGGATCCGGCCCAGACGAATCGCACTCAGGCGGTGGCGCGCCGGGATCGAGGTCCCGGCGCGCCACCGCTGCACGGTCAGGCAGGTGCGTCGAGGCAGAAGCCGACGCTTGCCGGGCTGCTCCTGTAGGACGGCGAGCTGTTGTAGATGGCCCGACTCGAGACCGCGAGCGCGAGCACGTAGCCACAAGGCTGCATGTCCGCCGGGGTTCCGGTGTCGAGCGTCCACACGCTGCCGCCGAGAGGTGTCTGCACGAGGGCACCGGTCGGGGTGAGCTGACCGGCCGGTGCTGCGAACGGCAGGGTTCCCAGCGAGTACGACGACAGGTAGTCGTCGCGCGCCACGTAGGTGCCGTCGAGCACCGTGCCGACGGTGTGCTTGCTGCAGTCGCCGGCGAGGGGGTTGATGTGGATCTCGGCCACCGGGGCGGTGTTGTGCAGCTGGACCTTGTGCCCGTCGTCGCCGGCGATACCGGCGATGTCGAGCTTGACCTCCCAGAGGGTGTCGTCGGCCGTGCTCCACACCGCAAGCAGGTTGTCCTGGTTGACGGTGTCGTCCAGGGAGGGGTAGTAGTCCCCGACCGCGCTCTGCACGGAGTCGTTGCCGAACTGGTCGGTGACCGTGAAGTTCTGGTTCAGCGTCTGCCAGGACGGGCTGCCGACCTCCCGGACCTGCACGCGGTAGCTGTGACCGACGTACGCCGGGCCCTGGACGGCCACGACCCGGGCGAACGGGCAGGGTCGACCGAGCGCTTCGGGGTCCGCGGTGGTGGACCCACCGAGCAGGGAGAAGTGCGCCGTCGGGGTGGTCACGCCGTTTGCGTCGATCTGGTGGACGGGGATCCCGCCGATGATGCTGATCAGCGGCACCACGGTTCCGGGCGGCACCACAGGCCCCGGCGCGATCTGCGCGTGCCGGTCGATGCGGTTGCCCCAGTAAGGCACCTCGTCGGCGTCGGTGGTCGACGGCGGAGTGGCCCAGCTGAGCACGGCCCGCAGTCGCACGACCCGCGGTGACCCGCACTCGCGGCGCTGGTGGGTGAGGTCGACCGGCAGCGCCGCGGCGTAGGAGATCCCGCCATCGGGGATGCTGGCGATGTCGTGCACCTGGACGTTGGCGGTGCCGAGGTAGGTCCAGTCGCAGTCGTCGTCGTCGAAGACGGCCCAGAACGCGACGTACTCGGTGCTGCCGCTCTGGCACAGCGTCCCGCCGTAGCCCGTCGAGCGCTTGACCCGGAAGGTGGCCTCCACCCGGTCGAGGGTGTTGTTGAGGCCGAGGCACTCGAGCTCCTCGTAGTCGACGTCGCCGTCGCTGTCCAGCAGCGCCTTGACCGCTTCGCTCCAGTCGAGGCCGGCCTGCTTCCACTGGCCGACCTTGGCCTCGAAGGTCTTCGCCGACGTCGATGACGCCTGCGTGTACTGCAGGAGCTCGGAGAAGCCGAAGCGATGCGAGGGTACGGCGACCTCGTGGGCCGCCTCCGTCTTGGCCGCCGCGTCGCCCGTTGCCTTGACCTGCCCGCCGGCGTACACCTTGGCGAGCTCGGCGAGCGACAGCGGCCCGGGGTCGGGCTGGGGAAGCGGGATCTTCTCGGCATACGCGAGGTCGTCGGGCAGCGTGAGCTTCACCTGGTTCAGCTCCGCGAGCTGGTCGACGACCTCGACGAGGAACCAGGAGCGCGGCTTGATCTGGATGGTCGTCTCCACGACGTTTCCCCAGACCGGCGTGAAGTCCGGGTCGTTCGGGATCGTCTGCCACGACAGGATGGCGCGCACCTTCGGCAGCCGCGGCCAGGAGCACGGACTGGTGTGCGGCGAGAGCTGCAGGGACGCCGCATAGCTCAGCGGGAACCACGGTTGACCCGCGCAGTCGGTCCCGTCCGCGATGTCGTGGACGTTGATGCTGGCAACGCCGGCGTCCTCCCAGCCGGCGCCGTAGTCCAGGTAGAACCGCACGTACTCGTAGCTGCCCGGACCGCACAGGGTGCCGGAGTAGCCGCCGTTCTGCTTGACGGCGACGGTCGCCTCGAGGACGGTGGTCGCGGGGTTGTAGCCCACGCAGGTGAGCTCCTCGTACGTCGTGTTACCGGCCAGCTTGACGACCGGCGACAGCTGGCTCTCCGTGAGGGTGCCGAAGTAGTTGGGGTTGATGGCGAGCAGCTGCTTCATCTGGAAGCGCTCGACGGGGACATGCAGGCCTTCGCCCGAACCGACGACGTCGGCGGCCGACTCCTGGTGGGTGGGGGTGGACATGACTGACCTTCTTCCGAAAAGGGGTGGGTGTCAGTCAATGAGCGAGGACGCCTCCGCCAGATACCGGGCCGGCGTCCTGACACGCGGTAGCCCGCGAGTTCGCCTCGTTCGGGAGGCGGCTCGCGGGCTACGCGGTGTCGGGTTGGGTCAGGTCAGAAGACGCTCACTCCGTAGACGTTCAGAGGCTCCTTCACCGGCTGGAAGAACGTCGTACCACCGGAGGAGCAGTTGCCGCTCCCACCGGAGGTCAGGCCGACCGCGTGCACGCCGTCGAAGAGCGGGCCACCGCTGTCGCCACCCTCGGCGCAGACGTTCGTCTTGATCATCCCGTAGACGGGGCCCTCGGCGTAGTTCACGGTCACGTTGAGCGCCTGCACGGTTCCGCTGCGCACGTGCGTGGTGCTGCCGCTGCGCTTGACCGACTCACCGACGTAGGCGTTGGTGGCGTCCGCGATGTTCTGCTTCCCGCTGTAAAGGAACACGCTGCCCGGGTGCGAAACACCGTTGTCGAACCGCACGATGCCGTAGTCGTTCCTGGGGAAGCTGGTCCCGGTTCTCGTGCCGATGAACTTGGTGTGGGCGCCGTCGGCGTACCACGAGGCGCCGAGATTTGTGCAGTGCCCCGCGGTGAGGAAGTAGTACGTGCTGCCGTTGGTCACGTTGAAGCCGAGCGAGCAGCGGTACTGCGTGACGTAGATCGCCTTGCCGCCGTTGATGAGCGGCTTCAGCTGACCCGCCGTGCGCACCAGCTCGGTGCGAGCGGGATAGCGGTTCGTCACGGACCGCAACCGGGCCATCTGCGCAGTCGACACGGTGCTGTCCGCGGTCACGTGGACCTTGTTGGCGCGTACGTCGGTCGACCAGGTGGTGCCGGCGATGCTGGCTCTCGACGCCAGCGCGCGCGTGACGACGCCGAGCTGCTGGCTGCTGAAGCCGACCAGCCGCGGCGTGGCGCCGGCCGCCCGGACGGCAGCCAATGCGCTGCGCTGCGTGACGTTGACGACCATCTTCGCGGTCCGGGCGTCGTAGTAGGCGCCGGCGCCGACCCGGCCGACCTGGTGCAGCACACGGGTGGCCGCGACGGCCTTCGCCTGCGCCGTCATCGTGCCCGTGCTGCCGGCCGACGACCCGCCGGCCTGGGCGCCTGGTGCCGCGAGCAGCGCGGCTACCGTGACGAGACTGACGCCGGCGAGCGCCGCTACGGCGCCCCGGCGGTTGAGAGTTGGCTTCACATGTCCTCCATCGTTGTGGCATCACAAGTGCCAAGTGGGCCGGCGATGCGACACGGAGTGCCGGCGCGCCGGCGTACGGTGCGCTCCCTGTGCGCACCGTTCTGAGGCAAGGTACCCCAGCGCGCGCCCCCCGCCATAGTCACCGCACTGTTCTCGCCCCGGCCGACGGGGGAGCGCCTCGACGAGGTTCCGAGAATCCACGGCCGCGACGCAGGGAGCCGCTCGGCTGGTGACAGCAGCAGCTGACCGCGATCGGCATCGGTGCGAAGGGCTACGTCGTCCCTACCAAGGACACGTGAGTCCGACCCACCGCCTCACGGCCGCACGCGGCTGCCATGAAGGTAGACGAACAGCGCGCCGGCCTCTCGGAGCACGTCGAGCACCGATGACAACACAGGTTGAAGGCTCGACCGATCCACCCGCCCAGTGTCTCACCCAGCTCTGACTGGAAATCGTCAGTGAACGGGAGGGTCGGCGCTGTCGTCGGTCAGCCGCGGGGACTCCGCCCGGAGGCTATCGATCAGCTGCGAGGCCTCGGACTTCGTCAGCCGCTCCGGGACCTCCGAGCCGCTGTCGTGCGCCAGCGTGCTGAGGTAGGAAAGCTGGGCTGCCGTCGCCGGCTCGTCACCGGTCAGCCACTCCTCGGGGTCCTTCTGCGGGCTGTCGCCTGTCGGCTCGGTCGTCATACCCACGACGTACCCGGCCCAGCGCGACGTACACCTGCCGCGAGCTCCCCCGCCACGGCGAGCCCGCGGGTTGGGATGACCAGGCAGGATGGGCCTATGGGTCTCTCGGTTCCCTCATTCGGTGTCGGCGCAGCGCGTGACCGGCTCGGCGCCATGATCTTTGAGCGGGTCGCCGGCTCCGAGGGGGTCAAGCGCCGTGACCGCATCCACTACGCGTCGGGTGAGCGCTGGTTCGCCGCAGACCGGCCGATCCGCCGCGTCCATGCCGATGCGTCGATGTTCGTCGGCGGCCTGCGGGCGCTGCTCCTCCAGTCGCTGCACCCGCTTGCCATGGCCGGGGTCGCCGACCACTCGGACTACAAGGGCGACCCCTGGGGGCGACTGCAGCGCACCAGCTGCTTCCTGGCCGTGACGTCGTTCGGCACGACGGCGGACGCCGAGCGCGCGGTAGCGAGCGTGCGGTCGATCCACGAGAGGGTCACGGGTACGACGACCGACGGCAGGCCCTACCGCGCGAACGACCCGCACCTGCTCCGGTGGGTGCATGTAGCCGAGGTCGACAGCTTCCTCAACGCCTACCAGCGCTTCTCCGGCTCACCCCTCGACCGAGTGGGCAGGGACGGGTACGTCGCCGACACGGCCAAGGTCGCGAGGGCTCTCGGGGTGGCCGACGCCCCGGTCGACGAGGCGGAGCTGAGGGACCAGCTGGCGGCCTTCCGGCCCGAGCTCGAGAGCACGCCCGAGGCACGGGACGCGGCACGCTATCTCCTGCTCAGGCCGCCGGTGCCGTTGCTCGCCCGCCCACCCGTCGCGGTGCTCCAGGCGGCGGCGGTGGCGTTGCTGCCGGCGTGGGCCCGCTGGCCGCTCCGCCTGCCCTTCACCCCGTTCGTGGAGGCGACCGTCGTCCAGGCCTCCGGACGCACCCTGGTGCGCACCCTCGGCTGGGTAATGGGTCCCGGCGCGGCCGCCTGACCTCGGTGACGTGCCGACCGGGGTCTAGCTCGGCGAGGAGAGCCACGGGTCCAAGAGGTCGAAGAAGTCGGGTACCCCGACACTGACCGCGTCCATCTCCTCCATCTGCGCCTTGAGCTTCGGCGGCACCTCCTTGGTCTCGCCCTCGCGAGCCGCCTCCTCGGAGCTGAAGTAGAGCGCCATCGAGTAGCGGCCGCCCTCGTGCTCGACGGTCAGGCTGCCGATGACGTCGGGGCGGAACTCGGCCCAGGCGTCCGCGTCCTGCGACATCAGCTCGCGGGCACGCTCAGGGTCGCTGCCCTGGCCCTGGATGACCTGGACGAAGCCGGCGTCGCCGGGATCTCCATGGGTGTCCACGTCGACGTGCGTGCTGTCGCGGAACTCCACGTCACCCGTGAACAGCTTCGACGTCTCCGCCCACCACTCACCCTGCTCGGGTCGGTCGCTGTTACGACGCGCGGCCTCCTCGGAGTCGAAGCGGGCGAAAGCGATGAACCTGCCGTCCTCGGTGACGCCTGCTGTGCTGCCGAGCCAGCCCGTCGCGCCCTCGGCCAGCTCGTCGACCCAGCGGTCGAACGCCGCCCGGACGGTGGACGGGTCCTGCACGCTCCCCTGAATCACCTGCACGAACATCACGTGCTCCCTTCGACGGATGATGTTGGTGTCCCCCCCGGGACGCTACTCTCCGGCGCCCCCCGCGTCGACACCTCGCGTCCGCGTCACGGGCGACGGGTCACCCCGTCGAAGGACAGCCTCCGGCGACCTAAGTTACTCTTGAGTATGCCGCCGACCGCCGCGTCCACGGACCTGTCGGACGACGGGATCACCGCTCGCGTCAGGCTGCACGGGCACCAGCTCTCCTACCTAGACAGCGGCAGCGGTCCCGCCGTCCTGTTCATCCACGGGCTGCTCGGATCCCATCGCAACTGGGTGCACCTCGTCGACACGATCGACGCCGACCACCGGGTCCTGGCACCTGACCTGTTCGGCCACGGCGCATCGGCGAAGCCGATGGGCGACTACTCCCTCGGCGCGCACGCGGCGACGCTGCGGGACCTGTTCGACCACCTCGAGATCGAGCGCGTGACACTCGTGGGGCACTCGCTCGGTGGGGGGATCGCGCTGCAGCTCTGCTACCTGTTCCCGGAGCGGGTGGAGCGACTGGTGCTGGTCTCCAGCGGCGGTCTCGGTCGGGCCGTCAGCCCGTTGCTGCGCTCCGCCACCCTGCCGGGAGCCGAGTGGGTGCTGCCGGTCCTCGCGTCCGCGTTCGTGCGCTCCCGAGCCGAGACGCTCGGGCGGGCCGTCACCAGGCTGGGCGTGCGTGCGAGCTCCGACGTCACCGAGTCGTGGCACGGGTTCACGTCCCTCGCCGACGCCGACAGCCGCCGCGCCTTTCTCGCCACGACCCGCTCGGTGGTCGACCCCGGCGGCCAGACCGTGACCGCGCACGACCACCTCCCGATGGCAGCCAGCATCCCCACCCTGATCGTCTGGGGCACCCGCGACAAGATGATCCCTGCCTGGCACGCCACAACCGCGCACGAGGCCATCCCCGGCAGCCGGGTCGTGCTGTTCGAGGGCGCCGGCCACTTCCCGCACCTGGACGACCCCGAGCGCTTCGCCGATCTCCTCGCAGAGTTCATCGCCGACTGAGGGCCCTGAAGGCGTCAACCTGGGGTCGAGAGCTGCGCGGGCGCATCCGGGTGCAGGAACAGCAGCGTCGCTCGCACCGAGCACGCGCTGGCGGCCGCGACCGCCTTCTCGTAGGCCGCGACCTGCGGAGCGTAGAACTGGGTGCGGGCACCGATGGCGGCCGCCGGGATCGCGTCGGTCTTGTAGTCGACGACCACGAGGCTGCCGTCGTCCTCGCGGTAGACGAGGTCGACGAAACCCTCCACCACCAGCCCGTCGGCCTCGACCATCCCGACGTAGGTCTCCCGCCAGTGCGCCCGCTCGGCCGCCCGGCGGACGATGTCGGACTCGAGCGCCGAACGGACCAGTCCCCGGACCACGTCAGCGTGCTCGGTGACGCCTTCGGCGATGCACTGCGAGGCCACTGCCTCCTCGAGACCGTCTCCGGTCGCGAGGTCGACGACCTGCAGGACGCCGTGGGCGGCGCGACCGATGGCCGACCCGTAGCGCCCCTTCGACCAGGGGGGCAGCTCGACGTCGCGTGCCCCCTTCGCCTGCCCCGGCGGCGAACCGGCCGACGGGGTGAGGACGACGGCAGGCTCGGTGCCCTCCAGACCGGAGGCGCTGACGGCGCTGACCCGACGAGACGCCTCACGCACCCGCTCGATCGCGGCGAGCCAGTCGGCCCAGGCGAGACCTGCGCTGGGCTCGGACGTGCCCAGCACCACGGGCCCTGCGGGCTCCCGCTGGGAGTCGAGCTCCACCGCACCGGCCGCGGTCGCGCCACCCGCCTCCGCGAGGATCTCCGCATTGGTGGACCCGCTGCCCCTGCGATGAAGGGACACCACCAGGTGGTCGCGGGCGCGGGTCGCAGCGACGTACAGCAGCCGCCGACGCTCGTACTGGTCCATCTGCTCGTCGAGCGGAGCCACGTTCTGGAAGTCGTTGGTCTGCACGGTCTTGGTGAGCTTGACCTCGTAGCCGTCGCGGGTCCACAGCACGCGCACACCGCTCTGGCTACGCGGCGCGGAGCTCATGCCCGACAGGATCACCATCGGGAACTCGAGACCCTTGGCGGCGTGCACCGTCATCACCCGCACCGCGTCGACGTCGGTCTCCGGCAGCACCGCCTCCGCCACCCGCGCCGTCTCGTCACCTTGTCGCGCGGCCCACGCGAGGTAGGCGCGCAGCCCTCCGTGCTCGGTCTCCGCCCACGCCCGGGCCTGGTCGACGACGAAGCGCAGCCGGCGCCACTGGTCACGCGCCCGAGGCCCGCTCGCCGCGACCTCCAGGATCCGCCGGTCGGCGACGACCCGCCCGAGCACCTCACTCGGCGTCATCCAGCGCGAGGTGTTGTGCAGGGACCTCAGGTAGCCGAGCGATCTGGCGACCGGGTGGCCGGCCCGCTCGTCGGGCACCGGCGCAACGATGCTGAACGAGCCGCCGTCCCGCTTCCACGTCCAGAGGTCGTCGTCCCCGCAGCCGAAGAGCGGCGAGCGCAGAGCCGTCACACAGGACAGCAGGTCGCTCGGGTCGGCGACAGCCCGGGCAGCGGCGAGCAGGTCGCGCACCTCGCTCGCCTGGTAGACCAGCGAGCTCGACTCGGCGCGGTAGGGGACCCCCGCTCGGTCGAGGGCGTCCTCCAGGAACGGCAGTGACGTCCGGGCCGGCACCAGGATCGCGATGTCCCCGAGGCGCAGGTCGCGCCACTGCCCGGCGCGTTCGTCGTACGTCGTCCAGCGCTCGTCGACCGCCTGCCGGATGGCTGCCGCGACGTCGGCCGCCTCGCGCTCGCGCATCACGGCCGCGTTTGGCCGGTCCTCATGAGCCTGCGCTCCGAGTACGACGACCGCTGGGCCGGTCGGGTCCGCGAAGCGGGTCGCCGCCAACGCCACATAGTCGGGCTGGGCGTTGTCGGCCGGGGTGATCACGACGTCGAACACGTCGTTGACCCAGCCGAGCACCGGCTGGACGGACCGGAAGTTCGAGTCCAGGGTCACGGTGGTGCCGACCCAGGACCTCGCCCGCAGGTACATGCCGATGTCCGCCCGCCGGAAGCGGTAGATCGACTGCTTCGGGTCGCCCACCACGAAGAGCGACCCGGGCGGTACCTCGACCTGCTCCCACTCCTGCCCTGTCGCCGCTGCCCCGCCGGCGATGCGGACCGCGATCTCGATCTGGATCGGGTCGGTGTCCTGGAACTCGTCGAGCAGCAGCCTCGGGTAC
>JBBJMF010000172.1:0-2582 GCA_037719575.1 Nocardioidaceae bacterium
GCGCTCGACGACTTCGACTTCGGCTCCTACCAGAGCTGACCTCGAAGCACTGCATCATCGGCGTTGGGCGATCACCCCGGGTGGGTGACCGCCCTTCGGCGTCGGGGTCTCAGCGGGTCAGAGCATGTGCTGGATGTGACGGTAATGGTCGACTGCTGCGTCGGTGCCGCCAAGTCCATAGACCCGGAGCGCGTCGGCGAGGGCGGGGTGGTCTGGCTCCAGCTGTTCCGCGACGACCACCAGCTCTGCCCCTGAGGCGGCGTGACGCAGGAGTCCTTGGATCACCCGGACCGCGGCTCGGGGATCGATGGCGGTGACCGCCTGCGTCGTGGTCGAGAACGCCCCGCTGGCCTTGGAGATGTCACGGAGCCGCTCGTCGAGCTCGCTGGGCCCCATCGCGTGTTGCACGACGTCGTCAGCGAGGCTCGAGAGCGCCTGAACGCGCTGAAGCACGGCGGGGTTGCCGATCTTGACCCGTTGTGCGTTCATCAGCTGAGACATCATCGGCCGGGAGATACCGATGACGTCGGAGAGTTTGGCCTGGTTCAGCCCGAGCGTGTCAGCGACTCGTCGGAACAGGTCGCCCAAGGGCTCGCCGTAGAGGTCGGCCTGGTTGGCGCGGTTACGCTCGATCTGCTCAGGTGTCACGGTGCCTCCGAAGGGATTTGCGAATGCGAACACCAGCCTGCCATCTACGGAACTACTGAGCGAGGGCCTCTTGACAAATTGCTACTGCAACTGATTGATTTGCAATAGCAAACGAAAGGAGATGGGCCATGACGACCCGACCCGACATCCGGACACTGGCGGGAGCTGCGCTGCTCATGCTTGCGGTCTCGACGCTTCCCCCTGCCTCCACAGCCCTTACCGCTTCGGAGGTCACGCCGCCTGTCCATATCCGCCAGGTTGCATCCGTCGGCGCCGAAGGCGAAAAGCGGGCGGGCAAGTTGATGCTGGTGCTGGACTCCTCTGGCTCGATGGCAGAGCCGGCGGACGGCGGCCAGACCAAGATCGCAGCTGCGAAGCAGGCACTTCGCACGGTCATCGACCGGCTGCCGGCCAGCGCGCCCGTGGGACTGCGCGTGTACGGGGCGGAAGTCTTCGCCAAGTCCGAGCCTGGCGCGTGCACCGACTCGCAGCGCGTCGTCGACATCAACGCCTTCAACAAGTCCGAACTGCGTGCCGCGATCGGCCAGTACCGGCCGTATGGCGAGACTCCGATCGGTTATTCGCTCGCTCAAGCGGCCGAGGATCTCGGGGACGAAGGACCACGGACCATCGTGTTGGTGTCAGACGGTGAGGCGACCTGCCCTCCACCGCCGTGCGAAGTCGCCAAGAGCATTGCCAAGCAGGGCATCGACATCAAGATCGACGTGGTCGGTCTCGACGTGTCGGCCCAGGCGCGCCGTCAGCTGGCATGCATCGCGGACCGCGGACGAGGGACCTACTACGACGCTGACAACGCCGACGACCTCGTGAGTGCTCTCGACAAGCTGTCCTCCCGGGCGTTTCGACCTTTCCGGCTCGTCGGCGAACGGGTCCAAGGGACGCGGGAGCCCTCGAACGCTCCGACTCTGACTGCAGGACAGTACGTGACCGACATGGGCCCCGACGACAGCTACGAGACGTTCGTGCTTCGGCGCGCCATCCCCGACTCCACGTTGCACGTCGGAGTCAACGGCATCACCCCGGAGTTCACGGACGGGGTCACCCTGTCCGCCTTTCCGCTGCCGCTGCCTGACTCCGGGCTCGACGATTGCGGCAAGGTCGTGCCGGGCTTCGGCCTGGGTCGAGGCGATGACCTGTTCAGTGCCTCGATCACCATCGACCCGAGGAGCTTCTCGACCGAGGAGGGCTGCATCGACGACGAGGTTCTGCTCTACCTCGGGCGTGGGCAGGGTGAGCGGGGTTTCGGCGGTGACGAGCCGCTCGATGTCGAGCTGGTGGTGACCGAGGAGCCGCCGGTGTACAGCCTCGTCGGTCTGCCTGGGGGCCTGCTCGACGCGCCGTGGGTCGCTCCGCGGGTGTCCGGACCGCCTCAACGAGAGGTCGGCGGCACCTCGTTCTCCGACGCCGGCACGGTCGAGGAGGGAATCGTCAAGAGCGACATCGTGCCCGGGGAGACTCTCGTCTACCGCGTCCCAGTTGACTGGGGGCAACGCGCGGTCTTCCGAGTGACGTTTCCCGCGCGTGGTGAGGCACTCGCCGACGCGCTGGGATACCTCGACGTGGCCGCGAGAGTCAAGGCATACAGCCCCTCCCGCGGGGAGATCAGCTACAACGGCATCAAGGGCCCACGAACCTCAAACGCGCTGAACAACAACGAACCTTTGACGCTCGGGGTGGCCACGCCCGAGGTGCGTTTCCGCAACCGGGAGAGCCCGGCCGACGACGTCGCGGCCTCCGCGCAGCCGGGCTACTACTACCTCGCGCTCAGCACGAGCAGCGACGCTGACGGGGAAAGCTACACCGTTCCCTTCCAGATCGAGGTCGATGTCGTTGGAAAGGTACGCGGCAGTCCGGAGTACGCCGGGACCGACCAGGGTTCGCCAGGCCCGACGGAACCGACCGAGCCGACCGAG
>JBBJMF010000093.1:0-11671 GCA_037719575.1 Nocardioidaceae bacterium
GCTCGTCAAGACGGTCCGCGAGCACAGACCCGATGTGGCCCGAGGCGCCGGTGATAAGAACTCTCATGGGTTAGATCCGAGGAACGACGTCGACGGGGAGGTGCGCGCCCGCTATCCGGGCCTGGTCACGCCCGGCGGACTTCGCCTCGTAGAGCAGTTGGTCGGCTGCACTGCGAATCGTGTGCGGGTCATGGTTGTCCAACAGGGCAACCCCGACGGAGATCGTCGTCCTGACCCGATGAGCGGCGCCAAGAAGTCGCTCGGCAATGGCTGTGGCCTCGACTTCGTCGCGTGCGCCGGCCAGCACGGCGAACTCGTCCCCTCCGATGCGATAGACCGTGTCAGTCCCGCGTAGCTCCTCGTCTAGCTCGTCGGCAAGCGCGCGGAGCAACCGATCCCCTGCCGGGTGGCCGTAGGTGTCGTTGACCACCTTGAAGTGGTCGACATCGATGAGCAGACAGGCAGTGTCCGTGACTCGCGTGCGGGCGGCGAGGGCAGCCGCGGCCCCGAGTGCCTTGTCGAACGCAGCCGCGTTGTACAGGTTAGTGAGTGGGTCCTGGAGGGCGCGGAGGCTCAGCTCCGCGATCGCGGTGGCCGTGGCGAGCGACGCTGCGGTCTGGGCGGCGAGGAGCTCGAGGGCTGCCCCGACGGTGAAGTCGTGGGGGACCGGCCGGATGTCCGCCGTGGTGAGCAGACCCGTGACGCGGCCGCCGACGACGAGGGGCTGGACGGCAATCGACCCGACGTCGGCGCGCAACAGGAACTCGTAGCCGGACGGGATCTCTCCTCCACCGGGGAAGTGCGAGGCCGTGCCGGCGTCCACCCACGAGGCGATCACCCTGAGGTCGTCGTCGGTCCAGCGCACCAACGTCTCGGCCAGGGGCCCGCTGACGCGGTGAACGGACCAGAGGCCGTCGTCTCCTGGTCCGCAGAGCGCGGCGCTCGACATCCCGGACAGCTCGATCGCCCCCTCGACGGCTCGGGCACCGATGCGCTCGACCTCGGTGAGCGACGTCAGGGACACGACGATCCGCGCCAGCCGCTGAGACAGATGCACCGCAGGCAGCCCGCCGGCCGCCTCGATCGAGGTTGCCAGCGCCGCTGCGGCTACCTCCAGGACTCCGCGGATGTCCTCGGGCAGGGTGGTGCTCGACTCGACGTTGACCGCACCGATCACGCGGCCCCGAATGGTGACGGGGACACAGGCCTCTGCGTTGAGCCCAGGGATGGCGGCGATGAAGTGAGGGGCGCTGGCCACGTCGGGGATGACGACTGACTCCCCGGACGCGACCACCCGGCCGATCACGCCGGTCCCGGGTGGGAAGCCGTCGACGACCTGGAAGTATCCGCGAGCTGCTAGGCATCGGAGGCGGCCGTCGACGAGAAGGTAGACGCTGGGCAGCCCGCCGTACTCCCACAGGTCGTCGACAACACCCTCGCAGGCCTCGGAGACCGTGCCCGCCGCCGAACAGCGGGGAAACCGGACATCCATCTCGAGTTGCTGCGCCTCCCTGCACCTTCGTCTCGGGTCGCCACGTGAGGTCGCGACAGGGTCCCCATCGTACGCCTGCGCGCGACGGGTGAATGTCGCTAACCACTCACGGAGCGGCAGGGACGGTGGCGAAGCTGGTGGACGTAGTCATCTGGCGCACCAGCGGCCACGGCGGCTTCGCTGATGATCCCGAGGTAGCTGGCGGACGGGAGACCGCCCTCATGGGTGTCGAGCACGTAGAGCCAGGCCAGCTGTTCACCCTCGAGGGTCTGCACCCGCACCCGCACCCTGCGGTAGAGATCGATCTCCCACTCGTCGAGGGCGGCTTCGTCCTCGCGCCCGACGTCATACAAGCTGACGAAGACGGCCGAGTCGACCTCCTCGACCACCGTGGCCAGGGCACCGTCCCAGCCGTGCTCCTCACCGGCGAAAGTCAGCCGCCACCCGACCAACCAGCCGGTGCCACGGCCCGGTGAGTGCGGACAGCGCACCAGCATCCGGGCCGGATCCAGGTTCGAGCCGTAGGCAGCATAGAGGACCACGCAGTGGAGGCTATCGTGGCCGCGTGACTCGCGTGGTGATCGTCGGCGGGGGGCCGGGCGGCTATGAGGCCGCGCTCGTGGCGGCCCAGCTCGGCGCCGCGGTGACGCTCGTCGACCGCGACGGGATCGGCGGCTCGGCGGTCGTCACCGACTGTGTGCCGTCGAAGACCTTGATTGCCACCGCGGAAGTGATGGCTTCGGTTCAGGGCGCGGGCGAGCTGGGCGTCCGGATGGCCGGCCACGGAGACCTCGCCGGCTCGGTGGGCGTCGATCTTGCGGTCGTCAACGCGCGAGTCAAGGCACTTGCAGCGTCTCAGTCAGACGACATCTCGCGCCGGTTGCGGGCGGAGGGGGTACGGCTGGTCGCCGGATCGGGTCGGCTCGACGAGACGGCCCAGGTGATCGCCACGACCGACCAGGGCGAGCAGCGGCTGCCCGCTGACGCTGTCCTCGTCGCCACCGGTGCCCACCCCCGCATCCTCGACTCCGCTGTCCCGGACGGCCAGCGCATCCTGACCTGGGAACAGGTCTACGACCTTGACGAGGTCCCGAGCCGTCTCGTCGTCGTCGGTTCCGGCGTGACCGGAGCCGAGTTCGCCAGCGCCTACAACGCGTTCGGCATCGACGTCGTGCTCGTCAGCAGCCGTGACCGGGTGCTGCCGGGAGAGGACGCGGACGCCGCAGCGGTGATCAAGGACGTGCTGACGCGGCGGGGGATGACGCTGCTCGGCAATGCACGCGCCTCCTCGGTGGAGCGTCATGGCGATGTTGTCTCGGTCACCCTGACGGACGGGCGCGTCGTCGACGGCTCCCACTGCCTGCTCGCCGTCGGCTCACTCCCCAACACGGCCGGGCTCGGCCTCGAGTCAGCGGGTGTCGACCTCGACGAGGCAGGCAACATCTGTGTCGACAAGGTGTCCCGGACCACGGCACGCGGGGTGTACGCCGCGGGTGACTGCACCGGGGTGCTCATGCTCGCGTCCGTGGCAGCGATGCAAGGGCGGATCGCCATGTGGCACGCCCTGGGCGACGCCGTTGCGCCGCTGGACCTCAAGACGGTCTCGTCGAACATCTTCACCGCTCCCGAGATCGCCACTGTCGGCTGGACGCAGGAAGCCGTCGACAGCCAGGAGATCGAGGCGAACGTCGTGACGCTCCCGTTGGCGGGCAACGCGCGAGCGAAGATGCAGGGCGTGCGAGACGGGTTCGTGAAGCTCTTCTGCCGCCCTGGCACCGGCATCGTCATCGGGGGAGTCGTCGTCGCCCCTCGCGCCAGCGAGCTGATCCACCCCATCTCGGTGGCGATCGCGGAGAGGCTGACGGTCGACGAGCTTGCTCATGCCTTCACCGTCTACCCGTCGTTGTCCGGATCGATCGCCGAGGCGGCCCGCCGCCTGCATACCCGCTGACCACTCCCTGAATTACACGTCGGTAATTACGCGAGGGGATTATAAGAATCTCACTTTGCGGTAGCGAATCAGTCTTTTCGGTGACCATACTCCTCTCTGGTGCCCCAATTGCAACACCGGCACCATCAGTATCAGCCAGGACGATTGTCGTACCCGTTGAGGAGCCCCTCCATGCGCCGTCCATCCCGTCTGCTCGTCGTCTCGCTGACCGTGGCTCTGTCCACCAGCGGGTGGTGGCAAGGGGCAGTGGAGGCATCAACGTCTACTGGTGTCGACAAGGGCTCGGTCATGAACCTCGGCAAAGCCGCCCAGTCCTACGTGACTCACACACAGCGGAAAAAGGTGCAACCACACCCGGTGGCGCCACAGGTGCGAGATCTGGCGATTCCCCGGGTAGAACGCAGCGGTCAAGGCCTCGCCGCCTCGTCCGTGGCAGACAAGACCAGGGGCAGAGCCCCGCTCGTCGCGCATCTGCGGACCCCAGACAAGACCAGGGGCAGAGCCCCGCTCGTCGCGCATCTGCGGACCCCGCTTGCGGATGGGTCCTCCATGGTCGGTATCACGTGGAGCCGCGACGCCGACGCCACCAACATGGATCTGCAGCTGCGCAGCCGTGACAGCGCCGGCTGGACACCATGGACCACACAGGAGTTCGACCCCGACGAGGGTCCTGCGGTGGACGAGGAAGCGGAGACCCGCGACGGGACGCCGCCAGCGTGGGTGGGCGACGCGGACGCGATCGAGATAGCGGTGTACTCCCCGACGAGCGCGCCGAGCGACATCCGGGTCGAGACCATCGACCCGGGCAGGTCGTCGTACGACGCGACCGCGACGGCCGCCACCGACAGTGCCGCCACAGAAAGTGCCGCCATGGACAGTGATGGCACGCCGGCCATCGCCTCCCAGGGTCAAGCGAGCGCCACGAGCAGCCGCGCCGGGACGTTCCCCTCGATACCCGACATCGTGACGCGCCGACAATGGGGGGCGGACAACAGCCTCGGAGATGCGTGCTTCTCACCACGGTTCGGCACGACGTTCAAGATGGTCTTCGTCCACCACACCGTCAACAGCAACGACTACACCAGGGCCGAGTCAGCTGCGATCGTGCGAGGCATCTACGCCTACCACACGCAGTCGCGCGGTTGGTGCGACATCGGTTACAACTTCCTCGTCGACCGCTACGGGACCATCTATGAAGGGCGGGCAGGGGGGATCCGCAAGTCGGTGCGGGGCGCACACGCCGGCGACTACAACGTGGACACGACAGGTATCTCCTTGATCGGGAGCTTCGAGACGACGACCCCGACCCGGGCGATGAAGGGCGGTCTGGTCAGCCTGATCGCGTGGCGGCTGGGCACTGCCTACCGCGGGCCCTACGGCGGCGCGATGGTCGAGGGCAAGCACTTCGGGCGCATCGCAGGGCACCGCGACGCCATGTCGACGGCCTGTCCCGGCCAGCGGGTCTATGACTGGCTCCCGCGGCTGCGCGAGCGGGTAGGGCAGCGCCTCGGCGACTATCAGTCGACGATCGAGCAGCTGTGGCTCAGTCGCGGCGGGCCGAAGGGTTTCTTGGGCCCGGTCCGGGTGGGTGAGCGGAAGGAGCACCGAGGGCGCCACACGACGTTCCAGGACGGCCGCATCTACTCCAGCGCATCCGGCCAGTTCGTGCTCAGACCGGGCCCCATCCTGAAGCGGTACCTGAAGGCGGGGGAGACCGCGAGCCACCTGGGTTACCCGGCCAGCGGTGTGCGGTCCCCGCGCAACGGATATGCAGCGGATTTCCAAACTGGCGCCCTCCTTTGGTCCCGAGCCACCGGGAGCATCTTCCTTCCTCGTAGCGCCGTCCTCAAGAGGTATCGCGCTGAGCACGGTGCCTTCGGTCAGCTCGGATTCCCCACGACCCGCTTGAGAACGAGCACGGACAGCGCGGTCGCGTACTTCCAGTACGGGACGATCACCTTCAACAAGACCACCAAACGGACCAAGGTCACGTACGAATGAGCGGCGTCGCGATCTCTCGCCTGCACGCCGCCGTCGGTTTGGGAGCCGCTTCGATGCTCGCGGTGTCGGGGGTCGTGGCGATGGGCGCCGCACACGCGGACCAGACGTACTACGTACCGGCGAGCAAGACCTGGACCATCTCCGGACATGGGTACGGCCACGGCCATGGCATGAGCCAGTACGGCGTCCAGGGGGCCGCGCTCAAGGGTCTGACGTACACCCGCATCGTCAAGTTCTACTACCCGGGCACGTCGTGGGCGAAGGCCAAGGGCAAGGTGCGCGTCCTCATCACGGCCGACTACACGTCGGACTTGCAGGTCCGCCCACGCCCGGGACTGCGCGTCAGAGATCTCGCTGATGGCTCGAGCTGGCTCCTTCCGAGGGGCAACGGCATCAATAGCTGGCGAATGCTGCCGGCAGCAGGCAGGACCGCCGTGCAGTACCGGAACGGCTCCGGGTGGCACCGATGGACCACGCCGAACGGGCGGAAGTCGTTCAGAAGCAACGGCGAGGTGTTCGCCCCTGGTCCCGTGACGATGGTGATGCCGAGCGGTGCGCTCAAGGCCTACCGGGGCACGCTGCGCATTGCCCGGCCCTCACCCGGCTCTGCTGCTCGCGACACGATCAACGTGGTCACGATGGACGCGTACGTGCAGGGTGTGGTGCCCTACGAGATGCCGACGTCCTGGCAGCAGCAGGCACTGCGCGCCCAGTCGGTGGCGGCCCGGACGTACGCCGCCTGGCAACGGGCCCAGAGCCCGAACCGCTACTACCAGATCTGCGACACGACGGCCTGCCAGGTGTACGGCGGGGTGGCGGCGGAGCAGACCTCGACCAACACCGCGGTGCAGGCGACCGCCGGCAGGATCCTGACCTACGGGGGGAAGCCCGCCTTCACGCAGTTCTCGGCGTCGTCAGGCGGCTGGACCTCTGCCGGTGGCGTCCCCTATCTCCCGGCGCAACGTGACCCCTACGACGGGTTCGCGGGCAACTACGTCCACGACTGGTCGGTGGAGGTGAGCGCGGCCGCGCTCGAACGTGCCTACCCGGCGATCGGCAGGCTGATCTCCGCACGCGTGACGAAGCGTGACGGGAACGGCGAATGGAACGGCCGTGTCCTCACGATGGTCCTCGAGGGGACGAACGGCAGGGCCCACATCACCGGCGACGACTTCCGCTGGAAGCTGGGGCTGCGCTCGACCTGGTTCAGCATCGCCCCCACAGCGATCATCTCGCGATGGCGGCAGCTCGGGGCGGCCGGCTCGCTGCTCGGCTCACCGACCACCCGCGAGCTCGCCGTCGGTCGGGGCGCCATCCGAGTCTTCGAGGGTGGCCGGATCTACTGGTCCGCGAAGACTGGTGCCCGCGAGGTCCGTGGCCGGCTCCTCAACGTGTACCGGGACCGTGGTGGTCCGGAGTCCCACCTACGCTGGCCGGTGAGCGGCGTACTGAAAGCCGCGAACGGCGGCTACCGGACGGGGTTCCAGGGTGGCCGCATCTACGCGAAGCCGGGACCGGGTGCGCACGTCGTCTTCGGCCACATCCTGAGCCGTTGGGGCAAGGCAGACTTCGCGAGCGGCTGGATGGGCTACCCGACCACGGACGTGTATGCCGTCGACGGCGGCAGGCGCTGCAAGTTCCAGCACGCCACGATCACCTGGGAGCGGGCCACCGACACGTTCACCGTGAGGCCCACCGACTAGGCCCGCTCTGCGCGAGGGGTGACGACGACGACGAGGTCCCCGCCCTCGACGCTGCTGGAACCGTCGAGGGTGACCCGCTCGACGGTGCCGGCGACGGGGGTCGTGATGGACGCTTCCATCTTCATCGCCTCGATCGTGGCGACGACGTCTCCGGCGGCCACCGAGTCGGCGACGGCGACGACAGGCGACACCACCCCGGCGAACGGGGCTGCGATCTGCCCGGGCCTGCTCGGGTCTGCGCGCTCCGCCGCGGGAGCGTCCGACGACACAGAGCGGTCGCGGACGGCGACCGGCCGCAGCTGGCCGTTGATGACGCACATGACGGTGCGGATGCCGCGCTCGTCAGGCTCGCTGATCGACTCGACGCCCAAGATGAGTCGGACCCCCTCCTCGAGGTAGACGTCGTGTTCGTCCTCGAACTGCAAGCCGTGGAGGAAGTCGCTGGTCGGGAGGACCGACACGTCCCCGTAGCGCTCGCGGGAGTCCTCGAAGGTCTTGGTCGGTCCGGGAAACAGCAGCCGGGTCAACGTCGTACGTCGGTCTGCCGTGAGCGCTGCCGCCTCGGCCTCCGTGAGCTGCTGCTCCCGCTGCTTGACGACGCGGCCGGCCAGCGCCCTGGAGCGGAACGGCTCCGGCCACCCACCCGGCGGGACGCCGAGCTCGCCGGACAGGAAGCCGACGACCGAGTCGGGGACGTCGAAGGCACCTGGATCCTCGACGAAGGCTGCCGGGTCAGCCCCCACCGCCACCAGGTGCAGGGCGAGGTCGCCGACGACCTTGCTGGACGGCGTCACCTTGACGATGTTGCCGAGCAGGTCGTTCGCGGCGGCGTACATGTCCTCGATCTGCTCGAACCTCTCACCCAGGCCGAGCGCGATGGCCTGCTGGCGCAGGTTGGACAGCTGGCCGCCGGGGATCTGGTGTCTGTACACGCGGCCCGTCGGTGCCGGCAGGCCGGACTCGAACGGCGCGTAGAGCCTGCGGGTCGCCTCCCAGTAGGGCTCGAGATCGCAGACCCCGTCGAGTGACAGCCCGGTGGCTCGCTCCGTATGGTCGGTAGCCGCGACGAGTGCGGACAGCGCCGGCTGGCTGGTCGCGCCGGCGAGCGCCGTGCTGGCGGCGTCGACGGCGTCGACCCCGGCCTCGATCGCAGCGACCAGGGTCGCGAGCTGGCCACCCGGGGTGTCGTGGGTGTGGAGGTGCACGGGAAGGTCGAAGCGATCACGCAGGGCGGTGACGAGCGTCCGCGCGGCCGGCACCCGCAGCAGCCCCGCCATGTCCTTGATCGCGAGGGCGTGGGCGCCGGTTGCCACGATCCGCTCGGCCAGCATGAGGTAGTAGTCGAGCGTGTACAACGTCTCAGTGGGATCGCTGAGGTCGCCGGTGTAGCACAGCGCGACCTCGGCGACGGCTGTCCCGGTCTCACGGACTGCCCTGATGGCCGGTGTCATCTGCTCGACGTCGTTGAGGGCGTCGAAGATCCGGAAGATGTCGACACCGGTCTCCGCGGCTTCGGCGACGAAGGCGTCGGTCACCGCCGTGGGGTATGGCGTGTAGCCCACCGTGTTGCGGCCGCGCAGCAGCATCTGCAGGCAGATGTTGGGGCAGGCGTCCCGCAGCTGGGCGAGGCGCTCCCAGGGGTCCTCGGTGAGGAAGCGCAGGGCGACGTCGAACGTCGCACCGCCCCAGGCTTCGAGCGACAGCAGCTCGGGGGTCAGGTGCGAGAGGTGACGGGCGGCGCCCACCAGGTCGCGAGTGCGGACGCGAGTCGCCAGCAGCGACTGGTGAGCATCACGCATGGTGGTGTCCGTGACCGCCACCGCTGTCTGCTCGCGCAGCGCCGCGGCGAACCGCTCGGGTCCGAGCTGCTGCAGCCGCTGTCGCGAGCCTTCCGGTGGCGGCACGGTGGTGTCGACTGGCGGCAGCTTGCTGCTCGGGTCAGCGGTTGGGGGCAGGTCGCCGTACGGCTTGTTCACGGTGACGTCCGCGAGGTAGTGCAGCAGTCGCGTGCCGCGGTCCGCCGACGAGCGGGAGGTCAGCAGACCGGGATGCTGCTCGATGAAGCTCGTGGTGATCGCCCCGGTGCGGAAGTCGGGGTCGTCCAGTACGGCCTGGAGGAAGGGGATGTTGGTGGCGACCCCCCGGATCCTGAACTCTGCCACGGCCCGGCGAGCCCGATCGACCGCCAGCTCGAACGTCCTGCCGCGGCAGGTCAGCTTCGTGAGCAGGGAGTCGAAGTGTGCTGAGACCTCGGCCCCCGTGTACGTCGTCCCGCCGTCGAGGCGGATGCCGGCGCCACCCGGCGAGCGGTAGGCGGTGATGCGGCCGGTGTCCGGGCGGAAGCCGTTGGCGGGATCCTCTGTGGTGATGCGGCACTGCAGGGCGACACCGCGCACCCGGATCGCGTCTTGGGGCAGGCCGAGGTCCCCCAGGGTCTCGCCGGCGGCGATGCGCAGCTGGGACTGGACCAGGTCGACGTCGGTGACCTCCTCCGTGACGGTGTGCTCCACCTGGATGCGGGGGTTCATCTCGATGAAGACGTGGCGGCCGTCCGGCCCCACCAAGAACTCGACGGTTCCGGCGTTGACGTAGCCGATCTCGCGAGCGAAGGCGACTGCGTCGGCACAGATCCGCTGCCGCAGGTCGGCGTCGAGACCAGGCGCGGGAGCGATCTCGACGACCTTCTGGTGGCGGCGCTGCAGGGAGCAGTCCCGCTCGTACAGGTGGATCACCTGCCCGCGGTCGTCGGCGAGGATCTGGACCTCGATGTGGCGCGCGTCGATGACTGCCTCCTCGACGAAGACCGTGTCATCCCCGAACGCGCCGTCCGCCTCCCGCATAGCGCTCTCGACCGCGTCGCGGAGGTTCGCAGTGGCGTCCACACGGCGCATACCGCGGCCGCCACCACCGGACACTGCCTTGACGAAGACAGGAAAGGTCAAGCCCTGGGCGGTCGCGCAGATCTCGTCGACGTCGCGGGAGGGCGACACGTTGGCGAGAACGGGAACCGCCGCCCGACGTGCCGCGTCCACCGCGCGCGCCTTGTTGCCGGTCAGTCGGAGCACATCGCTCGACGGCCCGACGAAGACGATGCCGGCCGCACCGCAGGCCTCGGCGAGGCGCGGGTTCTCCGACAAGAACCCGTAGCCAGGGTAGATGGCCTCTGCGCCCGCGCGGACCGCGGCGGCCACGATGGCGTCGGGGTCGAGGTAGGCACGGACGGGATGGCCGCGCTCCCCGATCTCATACGCCTCGTCCGCCTTGAGCCGGTGCTCCGACCCGCGGTCCTCGTGAGGGAAGACAGCGACGGTCTTCGCCCCGAGCTCGTACGCCGCCCGGAACGCCCGGACGGCGATTTCGCCGCGGTTCGCCACGAGCACCTTGGAGAACACGGCTAGTCGGAGATCTCGCAGACGATGCCGCCACTCGTGACGGTGCTACCGACCTCAGCGGTGAGCTTGCTGATCGTACCGGCCCGGTGGGCGTTGAGCGGCTGCTCCATCTTCATCGCCTCGACGACGACCACGAGATCGCCCGCTGCTACCTGCTGGCCTTCGTCGACGGCGACCTTGACGATCGTGCCCTGCATGGGTGCGGTCAGCGCGTTGCCGCTGGCTGCCGCCCCGGCCTTCTTGCCGGCTTTACGCTTACCAGGTCTCGCGCCGCCCGTGGGAGCAGGTCCAGTGGCTGTGAGCCCGGCCGGCAGTGACACCTCGAGCCGCCTACCGCCGACCTCGACCGTCACGGTCTCCCGTTCGATCGGCTCGGCCTGCTCGTCGTCGCCGACATAAGGCTCGATCGTGTTGTCGAACTCTGTCTCGATCCAGCTGGTGAAGACGGAGAACGTCGTGCCGTCGCCGATGAACGCGGCGTCGTCGACGACGCGGCGATGGAAGGGGATCACCGTCGGCATACCGTCGACGACGAACTCGGCGAGGGCCCGTCGCGACCTCTCGAGCACCTGGGCCCGGCTGACTCCGGTCACGATGAGCTTGGCAACGAGCGAGTCGAACGCGCCGGGCACCGTCTCGCCCTGGTCGTATCCGCCGTCGACCCGGATCCCGGGCCCGGACGGCGCGTGCCAGCGGGTGAGTGTGCCCGGCGCCGGCATGAAGTCACGCCCGGCATCCTCGGCGTTGATCCTGAACTCCATCGAGTGGCCCGAGACGACTGGGTCGTCGTACCCAAGCTCGTCACCGGCGGCGAGCCGGAACATCTCTCGCACCAGGTCGAGGCCGGTCACCTCCTCGCTGACGGGATGCTCGACCTGCAGCCGGGTGTTGACCTCGAGGAACGAGATCGTGCCGTCCTGCCCGACCAGGAACTCGCAGGTGCCGGCGCCCACGTATCCGGCCTCCTCGAGGATCGCCTTCGACGAGTCGTAGAGCAGCCGGACCTGCTCGTCGGAGAGGTACGGCGCCGGGGCCTCCTCGACGAGCTTCTGGTGACGGCGCTGGAGCGAGCAGTCACGGGTCGACACCACGACGACGTTGCCGTGACTGTCGGCCAGGCACTGGGTCTCGA
>JBBJMF010000094.1:0-11635 GCA_037719575.1 Nocardioidaceae bacterium
AGCGACCCACCCAAAGAACCGCAAGACTGACACCACGTCAGTTACACGCCACTAGGTCGGCCATCATCACAGACAGCAGCATTAGCAACAACATTGGGGCTCTCCTTGTAGCCGGGGGCCTTGCACTACTGATTGTGTTTTGCCTTGGGATCCGGGGCCGTAACTCCGCGAACGCCTCTTCTCGCACACAGAATGTGGGCAGGGGGGTGGCAGCACTGATCTTCGCCAGTGGAGCAGTCTGGTTCTTTGTTGATCGTGCCGGGTTCAAGACAGGCGCTCACTACACCGCTGCTGTACTCCTCTTTGTGTGCATTATATGCGTGGTCATCCTGAATGGCCTTGGGCACTCGGCTAACCGGTTCAAGAACCCCTACCTCCTGATTGCGGCCGCAATGATCGGGGCGGCTTTGGTCATCGGGGGCGTGGCGCTTACTACCGACTGGAACTATGCCGTGCTTTGGATTGAGGGAACGCTGATCGCGTTATTCGCTAGTTTTTGGTGCGTGCAAACGGCAGAACTCTGGAACGAGGGGCTGCGCCCGGATGCTGGGGGCGCAGGGAACACCGGCCAAAGCCAACCGGTGAGCGAGGCCAAGTGAAGTTACCACAGACAGTTGGCAACCGCGGTTTTCTATCGGGCGCGTCAACTGGGAAGTCCGGGCCCGGATCGGCTGAGCCGGATAAGATATGACGACCACTGGGACCTGCGGGCAGCGGCAAATTTTCGGCAGCCGGCGAGATGAACACCAAGGCTCGTGGGGACGCTGATCACGCGGAAGGACATCTGACTGACTTTATGACTCATCTCGGCACCGGTGAGGGATCGACCTTCCGACCTACGATGTCGGGCGGATGCCTCGGCCGCGCGCCGACATCGGCATGGGTAGCCTCGGGTCGTGACGTACGACGTGGCGATCCGCACCCGAGACGACGACCTGACGCTGCCCGACCGGCTGGCGGCACTGGACGACCGGTTGCGCCAGCTGGGCAGCGTGGTCGTCGCGTTCAGCGGCGGGGCCGACTCTGCGTTCCTGCTGGCGGCAGCCGTGCGAGCTCTCGGACCGAGCCGGGTGGTCGCTGCGACGGCGGTCTCGAGCTCGCTGCCGGCATCAGAGCTGGCCCTTGCCGCCGAGTTCTGCGCGCGCCTCGCCGTGCGCCACCTGACACCGGTCACTCACGAGATGGAGCGGGCGGGCTACCGCGCCAACGCTGGCGACCGCTGCTACTTCTGCAAGGCCGAGCTTGTCGACGTGCTGGGGTCGCTCGCTGACCAGCTCGGCTTCGCAGCGGTGGCCACGGGCACCAACGCCGACGACGTCCTCGCGGGCTTTCGGCCGGGGATCAAGGCAGCCGCCGAGCGTAGTGCGACAACTCCGCTGCTGGACGCCGGTCTCACCAAGTCGCAGATACGAGCGGCCTCCCGCGCATGGGATCTCCCCACCTGGGACAAGCCGGCCGCTGCCTGCCTGTCGTCGCGGATCGCCTTCGGTATCGAGGTGACACCGTCGAGGCTGGCGCGCGTCGAACGCGCCGAGGTGGAGCTGCGGGCCTTCCTCGACGCCCGGGCTATCTCGGTCACCGACCTCCGGGTGCGGGACCTCGGGGCCTCGGCACGCGTCGAGCTCGACACGTCGGCACTCGTGGCCCTGGGCACCTCAGACGTCGACCGGGCAGGCGCCATCGCGCTGGTCGAAGACGCCGGTTTCAGCGACGTCCACATCGATCCGCGCGGTTTCCGGTCCGGATCGATGAACGAGCTGCTGCCGGAACCGGACGCATACCGATGAGGAAGAACTGCCGAGGCTGTAGGCTTGCCGGCGCCTTCGTGAGACGGGGGTTTTCTGTTGGGACGGGATCGTCCCGGGATGCTGAGGGTGTGCGGTGCCGACGGGCAAGGTGAAGTGGTACGACTCCGACAAGGGGTTCGGGTTCGTGACGACCGACGACGGCGGCGACGTCTTCATGCGGTCCGACTCGCTCCCGGCGGGGGTGACGACGCTGAAGAACGGCGCGCGCGTCGAGTTCGGTCTCGTGCAGGGACGCAAGGGCGACCAGGCGATCCAGGTCAGCCTGCTGGAGCCGACGCCCTCGATCGCGAAGGCGCTGCGCAAGAACCCCGAGGACATGGTCAACATCGTCGAGGACCTGATGAAGCTGCTGGAGAGCCTCGAGCAGACCTACCGCCGCAGCCGCCATGCCGACCCGCGCTCCGCCAAGCAGACGGCCACCCTGCTCCGCGCGCTGGCCGACGAGCTCGAGCTGAGCTAGCGTCGCTGGGCGCGACCACTCGCGACCCGGCTGCGCAGCACGAACACCGACCAGGCGACGAGCACCACTGCGACGATCGACAAACCCAGGGTGGCGTTGAGCGGCATGAACACGCCGAGGAAACCGCCGATCACCCAGGAGAGCTGAAGCAGCGTCTCCGAGCGGGCGAACACGCTGGTCCGGACGAGCTCGGGCACCTCGCGCTGGATCAGGGCGTCGAGCGACAGCTTGCCGAGCCCTTGACAGAGCCCTGCCACCAGGCCCAGCACCATCGCGGCGACGAGCCCGAAGAACGCCGCGGCATAGATCGCCGCGCCCGCGTCGACGAGCAGCGTGACGAGCACGATCGCCTCGGGCTTGCGCGCCTTCAGCATCGAGCCGATGAAGGTGCCCAGGGTGCTGCCGACGCCGGCCGAACCGATGACGAGGCCGAGCAGCAAGGTCTGGCGGTCCTCCCAGCCGTCGATCGGGTTCTCGCGCAGCAGGAACGCCATGAACATCGTGAGGAAGCCGGACAGCATGCGCAGCCCGGCGTTGCAGCGCAGCCCCAGGATGACCATCGGGGTGATGCCGAGCCGTCCGGACCGCCGGTCCGGGTCGGCGATCTCCATCACTCCCACCTGCGCCTCGCCCTCCGACGAGTCGACACGCGAGGGCAACAGGATCGCCAGCACGGTTCCGCCGGCGTACACGAGCACGGCATAGCGCAGCGACCACTCCGGTCCGACCAGCGAGAAGAGCGACGCGAACGGCGCCGAGATCGCGGCACCTGCGATCCCGGCCAGCGAGATCCGGGAGTTGGCTCGCACCAGCGTCAGCTCGGGGGGCAGCAAGCGGGGTACGGCGGACGCGCGCGTGACGCCGTACGCCTTGGACGCGATCAGACACGTGAGCGCTGCCGGGAACATCCACGCCGACTCCGACACCACGGCCCCGGCGAGAGCCCAGGCGCCGAACGCCCGCAGCGCCATCGTCGAGCCGATCGCCCACCGCCGACCGCGCCGGTAGCGGTCCAGGAACGGCCCGATGAGCGGCGCCACGACCGCGAACGGGAGCATCGTGATCCCGAGGAACAACGCGATCTGGCTGCGCGCCTCACCACTCGGCACCTGGAAGAACAAGGTGCCCGCCAGCGAGATCGCCAGTGCGGCGTCGCCGGCAGCGTTGAACGCATGGAGCTCCAGCAGCCGGTAGAGACCCGACTCACCGGCCCCTCCGGAGTGCGTCGCCTTGCGGGCCACCCGGACGGCTCCACCGGCAGCCCGACCTGAGAACGCCGCGACCTTCCGACCCGCCTCGGCCGCCTTCCGCGCCCGTTCGGCAGCCGTCGCCGCCCGGGGGTCGTTGGCTTCGGGATGCACCATCCCATCCTGCCCTGCCACCGGCCAAGCCGCGCCGTCCTGTGGCCTGGCGCGCGCGTCGGGGCGATTCGCCAAGTCCTTCACGCGTGGGCGACAATGGCGCCGTGACGACTCCCAGCCAGAGCACGACGCGGGCTCCGAAGGCGGATCCGCAGCTCATGGCCGCAGTGGACGAGGCGCGGGCCGCCCTGCTCAGCACTGTCTCCCCGACGTCGCTGGTCGAGGTCGGCGAGCACCTGGGCGCCGTCGCCGAGGACGAGCGCGTCGTCACCCACTTCTTCGCGGTGACCGACCCGGGATACGTCGGATGGCGCTGGGCGGTGACCGTGACCCGAGCCTCGCGCCAGAAGACGGTGACGCTCAACGAGGTCGTGATGCTGCCGGGCGACTCCGCGGTGCAGGCCCCGCAATGGCTGCCCTGGAAGGACCGGGTCGCCGCCGGTGACCTCGGACCCGGTGACCTCGTTCCCGTCACCGAGGACGACGTCCGGCTGGTGCCGGGTTATCTGGTCGGCGACGAGGCACTCGACGCCGCTGCCGCGCGCGAGCAGCGGGAGGTTGTCCGGGAGCTCGGCCTGGGACGGGAGCTCGTGCTGTCGGTCGAGGGGCGCGACGAGGCGGCCGACCGCTGGTACGACGGTCCGCACGGCCCCTTCGACCCCATCGCGAAGGTGGCTCCGGGACACTGCGGGACGTGTGGGTTCCTGCTGCGGCTGACCGGGCCGTTGACCTTCGAGTTCGGCGTCTGCGCCAACGCGTCGTCGCCCAGCGACGGCCACGTGGTGTCCCACGACCACGGATGCGGCGCCCACTCCGTCGTACGCGAGGAGCCGTCCCAGCACCAGCCCGCAGCCCCGACGCCGTTCCACGACACCTTGACGTTCGACACGTGGGGCGACGCGGACCTGGAGATCATCCGCTGACGTAACCCTGAATGGTTGTCGCCTACGTCGCAGTCCCGACGGACGAGGCCTAGAGACCGGCAGCGCCGAGCGGGCTCGTCTCCTGCTCGCGCGGACGGCTGCGCAGCCGCTCCTCGCGACGCCGACAGTACTCGCGGCCCAGGGCGCCGAGGCCGAAGCCGGCCACGCATGTCCACAACCACCAGCCGCGGCCATCGTCGCGCAGGGTCCCGTAGAACGGGAGCAGCGCGAGGAACGCGATCACCCATGCCACGAGCCCGACCGTGACTGTTCGGACTCCGGTCACGTCGAGGGGCTGCACGGTGGCGACGAGGTAGGACCGCTGCCCGATGTCGAGCTGGTCGATGGGCGGCCGACCACCGAACGGGTCGGGGTCGCGGACCTTGTCGCCCGGGTCCTTCGTCACGACGCCACTCTATCGCTCGGGTTCGTCCGGTTTCTCGGGCTGGTCCGAGCGGCTGGCGCTTGATACCCGCGCCCATGGCCGGACGAATTCGGAGCATCGGCTGCCGACTCGTGGCGATGGCGCTACTCTCCCGACTGTGACCTCTACCCGTGTGTCGACCGGCACCGCCGGCACCTCAGGCCTGGACAGGTTCTTCAAGATCTCAGAACGCGGCTCGACCGTCGCCCGCGAGCTACGGGGCGGGGTCGTCACGTTCTTCACGATGGCCTACATCGTGGTCCTCAACCCGCTGATCCTCGGCGCCGCGCCCGACCACGACGGCAACTGGATCACCGGCGGCACGAGCGGCGCCGACCTCGCCCAGATCGCCGCGGTCACCGCTCTCGTGGCGGGCGTCCTGACGATCCTGATGGGTGTCGTGGCCAACTTCCCGCTGGCGCTGGCCACCGGCCTCGGCCTGAACGCCTTCGTGGCCTTCACGATCGCGGCCGACATGAGCTGGGCGGATGCCATGGGGCTGGTCGTACTCGAGGGGCTGGTCATCCTGGTCCTGGTGTTCACCGGGTTCCGCAAGGCGGTGTTCCACGCCGTGCCTGCTCAGCTCAAGGTCGCCATCTCGGTCGGCATCGGACTCTTCATCGCGCTGATCGGATTCTTCGACGCGGGCTTCATCGGCCGGCCTGGGGCGGCCAACGCCCCGCCGCTGGAGCTCGGCATCGGGGGTGAGCTCGTGGGTTGGCCACTCACCATCTTCGTGTTCGGGCTGCTGCTCATGGCGGCGCTCTACACGCTGCGGGTCAAGGGCGCGATCCTGATCAGCATCATCGTGGCGACCGTGCTGGCGATCGTGCTCGAGGCCATCGGCGACTTTGGGGGCCAGGGCTACGACTTCGAGTCGAACTCGCTCGCGAACCCCGGCGGCTGGAACCTCACCACGCCGTCGTTCCCGGACTCCGTCGCCGCCACCCCCGACTTCTCGCTGCTCGGGAACTTCTCGCTCTTCGGCGCCTTCGAGCACGCGGGTGTGGTCACTGCGGTGCTGTTCGTGTTCACGCTGCTGCTCGCGGACTTCTTCGACACGATGGGCACGATGACGGCGATCGGGGCGGAGGCCGGGCTGCTCGACGACGAGGGCCGGCCACCGCACTCCCAGCGGATCCTGGTCGTCGACTCCCTGGCAGCCGCCGCGGGTGGCGCCGCCTCGGCGTCCAGCAACACGTCGTACATCGAGTCCGCATCCGGAGTGGGCGAAGGAGCCCGGACCGGCCTGGCGAGCGTGGTCACCGGCGTGCTCTTCCTGCTCACGACGTTCCTGGCGCCACTCGTCGCGGTGATCCCACAGGAGGCGGCGGCACCAGCCCTCGTGCTGGTGGGCTTCCTGATGATGAGCCAGGTCAGGTCGATCGACTGGGACGATCTCGAGATCGCGATCCCCGCGTTCCTGACGGTCGTGATCATGCCGTTCTCCTTCTCGATCTCGGCCGGTATCGGAGCGGGATTCATCTCGTACGTCGTGCTCAAGGTCGTGCGGGGCAAGGCAACGGCGGTGCACCCGCTGCTATGGATCGTGGCCGTCCTGTTCATCGTCTACTTCGCCGTCCATCCGATCAGCGGCTGGCTCGGCGTGAGCTGATTAGACGCCCTCGCGTGTGACGGTTCGCGGCCCGTGACGGGATTTGCTTAGCGAGGCTAACAAGATACACTGGGCCATATGCCCGGCAACGTGATTGCAATGTCACGCACCACCTCTGGGCTGTCCAGCGCCCTCCGCGTGTCGGTGATGCGCTTGTCACGAAGGCTGCGCAACGAGCGCGACGTCAGTGACGACATGAGCTCCAACCAGATGGCGGTGCTGTTCACCCTGGCGAGGTCCGGCCCGCTGACGATCGGCGACCTCGCCGCCGAGGAGAAGGTGCAGCCGCCGTCGATGACGCGCACCGTCAACTCCCTGGTGGCGAAGAGTCTGATCGTCCGGGGTACCCACGAGACCGACCGGCGCGTGGCCGTCATCACGCTCTCGGACACCGGGCGCAGTGTCATCGACGAGTCCCGGCGCCGCAAGGAGGCGTGGCTTCACCAGCGTCTCTGCGAGCTCACTCCCGCCCAACGCCAGATCCTCCGCGACGCTGCTCCCGTCCTGGAGCTGCTCTCCCGCGCATGAGTCCTACCTTCCAAGCGCTCGTGGTCCGCAACTATCGCATCTACTGGCTGGGCGGCCTGGTCAGCAACAGCGGTACCTGGATGCAGCGGGTCGCCCAGGACTGGCTCGTCCTCCAGCTCACCCACTCCGGCACCGCACTCGGGATCACCACGGGGCTGCAGTTCCTGCCGTTCCTGCTCGCGACGCCGTACGCCGGCCTGATCGCCGACCGCTACCCCAAGCGTCGGGTGCTGCTTGTCACGCAGGCCTCCCTGACTCTCACCGCCGGTGTCCTCGGTCTGCTCGCGATCACCGGCGTCGCCCAGACCTGGCACGTATATGTGCTCGCCCTGCTCTTCGGGCTCGGCACCTCGTTCGACACCCCGGCGCGGCAGTCGTTCGTCGTCGAGATGGTGGGGCGGGACTACCTGCCGAATGCGGTCGGGCTCAACTCCGCGTCGTTCAACATCGGCCGGATCGTCGGACCCGGCCTCGCCGGCCTGATGATCGCTGCCCTGGGTTCCGGCGTCTCCGCAACCGGCTGGGTGATCCTCCTGAACGCGGTGAGCTACCTCGCCGTGATCGCCTCGCTGCGGGCGATGCGCGGTGCGGAGCTGGCGTCCGTCGTGCTCGTGCCGCGGGCGAAGGGGGCGCTCCGTTTGGGTCTGCGTCACGTCCGAAACAGTCCCGACCTGGTCTTCGTATTCGTCGTCGCGTTCTTCTCCGGCACGTTCGGGCTCAACTTCCAGATGACCTCCGCACTGATGGCGACGGGTGTGTTCCACAAGGGTGCGGGGGCCTACGGCATTCTCGGCTCGATCATGGCGATCGGATCCCTGGCGGGTGCACTGCTGGCCGCCAGACGCGGCTACCCGCGCCGAGCGCTGCTAGTGCTCGCCGCCCTGTCCTTTGCGGCGGCGGAGATCGTGGCTGGCCTTATGCCGTCGTACCTGCTCTTTGCCGTCTGGCTGCCCGTCATCGGCATCACGTCGCTCACAATGCTGAACTCGCTGCAGACGGTGGTGCAGCTGTCGGTGGGCCCGGAGGTCCGCGGCCGGGTGATGGCGCTCTACATGATGACGCTGATGGGCGGCACCCCCGTCGGTGCACCCATCATCGGCTGGGTCGGCGAGACGTTCGGACCCCGTTGGACTCTCATCGGCGGCGGACTAGGCACCGGCATCGCCGTGGTGCTCGCCACGGTCTGGCTGGTCAGGAAGCAGGACATCGACCTGCGGGAGATGTCGGGACTGCCTGCCAAGATAGCCGCATGACCCCAATGAACGGTGCGGCAGGGTTCCGCCTCGAGCCGCAGCGCTACTTCGAGTCCGTCGACTCCGACACCGAGCGGCTTCTCGCCATGGCCGGGCGTGGTCTCGAAGCGACCGTCCCGTGCTGCCCCGGCTGGACCGCCGGCGATGTCGTGAGCCACGTCGCCATGGTCTACGAGCACAAGGTGCGGGTGATGGCCGACAACGCGTGGCCGGACCCCTGGCCGCCTCCCGAGACGGGCGACGACGATCTGCTCACCCGACTCGCCGACGCCAAGGCCCACCTCTTCGCCGAGTTCGCCGAGCACCGGATCACCGACGAGACCACCACCTTCTCCGCCGACGACCGGACCATTGCTTTCTGGGCAAGGCGGATGGCGCTCGAAGTGGCTGTCCACCGCCACGACGTCGAGCTTGCCCACGACGATGTCACCCCGATCCCCGACGACCTCGCGCTCGACGGGATCGACGAGGTGCTGCGGGTGATGCTCGCCGGACCCTGGTGGTCGCCGTTGGGCTCCACTCGCCATCCCGTCGGCGCCGTCGTTGCGGTGCAGTCAGAAAATCGTCTCTGGGTCTGTACGGCGGAGGCGGAGCAGATCACGATCACCCATGACGCCGGGTCCGCGGCCGCGGCGACCGTCGCCGGTGAGCCGATGGCGCTCTTCCTGTGGCTCTGGGGCCGAGTCGGCGACGACCGGGTCACGATCAGCGGCGACGCCGCCGTCGCGGCTGAATTCCGGGCCAGGCTCGAGGAGTGCACCGGGTAGCGTCGGCGCCATGCATCCCCGCTACCGCCGCCTCGTCATCCCCGGTGCCCTGCTGCTGCTGCTGGTCATCGTGGTCGTCGCGGCGCTCGCCTGAGGCGGGTGCGTGGACGGGACACCCTGGGAGCGGCTGCGTGCCGCTGTGCTCGACGCGAGTGCGCTCGTCCGCGTCGTCGTCTCCGGACGGCAACGCGGTGCAAGCGTCGACTACCGCCGTGTCGAGCTGCGTTATGTGCAGGTCAGGGCGGGGCTCCGGCTCCAGGTGACGTCGTACGACGAGACGCAGGCCCACACACGAAACGTCGAGGCCGGCGAAGAGGCTGAGCGCCTTGTCGACGCCTTGCTCGGCGCCGGCTACGCCAACTGGCATGTGGAAAGCGTGACGGAGACCATCCAGGTTCGCGTCACCAAGAAGGGCCGGGTGCTCCTGCACGTCGCAGCCCGGTCGGGAGCAGCGCTGCCTGCGCCGTCGCACGAGCACGACCGCGCCAAGCGGAGGATGCTCGACGCCGCCGACCCGCTCTTCGCGCTGCTCGGCGTCACGACGTCCGAGGGCGTCGTCAAGCCGACCCGGATCGCGAAGTTCCGCCAGGTGCAGGATCTGCTCGGGGCAATCGACCCTCTGGTCGACGACGCCATCGCGCTCGGTCCGGCGGCAGACCTCGGCCCGGACCGGCCGCTTCGCCTTGTCGACCTCGGCTGCGGAAACGCCTACCTCACGTTCGCCGCCTTCCGCTACCTCTGTGTGGTGCGCGAGACTCCGGTGAGCGTCGTCGGCGTGGACCTCAAGCAACAGGCGCTCGCGCACAACAACGACATCGCGGAGCGGCTCGGGGTCGCGGACCGGGTGTCGTTCCTGCGTGGCACGATCGGGGAACTGCAGCTGGCCGTGGCGCCTGACCTGGTGCTTGCCCTGCACGCCTGCGACACCGCGACGGACGAGGCGCTTGCCCGCGCTGTGGAGTGGGAGACGCCGGTCGTCGTCGCGGCACCGTGCTGCCACCACGACATCGCCCGCCAGCTGAGCGCCGCGTCGGCCCCGACGGCGTACCGACTCGTGACCCGGCACGGCATCCTGCGCGAGCGGCTCGCCGACGTGCTCACCGACGCGCTTCGCGCCGCGCTGCTGCGGCTGGCCGGCTACCGGGTCGAGGTCGTGGAGTTCGTGGACTCGCGGCACACCCCACGCAACGCCCTGATCCGGGCCGTGCGCACCGGGGCGCCGGCCGATGAGGAGACCTGGCAGGCGTACCGGGATCTGGTGTCCCAATGGGCCGTGACTCCGGCGCTCGAGCCGATGCTTCGTCGTGTGGTCCCCGGCATGCATGAGAAACTCGGCTGATGGGGTGGGACTCGGCCCGCAGAAGGATCCGACATTGAGACGGCCAGGGCCGTCTCAATGTCGGATCTTGACGATCCAGTCGACGCAGCGGGTGAGGGCGACCACGTCGTCGGGCTCGATCGCGGGGAACATCGCCACCCGGAGCTGGTTCCGCCCGAGCTTGCGGTAGGGCTCGACGTCGACGACCCCGTTGGCACGCAGCGTCTTGGCCACCGCAGCGGCGTCGACCTCGTCGGAGAAGTCGATCGTGCCGATCACCAGCGACCGGTTGGCGGGATCGGCCACGAACGGCGACGCATACTCG
This sequence comes from Nocardioidaceae bacterium, assembly GCA_037719575.1. Classification (GTDB taxonomy): domain Bacteria; phylum Actinomycetota; class Actinomycetes; order Propionibacteriales; family Nocardioidaceae; genus JAWWPG01. The sequence goes on from JBBJMF010000094.1 coordinate 10,783, forward strand.
GACGCCTCCGCCCAGGCGTAGAGCGCGCTCGACGAAGCGGTGGTTCGCGCGACGGCCCCGGGGAGACCGCCGAGCCCGTTGAGCCAGTCGACCTGCTCGGCGAGGAGGAACAGCGTGGCCAGGGACGGGGTGTTGTACGTCTGGTCGAGCGCGGAGTTGTCGATCGCGATCTGCAGGTCGAGGAACGCGGGGATCCAGCGACCGCCGGCCTTGATCTGCGCGACGCGCTCCACCGCCCGCGGGGACATCAGGGCCAGCCACAACCCACCGTCGGAGGCGAACGACTTCTGCGGGGCGAAGTAGTAGACGTCGGTCGCACTGACGTCGACTGGCAGCCCGCCCGCGCCGGACGTGGCGTCGACAAGCACGAGGGCGTCGTCGACGGCCCCCGGCACGCGTCCGACCGGTGCCATCACTCCGGTCGAGGTCTCGTTGTGTGCCCAGGCGTAGGCGTCGACGCCCTGCTCGGCCTTGGCGTCCGGCCGGGTTCCCGGTTCGGCGGTGAGCACGGTGGGCTCCTCGAGGAACGGCGTTGCCGCGACGGCGCTGGCGAACTTCGCCGAAAACTCCCCGAACGACAGGTGCTGGCTGCGCTCGCGGACCAGGCTGAAGGCGGCCACGTCCCAGAACGCCGTCGCCCCGCCGTTCCCCAGCACGACCTGGTAGCCGTCAGGCAGCGTGAACAGCTCCCCGAGCCCCGCTCGCACCCGGCCGACCACCGAGCGGACGCCAGACTGCCGGTGTGAGGTGCCGAGGTACGTCGTACCCGTCGCCGCCAGCGCATCGCGAGACTCGATGCGCACCGTGCGCGGCCCGGCGCCAAAGCGGCCGTCGCCGGGCAGCAGGTCGGACG
>JBBJMF010000025.1:0-32731 GCA_037719575.1 Nocardioidaceae bacterium
TAGCACGTGTACTCCTTGCCGGTGAACGCGTTGAGCTCACCGCCGACGGCATCGAGCTCGGCGGAGATGTCGAGCGCCGTACGGCGGTGGGTGCCCTTGAACAGCAGGTGTTCGAGGAAGTGCGTCACTCCCGCCAGCGAGCGTGACTCGTCGCGGGAGCCGACGCCGGTCCACAGTCCGAGGGTCGTGGTCCGGACACCCGGCATCGCCTCGGTGACGACCCGCAGCCCACCCGGGAGGACGGTACGCCGGATGGTGGAGGACACCTGTCCGTCGTCGCCGGTCTCCTTCAGGAGGGTGCGGGTCGACCCGAGGGGCTGCTCGAGTGCCGAGAGATACCGCACGGTCAGGCGTCGACCGGTTGGCTCTGGTCTTCCTCGACCACGGGTACGAGGCTCAGCTTGCCCCGGTCGTCGATCTCTCCTATCTCGACCTGGAGCTTCTGACCCACGGAGACCACATCCTCGACGTTCTCGACACGCTTCCCGCCGGCCAGGGCACGCAGCTTCGAGATGTGCAGCAGGCCGTCCTTCCCGGGCAGCAGCGACACGAAAGCACCGAAGTTCGTCGTCTTGACGACCGTCCCGAGGTAGCGCTCGCCGATCTCCGGCATCTGCGGGTTGGCGATCGCATTGATCATCGAGCGCGCGGCCTCCGCAGCATCGCCGTTGTCGGCTCCCACGTAGATCGTGCCGTCGTCCTCGATGCTGATCTGCGCGCCGGTGTCGTCCTGGATCTGGTTGATGATCTTGCCCTTGGGGCCGATCACCTCACCGATCTTGTCGACGGGCACATGCATGGTGAGGATGCGCGGCGCGGTCGGTGCCATCTCGTCCGGTGCGTCGATGGCCTCGGCCATCACGTCGAGGATGGCCATCCGCGCGTCGCGGGCCTGCTGCAGCGCCGAGCCGAGCACGGAGGCAGGGATGCCGTCGAGCTTGGTGTCGAGCTGCAGAGCCGTGACGAACTCGCGGGTGCCGGCGACCTTGAAGTCCATGTCGCCGAAGGCGTCCTCGGCGCCGAGGATGTCGGTCAGCGTGACGAACTTCTGCTCGCCGTCGACCTCACCGGTGATCAGCCCCATCGCGATGCCGGCGACGGCGGCGCGCAACGGCACACCCGCGTTGAGCAGACCCATCGTGGAGGCGCATACGGAACCCATCGAGGTCGAGCCGTTCGAGCCCAGCGCCTCCGAGACCTGACGGATCGCGTAGGGGAACTCCTCGCGGGTTGGCAGGACCGGGATGAGGGCACGGCCCGCAAGGGCGCCGTGTCCGATCTCGCGGCGCTTCGGCGAACCCACCCGACCTGTCTCGCCGGTCGAGTACGGAGGAAAGTTGTAGTTGTGCATGTAGCGGCGGGACTTCTCCGGTGACAGCGTGTCGAGCTTCTGCTCCAGCGACAGCATGTTGAGCGTGGTGATCCCGAGGATCTGGGTCTCGCCCCGCTCGAACAGTGCCGAGCCGTGCACCCGAGGGACGACGCCGACCTCGGCGTTTAGGGTCCGGATGTCGGCGAGGCCACGGCCGTCGATGCGGACGTTGTCGCTCAGTACCCGCTGGCGGACGAGCTTCTTCGTCAGCGAGCGGAAAGCCGCGCCCAGCTCCTTCTCGCGGCCCTGGAAGCTCTCGCCGAGGTCGGCGAGCACGCCGGCCTTGAGCTCATCGAGACGCGACTCCCGCTCCTGCTTGTCGGCGATCGTCAACGCGGCGGCGAGGTCGTCACCGGCCGCGGACTCGACGGCGGCGAACGTGTCGTCCTGGTAGTCGAGGAACCGCGGGAACTCGGTGACGGGCTTCGCAGCCACGTCGGCGAGCTGCTGCTGAGCCTCACACAGCTGTTTGATAAAGGCCTTCGCTGCTTCGAGGCCCTCGGCGACGATGTCCTCGGTCGGCGGCTGAGCGCCGGCGCGCACCTTCTCCCAGGTGGCTTCGGTGGACTCCGCCTCGACCATCATGATCGCGACGTCACCACTCTCGGTGACACGTCCCGCGACCACCATGTCGAAGACCGACTCGGCCGTCTGGCTGTTCGTCGGAAAGCCGACCCACTGGCCGTCGATGAGGGCGACGCGGGTGGCCCCGACAGGTCCGCTGAACGGCAGCCCGCTCAGCTGCGTCGACAACGATGCGGCGTTGATCGCGAGCACGTCGTACGCCGTGTCGGGGTGCAGCGCCAGCACGGTGATGACGACCTGGACCTCGTTGCGCAGACCTGAGACGAACGACGGCCGAAGCGGTCGGTCGATGAGGCGGCAGGTCAGGATCGCGTCCTCGGAGGGTCGGCCCTCGCGGCGGAAGAACGACCCGGGGATGCGTCCCGCGGCATACATCCGCTCCTCGACGTCGACCGTCAGGGGGAAGAAGTCGAACTGCTCTTTCGGGTGCTTGCCGGCGGTGGTCGCCGACAGCAGCATGGTCTCGTCGTCCAGGAACGCGACGGCGGAGCCGGCGGCCTGGCGGGCAAGGTGCCCGGTCTCGAATCGGATGGTGCGTTTGCCGTGGCTGCCGTTGTCGATAACGGTCTCGACGGACTTCGGTTCGGTACCCGTCATGGGTTCCCTTTCGTTCGCGTGACGTCACGCGACGAACGCCATCGGCGTTGGAGCGTGTCGGCCGCGCGGGCTGCGCCGCCGTCACGCGGTGGGCTGCCCGCTGAGCGGGAGGCCACGCTGACTGCGGAGGCCGGTCTTCGATCGAGGCCCGCGGGGTGAGATCTCATCCCGAAGGTCACTACCGAGGACCGGTGCCTCACGGCTGCGTCAACGCGTGACGTCACTGGTGTCGGTGCCACCGTGTGCGGCACCGCTTCAGTTGGTGGTGATCTCTCTTCAGTTGTGAGCCGTCGTCGTACCGGCCTGTCATGCAGGCAGCGGCCACATCGGAAGGTGGCCGCCGCACAGGGTGAGGCTGTGCGCCTAGCGGCGCAGACCGAGCCGCTCGATGATGCTGCGATAACGAGCGATCTCGGTGTGCTGAAGGTAGTTGAGCAACCGCCGACGCTGCCCGACGAGGAGCAGCAGGCCACGACGACTGTGGTGGTCGTGCTTGTGCTCCTTGAGGTGCTCGGTGAGATCCGCGATGCGCTTGGTGAGCAGCGCGACCTGCACCTCGGGTGACCCCGTGTCGCCGTCGCCGGTGGCATATGTGTCGATGATCTGTTTCTTGGTCGCGGCGTCCAGTGACACGCGATCTCCCTTCGGGAATTCGTTGCGCGGCGCGCCGGGGCCTGTTCACCCGGGCACTCTCGTTCCGCGGCCGACAAAGACGGCACTGCACAGGCTATCAGCGCGACGCTTCAGGCCCACAATCGTCGCCGTCACGACCTGGTGGCCCTCGACCCGGCGAGGTCGGGCACTGCCTCGACATGTTCGCCGACCTCCCGACGTACCTCATCGGTCTCGACTGCGGACTGGCTGAGCTCGAGCGGCGCGAACGGGAGCGTGGTGACCGTCAGGTCGGCCGGGCGGTCTTGCAACATCCACTGGTCCATGCCCACGGTCTGTACGACGTGCGGGTCGCCACCGACACACCTTCCCTCGAATGTGCGCTGGCGATGAGAACAAGACTCGAAACCCCCGAGCCGCCGACGGCGTTCGCCGATCTGAGACGGGTCTACCCCCTCGCGAGATGAGTGCAACTGCGTGGCCGGACCGGACCGCCTCGACCTGACGGAACTGACACCTCAACCTGGCGCAGCCACCACGGAGTCGGGATGACGGCGGTCGCTGATCAGCATCGCCAAGACCTCGTCGGTGTATTCCTTCATCGAGCCGACCGATCGCCTGAGCAGGTCCGGAGAGGCGTGCGCGAGCTGGAGGTTGCCCAGGAACGCGCTGTAGCCAAGGACGGCGCGACGCCGGGCAACGTGTGTCGGTAGTCCGATCTCACGCAGCAGGTTCGCGACGTAGTCGATGCGGCGCTTGGTCACTCGGTCGATCGTCGTTCGCACGACCGCGAGATCGGTGTGCGAGAGAAGGGCCATGTCGGCGCCCATCAGTTGGCGCGGCTGGAACGTGTGCTCGAAGAGCGCCCGGAGCCGGCCCTCAGCGTCCAAGCCCGTGCCGTCGATGTGGGTGATCACGTCGAGGGTCGCGAGTCGCTCCCAGCGAAGGAGTGCGGCCTCGATGAGATCGGAGCGGGAGCGGAAGTGCCAGTAGAAGCTCCCCTTCGTGCTGCCCAGCCGAGCAGCGATCGGCTCCACGGCGACGGCGGCGATCCCGCCCCCTGACGCGATCACTTCCAGAGCGGCGGCCGCCCAGTCGTCACGGGTCAGTGTGGACACACTCAGTACGGTAGCGTACGGTCTTTTCCATACGTTCCCGTATGGATCGAGGGGGTATCGATGAGGCTCCGCACCATTGCCCGCACATGGGGCGCCAGCAACGCCGAGTTGGCTGCCTCCTATCCCTGCGAGGCATACGCCAGCGAGCCCTGCGAGCGGCTCATGCGTGCAGTGACCGTCCGGGCGGACCCTGGAGTGGTCTTCCGCTGGCTCTGCCAGCTCAAGGTCGCGCCCTACAGCTACGACCTGCTCGACAACCTCGGTCGGCGAAGCCCTCGCGACCTCACGCCAGGTGCCGAGCGGCTCGCCGTCGGCCAACTATTCCTCGTCTGCAGGATCAGCGACTACGACGAAGGGCACCACATCACGGGGACGGCCACACCGCGCGCGAACCGGCTCTTCGGCGTCCAGTCGCTCACCTACCAGATCGATCCGGTCGCCGAGCAAGAGTGCCGGGTCGTTGTCTGCTTGGTGGTCGAGGCTGATGGCTGGTGGTCCCGCGCCAGAAACACAATCCTCGCGGCCGGCGACCTCGTCATGATGCGCAAGCAGCTCCTGACGCTGAAGGCCTGCGCCGAGTCCTCGATGCGAGACGCGGGCGCGCCCTCCTGAGTCAGAGGCGGCGGCTCGAGCCAGTTCATCGTCAGCCGCGAGCGACCCACGGGTAGAAGTGCAGGACACTCGGCGCCCAGTCCGTGGCCGTCGTGTGGGCGAAGGCACGCTGGGCCCGGACGCTGATCCGCACGGAGCCCGGGTAGTCCAAGCACGGCCGCGGGATGAAGACGTGGCTGGACTCCCCCGGGTCGTCCTGAGCGCTTCGCACCCGGAAGAGGGGGCAGGCCACCTGTTGCCCCATATCCGAGAACGACTCCACCATCCGCACCCCCAATGAGTCGGAGTTGGCGAACCAGGCGGCACGGAACTCCGGACCCGGGTCGGCAGCGTCGGTGTCGAGCCAGACGTCGAAGCCGTCGCCGGCGCGAAGCTCGCGCTGCACTACCGTCACGCGCACAGCCGGACCCTGAAGTGACCCGTTGAAGAGGCGTACCCGATGGATGTCAACGCTCGACTTCACGTCCCCGTGTGCATCTGAGAACCATTGGCTTGCCGCGGTGGCTCCGGTGGGGGTGAGGACTAGCAACGCGGCTGCCGCGAGACCGGCGCCCAGGCGAAAAACGTGCATAGCGTGACCCTTCGTCGTCGTGTGAGGAACTGTCCTCACGTTATCGTGCCAGATCCAGCCGATCCTGCCGGCGCACGACCCTCAGGCCGGGGCGTTCCGCAGCAGCGTCCGCGCGCGGCCGACGTCGTCCGCCATCTGGGTCACGAGCGCGTCGACGTCGTCGAACTTCACCATGCCCCGGAGGTGTTGGACGAAGGCCACCTCGACCAGGTCGTCGTACAGCTCCAGGTCGGTGCGATCGAGGACGTAGGACTCGACTCGGCGGTCCGTTCCGTCGAACGTCGGGTTCGTGCCCACGGAGATCGCGGCCGGCCACCATGGCGCCTCGGGACGGTCGAGGCGCCTCAGCCAACCGGCGTAGACACCGTCAGCGGGGACGATGGTGCGGCTGCTGCTGACCGGCACGTTAGCGGTCGGGTAGCCGAGCTCACGGCCCCTCTGCTCGCCCTTGACGACCCGGCCGTGCAAGGAGAACGGGCGGCCCAGCGCCTCGGCCGCTGCCGAGACGTCGCCCTCCATGAGACGGGTGCGGATGTACGTCGACGACCAGGTGCGCTCGCCGGCACCGTCGAGCGGCAGCCCGACCACCTCGCAGCCGTGCTCGGCGCCCAGCCGTCGCAGCAGGTCGATGTCGCCGACCGCCCGGTGACCGAACCTGAAGTTCTCCCCCACCACGACGCCGGCGGCGTGCAGCGCCCCGAAGACCACGGTCTCGGCGAAGTCCCCTGCCTCCTGGTCTGCAAGCTCGGCGGTGAACGCCAGCACCAGCACTGCGTCGGCGCCCGCCGCAGCCAGCAGTGCCGACCGGTCCTCCACGGAGGTCAACGGCTGAGGCGCCAAGTCGCTCCGGATGACGGTCATCGGATGGGGGTCGAACGTGACGGCCACGACGGTGAGGCCCCCCAACCGCTCAGCGATCCGGCGAGCCTCGGCAAGCACATAGCGGTGTCCGCGGTGCACCCCGTCGAAGTTGCCGATCGTCACGACGCTTGCCGCGAGATCGCGGTCGATCTCCGCGAGGTCGTGCCACAGACGCACCCGGCGCACCGCCTTCTTGCGAGATCGTGAGAGATGGAGGTTGTGCAGCGACCCTAACTGCTCAGCAAGCGTGGCTCGGTACTGCTGTCCGGCGAGGCTCAGCGGCCGAGCGCCGCCGAGGCTGCCGCCCTTCCCGCTGCGGGGTCCGCCGCCCGAACCGCCGCCTGCGCTGCCTCCTGGCAGGCTGCCAGCGGCTGCCTGGCCAGCGACGCGCCGACCCGGCCGATCGCCGAGGCGGCCATCGAGAGCGACGTGATGCCGAGCCCGACCAGCACGCACGCGAGCAGCGGGTCGGCGGCAGCCTCGCCACAGACCCCGACGGGCTTGCCCGTCACCGCGCCCGCGTCCGCCGTACGTGCGATCAGCTGGAGGACCGCCGGCTGCCAGGGATCCGTCAGCCCGGCGAGCTCGCTGCTGAGCCTGTCGACGGCCATCGTGTACTGGGAGAGGTCGTTGGTGCCGATCGACAGGAAGTCGACGTGGGCCAGGATGCGGTCGGCGAGCAGCGCCGCGGACGGCACCTCGATCATCACACCCGGCGTGAGGCCGCGTTCGCGCACCTGCTCCGCGAACCCCCGGGCCTCTCCGGCGGTCGCGACCATCGGTGCCATGACCCACGGGTTGGTGCCGGTGCGCTCCGCGGCGACCGCGATCGCGTCGAGCTGGTTCGTGAGCAGGCCGGGGTTGGCGATGGCGATGCGCAGCCCGCGCACCCCGAGTGCCGGGTTCTCCTCCTCGTGCAGGTTGGCGAACTTCATGGGCTTGTCCGACCCGGCGTCGAGGGTGCGGATCACCACCAGGCGGTCGCCGAAAGCGGCCAGGACCTCGGCGTAGATGGTCGCCTGCTCCTCCACCGTCGGTTCCTGGTCCTGGCCGAGGAAGGCGAGCTCGCTGCGGAAGAGCCCCACTCCCTCACTGGGTCCACTCGCGGCCTTGCGGGCAGTCACGCCGTCCTGCACGTTGGCGTAGACCGAGATCCTGGCCCCGTCTGCGGTCCGGCCCGGGCCGGTCCAGGCGTCTGAATCGGCACGGGTACGACGGTCTGCAGCCACCAGCAGCCCCGCCTCCTCTCGGTCCGGCTCGATCACGATCTCACCCGTCGCACCGTCGACCAGCACCATGGTGCCGACCGCGATGTCGTCCACGTCGGCGGCGACGATGCACGGGATGGCGAGCTGCCGGGCGATGATCGCCGTGTGGCTGGTCGGGCCACCAAGCCTCATCGCGATCCCGACGAACTTCGCCGGGTCCAGAGTCGCCGTGTCCGCCGGCGCGAGATCGTCGCAGAGCAGCACCGACGGCACATCCGGTACCGCGATCCCCGGCTCTGGGAGCCCTTGGAGCTCCGCGACGAGCCGTCCGCCGAGATCGCGCAGGTCCGTGACGCGCTCCGCCATCAGCCCGCCCACCTGCTCGAACATCGCCGCGAACGAGGCCACTGCCGCACAGACCGCCGCCTCGGCGCCGAGCCCAGCGGCGATCTGTTTGCCGACAGCCTTGCGCAGCCCACGGTCGGAGACGAGACCTACCTGGGCGACCAGCACCTCCGCAGCCACCCCGCTCGTCGACTCGGCTCGACCGGTCAGCCGGCTGGACACCGTGTCGACGGCGCTGGCATAGCGGGCCGTCTCAGTCTCAGGGTCCTGAGCCGACAGCTCGGACACGTGGCTGAGGTCGACCCTTGGCTGCGGCCGGACGACCGGGCCCACCGCGATACCCGGGACCACGGGGGTGCCGCGCCGCGTCTCGGCCTTGGTGGATGACGGGACAGCGGGGACAGGGTTCTCGGGCATGTCGGGGGTCCTTGTCTCACGCGGCGGTCGAACTCCGCCACGCAATCGGCGTACTCATGTCCCCCGCATCAAGATCCGACATTCAGGAGGCCCCAACCACCTAGATGTCGGATCCTTGCGCCGGCCTCCTGCTCGGCGAGGCGATGGACGGGTGACCGGCACGGCGGCTCCTTAGGTGGCTGAGGCGAGAACGAGGGGGAAGACGGCATCGGCGCCCGCACGTCTCAGCTCACGAGCGGCCACCGCAAGTGTCCACCCCGAGCTGGTCCGGTCGTCGAGCAGCAGCACCCGGCGGCCGGGCAGCCGGGCCTGTCCCTCAAGCGTCAGCCGGCCCCGAACGTCGGCCAGGCGATGCGCGGAGTTGACGCCCGACCGGGGCGGGGGCGCGCTGCTCGAGACGGCGAACCTCGCCACCTCGGGCCACCCCGTGTAGCGCGCGAGGCCGGCCGCGAGATGCCGGGCGAGCAGCGGCCGGGTCGCCGAGTGGATCGACGCGATCGAGTCCGGGCCGGCGACGTCGCCGAAGTCCCACGCTTCGAGAACTTCGACGAGGGCGTGCCGCAGGGGGATCGGCACGTCGTCGTCCTCGGCGCCCGCCGCGAAGAGCTCGCGCAGCGCCGTGCCCCAGCCGAGGTCGGTGAACCTTCCTACGGCCCGGCCGGGCTCGGCCTGCTCGTCGGCAGCGATCCGTCCGGCGAGGTCGATCCCCAGGGAGGACAGCGCGGTAGGCCAGAGACGGCGTGGTTCGACGGTGACTCCCGGCCGGGCCAGGCGGAGGCGGGCTTCCTCGAGCGCCACATCGTCGACTCCGGCGTCGAGGGTGAGCGGGCCACAGTTGTCGCAACGCCCGCACGGCTCGGCCGACGGGTCGTCAAGGGCCAGCCGGAGGAACTCCAGCCGGCACTGCGTCGTCAACTCGTAGTCGAGCATGGCCTGCTGCTCGACCCGCCGGGTCTCGGCGACGCGGGCATACCTGACGGCGTCGTAGCTCCACGGAGCGCCGGTCGACGTCCAGCCGCCCCGCACGCGGCGCACCGCACCGTCGACGTCGAGCACCTTCAGCATGGCCTCGAGGCGCCCGCGAGGCAGCGCGACCCGGGTCTCGAGCATCGCCGTCGACATCGGCCGGTCGTGGGCCTCCAGCGCGGAGATGGTCTCGCGTACGTCGCGCTCTGGGGGGAACGACAACGACGCGAAGTAGGCCCAGACGTCGACGTCCTCCCGCCCTGGCAGCAAGATGACCACCGCCTCCTCGACGCCGCGGCCGGCCCGCCCGACCTGTTGGTAGTAGGCGATCGGGCTCGGTGGTGCGCCGAGGTGGATGACGAAGCCGAGATCGGGCTTGTCGAACCCCATACCGAGCGCGGACGTGGCGACGAGCGCCTTCACCCGGTTGTGCAGCAGGTCGTCCTCGGCCGCGAGGCGCTCCGCCTGGTCCGTCTGGCCCGAGTAGGCGGCAACCCGGTGGCCCTGCTGCCGAAGGTGCTCCGCCACGTCCTTCGTGGCTGCGACCGTGAGGCAGTAGATGATGCCGGACCCCTCCAGCCGGGAGAGGTTCGCCGCCAGCCAGGCGAGCCGCGCCGGGTGGCTCGGCAGGCGGAGCACGCCGAGGTGCAGCGACTCGCGGTCGAGCGAGCCGCGCAGCACGAGGACGTCGGCAAGCGAGGCCTCGCCACTGACCGACAGCTGCTCCGCCACGTCGGTGACGACCCGCGAGTTCGCCGTCGCCGTCGTCGCCAGCACCGGAACGGCGGTCGGCAGCTCGGCGAGCAGGGTGCGGATCCGGCGGTAGTCGGGGCGGAAGTCGTGACCCCAGTCCGAGATGCAGTGTGCCTCGTCGACGACCACCAGACCGGCAGTGGCCGCCAGATTCGGCAACGCCGTGTCGCGGAAGTCAGGGTTGTTGAGACGCTCCGGCGAGACCAGGATGACGTCGACCTCGGCGCGCCCGATCGCGTCGTAGAGGCTTGCCCACTGCTCGGGGTTCGTCGAGTTGATCGTGACCGCATGGATGCCGGCCCTCGTCGCCGCCGCGATCTGGTTGCGCATCAGGGCGAGCAGCGGCGACACGATGACCGTGGGACCTGCCCCACGAGCCCGCAGCAACGCGGTGGCGACGAAGTAGACCGCGGACTTTCCCCACCCGGTGCGCTGGACGACGAGGGCCCGCCGGCGGTCGAGCACGAGAGCCTCGATGGCACTCCACTGGTCGTCGCGCAGGACCGCGAGGGCGGAGCCGACCAACGCCCGCAGAACCGCCTCGGCGTCCGCACGCAGCGTGCTGGCGTCGCTGGCGTCGCTGGCGGCCACGGTCACGGTGTCCGGTCCTCTCGTCCTCGCCCCCGACCGTAGCCGTGGCGAGCGACAGTCCAGCCGGCAGGCACCGATCCCGGAACCCCGCCGCTCTTCAGTCGGTGAAGACGGCAACGGCCTTGGCGCGTGGCCCATCCTGCTCGTAGAGCGCCAGGAACCCCCCTGTCTCGGTGAACAGGGCGACCTGACCGTTGGCACCCAGGTTGGCGGCGAAGGCCCGCCCGTGCCGCACGGCGGTCGCCTGCTCGGGGGTCACCCGGTACGTCGGGAAGCACTGCTCGGCCGCTGAATCGAGGGGTACGACGTCCGGCTCGGCCCCCAGCGCATCGAGGGCGTGAGCCGTCGACAGGTCGTACGGCCCGACCCGCGTCCGGCGGAGGCGGGTCAGGTGCCCGCCGACATCGAGCATGGCACCCAGGTCGCGGGCCAGGGCCCGCACGTAGGTGCCGGTCGAGCACTCCACCTGCACGTCGAGGTCGACGAGCCCGGCATGACGACGTACCGCTTCGATCTCGAAGCGCGAGACGGTCACTGCCCGCGCGGGAAGCACGACGTCCTCTCCCGCGCGCACTCGTCGGTAGGCTCGCTCGCCGTCGATCTTGATCGCGGACACCGCCGACGGGCGCTGCTGGATGGTCCCGGTCAGACTCGCGACAGCACCGGCGATCGCATCGTCAGTGACGCCGCCAGCATCCACCGAGTCGATCACCTCGCCTTCGGCGTCGTCGGAGACTGTCGTCTGCCCGAGCCTGATCGTCGCCTCGTAGGCCTTGTCCGTCAGCGCGAGCCTGCCGAGCAGACGAGTCGCCCGCCCGATGCCGAGCAGCAGCACCCCGGTCGCCATCGGGTCGAGGGTCCCGGCATGCCCGACCCGGCGGGTTCCGCACACGAGGCGGCCCCGGGCGACGACGTCGTGCGACGTCCAGCCGGCTGGCTTGTCGACGACCAGCAGACCGTCAGCGCAGGGCACGCTCAGGACCGCGACTCGGCCACCGGGTCGGCGCCGACCTGGTCGGCGTCCTCGTCGGCCGGGTCGTCAGGGTCATCCTCGGCGGGGCGCTTGTAGGGGTCGGCCTCGCCGGCGTACGACGCCCCGGCCGCAGCGGCGGCGACGGCTGCATCGCGCCGCCGGGCCTCGTTGAGCAGCTCCTCGATGTGGGCGGCCGACTCAGGGAGGGCGTCCAGGATGAACTCGAGTGTCGGAGCGTGCCGCATGCCCAGCTGGCGCGCCACCTCCGAGCGCATCAGGCCCTTCGCGCTCTCGATGGCCGCGACCGACTCCGCGCGCTGGGTCTCATCGCCGAGCACGGTGAAGAAGATCGACGCGTGCTGGGTGTCCCCGGTGACGCGCACGTCGGTGATCGTCACGAAGCCGAGCCTGACGTCCTTGATCCGGCGCTCGAGCATCTCCGCCACGACGACCTGGATCCTGTCGGCGACCCTGCGAACCCGTCCGGTGCTCATTGCCTGCCTTCTTCCTCGTTGCAGCGGCCAACACTACGAGCAGCAGTGACCCCTCGGCCGCTGACGGGCGAGGGGTCACGAGCCGACTCAGGTGCGGGGGATCTCCCGCAGCTCGAACGTCTCGACGACATCGCCGATCTTGATGTCGTTGTAGCTCCCGAGCGTGAGACCACACTCGAAGCCCTCGCGCACCTCGGTCGCGTCGTCCTTGAGCCGCTTGAGAGACGAGATGTCGAGGTTGTCGGCGACGACCGAGCCGTCCCGCAGCAACCTCGCCTTCGAGTTGCGTCGGATCGTGCCCGACAGCACCAGGCAGCCGGCGATGTTGCCGATCTTCGATGAGCGGAAGACCTCGCGGATCTCGGCGGTGCCGAGCTGCGCCTCCTCGAACTCAGGCTTGAGCATGCCACGCAGCGCGGCCTCGATCTCGTCGATCGCCTGGTAGATCACCGTGTAGTAGCGGATGTCGACGCCCTCGCGGTCGGCCACCTCGGTCGCCTTGCCCTGCGGCCTGACGTTGAACCCGATGATGACGGCGTTGGAGGCGGCGGCGAGCATCACGTTGGTCTCGGTGATCGCGCCGACACCACGGTCGATGACCCGCAGCCGCACGTCTGCCCCGACGTTGATGTTCGCGAGCGAGTCCTCGAGTGCCTCGACCGAGCCGGACACGTCGCCCTTGAGGATGAGGAGCAGCTCTTCGCTCTCGCCCTTCTCCATGCTCGAGAGGAAGTCCTCGAGGGTACGACGACCTGTGCTCTTCGCGAGCATCGCGGCCCGCTCGCGGGCATCGCGCTTCTCGGCGATCTGCCGCGCCACCCTGTCGTCGGTGACGACCAGGAAGTTGTCGCCCGCGCCTGGCACCGCGGTGAGCCCCAGCACCATGACGGGCCGGCTCGGGGGCGCCTCCATCACCGGCTCGCCGTGCTCGTCGAGCATGGCGCGGACCCGTCCGTAGGCGGGCCCGGCGACGATCGAGTCGCCGACGTGGAGCGTGCCCCGCTGGACGAGCACGGTGGCCACCGGCCCCCGACCTCGGTCCAGGTGGGCCTCGATCACGAGCCCCTGGGCGTCCTGGTCGGGGTTGGCCCGCAGGTCGAGTGCCGCGTCGGCTGTGAGCACGAGCGACTCCAGCAGCTTGTCGATGTTGACCAGGGACTTCGCGGACACGTCGACGAACATCGCGTCGCCGCCGTACTCCTCAGGCACCAGGCCGTACTCGGTGAGCTGGCCGCGGACCTTCGCGGGGTCGGCGTCCTCCTTGTCGATCTTGTTGACGGCCACCACGATCGGCACATCGGCAGCCTTCGCGTGGTTAAGCGCCTCGATCGTCTGAGGCATGACCCCGTCGTCGGCGGCCACCACCAGTACGGCAATGTCGGTCGCCTGCGCGCCGCGCATCCGCATAGCGGTGAAGGCCTCGTGTCCCGGCGTGTCGATGAACGTGAGCCTGCGCTCCGCGCCGTCGACCTCGGTCGCCACCTGGTAGGCACCGATGTGCTGGGTGATGCCACCCGCCTCCTTGGACACGACGAACGTGCCGCGGATCGAGTCGAGCAGCTTGGTCTTGCCGTGGTCGACGTGCCCCATGACGGTGACCACCGGAGGCCGGGCGATGAGCGCCTCCTCGCCTCCCTCGTCCTCACCGAACTCGATGTTGAACGAGTCGAGCAGCTCCTTGTCCTCGTCCTCCGGGGACACGACCTCGATGGTGTAGTTCATCTCCTCACCGAGGATCCGCAGCGTCTCGTCGTTCACCGACTGGGTGGCGGTCACCATCTCGCCCAGCGCGAAGAGAACCTGCACCAGCGAGGCTGCGTCGACGCCTACCTTCTCGGCGAAGTCCGTGAGCGAGGCTCCGCGCGAAAGCCGGACGATCTCACCCTCCCCCTTCCGGACCCGGATACCACCCGTCGTGGGTGCCTGCATCTGTTCGTACTCCTGGCGACGGGCGCGCTTGGACTTGCGTCCACGACGGCTCGGGCCGTTGGGACGGCCGAAGGCGCCCTGGGTGGTGCCGCGGCCACCCCGACCGGGTGCGGGACGCCCGCCGGTGGAAGGCAGGGCACCACCCGAGAAGCCACCGCCCGTGCGCTGGCCGCCACGCGCCGGAGCTCCCGTACGCGGAGCGCCAGGACCGCTGGCGGACCGGCCACCAGGGCCGACGGGCGCGCCGCGGCCGCGAGTAGCCGGACCGCTGACGCCACTCGACTGCTTGGGCATCATGGCCGGGTTGGGTCGGGGTGCACCGGGGACGCCGCCCGGGCGGGGTGACCGTGGGTCGCCGGGACGGTCGGTGCGGCCGACCGGGATGTGCGGTGCCGCATTCGGGTCGGGTCGCCGAGAGCGCTGCATCCCCTGCGTGGACGAGAACGGGTTGTTGCCCGGACGCGGACCGCTCGGCTTGGGGGCCAGCGGGCGCGGAAGGTCGGACCCCGCGGGCGCGGATCCACCGGCAGCGGGGGCCGTCACCACAGGTGCTCCGACAGGCGGTGCCCCTCGGGTGCCGGCATCTGCCGCCGGCTGCTCGGGGACGTCCGGCCGATCGCCGACGGGCGACAAGGGCGCGACGGGTGCCGATAAAGGTGGTGCGTCGATGACTGCCGGAGTGGTCGGGCCGCTGCCGTTTGCGGACTCGGCGCTGGGCGCGGTGCGCGTCGCCGGGACGACGCCGTCGGCTGCCGGCGTCTCGGTCACGCCGTCGGCAGACTCAGCGGTCTTGGCGGCCTTCTTCGCGGCCGCCTTGGCGGCGCGGGCGGCCTTGGCCTCGGCGGCCGCCTTCCATTCGGAGCCCTTCAGCTCCTCGAGCCGGCGTACGACGGGTGCCTCGACCGTCGAGGAGGCTGACTTGACGAACTCGCCCATCTCCTTGAGCGCCTCCAACACGTTCTTGCTGGGCACTCCGAAGTCTTTGGCGAGCTCGTGGACTCTGGCTTTTCCTGCCACAATTCTCCTTCTTGGGCGGTCCGACCCAAGAAGGGCGCGGACCGTTAGGTGGTGGGCGTGCTCATCGCATGAGTCTCATCGAGATGTCATGAGCCGCTGCTCCGCTTTCGTGAGGTGTCTGTCGGCGCGGTCTCGGGTGAGACCGGCCGGTGCGCCCCGAGCCAGTCCCGAACCGCGTTGATGTCGAGCGGTCCCTCGAGCCGGAAGGCCCGCGGGAACGCCCGCCGGCGGTCGGCGAGCTCGAGGCAGGTGGCCGTGGGGTGCAGGTGCGCTCCCCGGCCCGGTTTGTCGGCGCGCTCGTCGGGTACGACGGACCGCTGGGGCCCGGAGACGTCGACGACCACACGCAACAGGTCGGACTTCGCCGCCTTCGCCCGGCATCCGACACATGAACGGATCGGGGTGGTGCGGCTCATCAACAAGACAGTCTACCCGCCCGGCGGGCATTCTCGCGACGTTCCCTCCCCGCCCACCTGCACCCGGGGCGATTCGCCTGCGGTGCGCCTGCGGCGTTTCCCCGCAGAAACGCAGACGACCGGGAGGGGCTACTCGGTGGGCGGTGCCGTCGCGTCGACTGCCTCAGCGGGCGCGTCGGAGCGGATGTCGATCCGCCAGCCGGTCATCCGCGCCGCGAGCCGGGCGTTCTGGCCTTCCTTGCCGATCGCCAGCGAGAGCTGGTAGTCCGGGACAACCACTCGCGCCGACCGGGCGGCCTCGTCGACGATCTCGACCGACAGCACGTGCGCCGGCGAGAGCGCGTGACCGATCATCTCGCCGGGATCCTCCGACCAGTCGACGATGTCGATCTTCTCGCCGTGCAGCTCGGTCATCACGTTGCGCACCCGCTGACCCATCGGGCCGATACAGGCACCCTTCGGGTTGACTCCGTCGACGTGTGACCGGACGGCGATCTTGGTCCGGTGTCCCGCCTCACGGGCGATCCCGCAGATCTCCACCGTGCCGTCGGCGATCTCCGGGACCTCGAGGGCGAAGAGCTTCTTCACCAGGTTGGGGTGTGACCGCGACACCATGATCTGTGGGCCCTTCGGACCTTTCCGCACGGTGACCACGAGGCAGCGGATGCGCTGGCCGTGGTCGTACTTCTCCCCCGGCACCCGCTCGGCGGCCGGCAGCACCGCCTCGATCTTGCCGAGGTCGACGAACACCATGGCCGGGTCGCGACCCTGCTGGACGACACCGGACACGACGTCGCCCTCCTTGCCCGAGAACTCACCGAACCGCAGGTCGTCCTCGGCGTCGCGCAGGCGCTGGAGGATGACCTGCTTCGCCGTCGTCGCCGCGATCCGGCCGAAGCCTGCGGGGGTGTCGTCCCACTCACGCACGAGCGCGCCTTCCTCGTCGCGCTCGCGCACCCACACGGTCACGTGCCCCGATTTGCGGTCGAGCTCCGCTCGCGCGTCCTCATGGGCACCCGCGCTGCGGTGGTAGGCGACCAGGAGCGACTGCTCGATCGCGTCGACGAGCACGTCGAAGGAGATCTCCCGCTCGCGCTCGAGCGAGCGCAGGACTGACATGTCGATGTCCATCGGCTACCCCTCCTCGCTCCGGGGACGGTTGAACTCGAGCTGGATGCGGGCGGTCACCACGTCGGAGTACTCGACCTCGGTGGGCTCTCCATGCACGTCGACCGTCGCCGCTTGGTCGCCGGCCCGGATGATCCGGCCCTCGACCACGGCGCCGTCGGTGCGTGTCACCGAGACGAGCCTGGTGACGTTGCGGCGCCAATGGCGACGCTGCGTCAGCGGACGGTCGGTTCCCGGCGAGGTAACCTCGAGCGTGTAGGGGCGGTCGCCGAGGACATCGCTGTTGTCGAGGCTGTCGCCGACAACGGTGGTCGCCGCCGCGAGATCGTCGAGAGTGACACCGCCGTCCTTGTCGACAAGCACCCGGACGACCCGACGACGCCCTGCCGTGGAGAGCTCGACCGCCTCCACGTCGAGCCCGCTGTCGGCAAGCGGCGGGCGCAGCACCTCGAGGAGGGTCTCGGCTGGCTGTTGGCCGGTCACGAGCAGTTCCTCCTGTTGTGTTGTTGATGCAGCGGTACCAAGGGTAGCGGGCCAGAGCCGCGACCGAGCGCCGTTCTCCGGTACGGTCGGCGAGGTGACCGAGCCGTCGCATCACACCGACTCTCGGCGGATGGTCATGTCGAGCCGTCGCACCGCCATGAAGGCAGCCACCCTGTCTGCGCTCGCCTTTGCGGCAGCTGGATGCGGGATCGACGCGGACGACAGGCGCGGCGAGCGGGCTGCCGTGCCGACACCGACGACACCTTCGACAACCGTCCAGGACATCGACATCCGCCTCGTTGTCGAGGCGATCAGCGATGAGGAGCGACTGCTTGCGTTCTGTGCGACGGCCGCTCGGCGCTTTGTGAGCCAGCGTGCCCTGCTCGACGGTCTGGTCGACCGGCAGACCCAGCACGTGGCCAGGCTGCGCGCGGCATTGACCGAGTTGAGACCGCCGGTCAGTCATTCGAGACCAACGGTGCCCCGACAGCAACGTGTGCTCGCTCAGGTCGTCGCCGGTCTCGTGATCGAGGCACGAGACGCCCGCTCGGCCGACTGCACGAGGGCCACCTCCGGTCTGCTCGCCGAGCTGTTCGGGGCCATGGCCGCCTCCCACGCCGTGACCGGATGGGTCGCTGGGCCGAAGACGGCGGTCCTCCCGGTGCCGATCCCGGACTCCGTCGTGAACGTCGACGTGCTGCAGCCCTGCCTGGCCGCCGAGCACGCAGCCCTCTTCGGTTACGGGCTGCTGGGCGGGGCCCTGTCGGCCGGTGTTTCCGACGCCCCGCCCGCTGTGGCGTCGGTGTCGTCGTACAACGCCCACCGCGACCGGCGAGACGCCCTCGTCGAGCTGATCACCGCAGGTGGCCGGGAGCCGGCGCCGCCGCAGGCGGCCTACGAACCCCCCTTCCCGGTCGCCGGGCTGCCGAGCGCACGGCGGCTGGCGCGGTACCTGGAGGCGCGTTGTGCCACCGTCTACGCGCGGGCCATCGCCGCGACGACCGGCCAGTCCAGGCTGTTCGTCAGCAGCACGCTCGTCGACTGCGCGGTCCGCGGTGCGAGATGGGGCACGCCGCCGGCGGCGTTCCCGGGGCTGTGACAGGCGTCGTCACGAGCTCGGGTCGGGAAGGAACAGCATCGAGTCCCCGAACTCGTGCCAGAGATAGCGCTCGGCGACGGCGCCACGATAGGCCGCCGCGACCAGATCGAGCCCGGCCACGGCTTCGAGCAGCATCAGGTGGCTGGCCTCGGGCTCATGCAGTCCGCTGACCAGCCCGGTGACGACGCGCGCCGGGCGCGCCGGTCCGAGCACCAGGTCGGTCCAGCCCGCACCCGCAGACACGCCGCCGTCCGGCTGCGCGACGCTTTCCAGGGCGCGCACGGACGTCGTACCGACCGCAACGACCCGGCCCCCAGATCTCCGCGTGTGGTTGACGAGGCGCGCCGTCGCCGACGGGACCTCGAAGCGCTCCGGCATGGGTGGCTCGTGCTTCTCCGGGCTGGAAACGCCGGTGTGCAAGACGATGGGGGCTAATGCGACGCCCTTGGCCATCAGCTGCACCAGGACCCGTCGCGACAACGGCCGCCCGGCGCTGGGCATCTCCGCACTGCCCTGCTGGCGGGCGTAGACGTTCTGCAGGTCGCCCAGTGGCCAGGCGCCGCTGAGATAGCCGTACCGGATGGGTCGCCCGTGGTCCAGCAGGTAGGCCACCCGGTCCCGCTCCGGGACAGGGGTCATCCGCCAGAGCCTGGAGGTGCCGGCCCGCGCGTTCGGGAAGGCGTCCTCGACGCGGACCCGCTGACCTCCAGTGAGGCTGATCACCTCGCCGGGAACCAGATCCGTTTGGGGGCCCGAGTTGCCGGGAGCTCGCACCTCGACCACCCACGACCCGTCTTCGAAGCCGGAAGCGACATGCACGGGACCACGAACCCCGTTGGCCCGGACCCCGTCGACGGCAGCGGGAAGCGTGGCCGAGGTGTTGACGACCAGCAGGTCGCCCGGCTCGAGATGATCCCCGAGCGTCCGGAAGATCGTGTGCTCGATGCCGCCCGGTCGGGCCACGAGGAGCCGCACCCCGTCGCGAGCCAGACCCCGCCGCTCCGGGGGCGCCGTCGCCTCGCTCCCCCGCGGCACGGCGAACCTGGTTGCCGACGAGCGGACGGTCTCGGTGCTCACGTGAGCGCCGCGTCTGCGAGCAGCTCCGTGGCCCGGTAGCGGCCGCTCGGCAGGTGGCCGACTATCAGCCGGAGCAGGGCTGGTACGACGGTCTCGGGCTCCGGTCGGTCCGAGATGTCCTCGCCTGGAAAGGCCTCCTGATGCATCCGCGTCCGCATGTCCCCCGGATCGAAGGCATAGATCCTCAGGTCTTGCTCTTCTACCGCCAGGACCGCCGACATCTGGTCGAGGGCCGCCTTCGACGACCCGTAGCCACCCCACCCCTCGTACGGCTCGGCGCCCGCGTCCGAGGTGACGTTGACGACCGTTCCGCCATTGCGTCGCAGAACCGGCAGCAGAGCCTGGACCAGCGCCAGCGGGGCAATGACATTGACGTCGTAGACCTCACTCAGGACGTCGATCGGGTAGTCCGCGAGGCTTGGTTGGGGACTCGGTCCGAGGATGCTCGCGTTGTTGACGAGCAGATCGAGCCCGCCCAGTCGCGATACCTCGTTCGCGATCTGTCGACGATGCTCAGGATCGGCAACGCTGCCATCGAGGCTGACGACACTCGCGGCCCCTCTTGCCTCGAGCTCAGCCACAGCCACTGCGAGTTGGGCCGGCGTACGAGCATCGACCACAAGCGACCAGTGCTCGGCCGCTAGCGCCAGGGCGACCGCTCGACCCAGACCGCGAGATGCGCCGGTGATAACAGCTACAGACATGGGAGCTCCTGGTTCTCGACTCGGAGCACCAGCATCCAACCTCAAGTTAACTTGATGTCAAGCAACTCGGTTCGCCTCCCTTCTTCGGCTGAGTCGCCAAGACGGGACCGGACCGGCCTCTCAACATGGAGGGTCGGACCAGGAGGCGAGGACCGCGGGAATCTCGGCGAGCCGGTGAACGACGGCGTCGGGCTCGCCTTCGGAGTGGCCGCGCTGGTCGTCGGGGATGTCGCTGTGCGGCACCCAGATGGTCCGCATACCAAGCTGGGCGGGACCCCAGACGTCCTCGAACAGCCGGTCACCGACATAGACCGCACGTCGGGGGTCCGCCACGCCGACCGCGTCGAGCGCGGCCTCGAAGGCCCGCCGGTCGGGCTTCGTCCACTCGATCTCGCTGGTGTAGACGTCACCGTCGACGAGGTCCAGGACGCCGTCGCGCTCGAAGAACTCGCGGTGCCACTCCCCTGGCCAGATCGTGTTGGACAGCACCCCGACCTTTACGCGGGCGGCACGAAGCCCCTCCCACAGCGGGCGGACGTCCGCGTCGGTGATCGTCGCCGGTTCCCAGAATGCCCGGTAGGCAGCGATCCCCTCCGGGGTCGGCTCGGCACCGGCCAGCTCACAGAGCTCGGCCAGGGTAGCGCTGCGATGCTCGTCGCGTGAGCGCCCCCAGACGTGAGCGCCAGCGGCGAAGATCGCGTCGGCCACGGCCTCGACCTGCGCGGGATCGGCGTACGACGCGAGAGCGACCGCCTCACCCCGGTAGTCGATCGGCCGCCAGGGCGTCAGCGTGCCACCCCAGTCGAAGATCACCGCCTCGACCTGCATCAAGATCCGACATTCAGGTGGTCAGAGCCATCCCGATGTCGGATCTTGGCGGCGGGGCTAGGCACCCTTGACCAGCGCCGCCAGGTGCCCGACCGCCGCCCCGAGCTCGACGTCGGCCCGCGAGCCGTTGGCGCGGTCCTTGACCTCGACCATGCCCTCGTCGAGCCCGCGGCCGACCACGACGATCGTCGGCACGCCGATCAGCTCCGCGTCCTTGAACTTCACGCCGGGCGAGACCTTGCGCCGGTCGTCGTACAGGACCGTGACATCCGCGGCCGCGAGATCCCGGCACAGCTGCTCGGCCGCCGCGAAGATCGCCTCGTCCTTGCCGGTGGCGACCACGTGGACGTCGGCAGGCGACAGCTCACGCGGCCAGATGATGCCGAGCTCGTCGTGCGAGTTCTCGACGACGGCGGCGACCGCGCGCGACACCCCGACTCCGTAGCAGCCCATCGTGACCGTGACGAGCTTGCCGTGCTCGTCGAGCACCTGCAGGTCGAGCGCCTTTGAGAACTTCCTGCCGAGCTGGAAGACGTGGCCCATCTCGATGCCCCGGGCCGTCTCGAGCGGGCAGCCGCAGCGCGGACAGGGATCGCCGTCGCGGACGTCCGCCGCCTCGATGACACCGTCTCCGACGAAGTCACGCCCCGCCACCAGGTCGATGACGTGTTGGCCGGCCACGTCGGCTCCGGTCACCCAGCGGGTCCCGGGCACCACCCTCGGGTCCAGCAGGTAGCGAACTCCACTCGACGACTCCTGGCCGAGCACGCCCGGGCCGATGTAACCCTTGACCAGAGCCTCGTTCCTGGCGAATTCCGCCTCGTCGAAGACCCCGACCTCCGAAGGGTGCACCTGAGCCTCGAGACGCTTCATGTCCACCGCGCGATCGCCGGGGACACCGATTGCCAGCGGCTCACGCGTGCCGTCGGGGTGGACCAGCATGACTACGACGTTCTTGAGGGTGTCGCCGGCCGCCCACATGCGGTCGTCACGGGGGAACGCCTGGTTGAGGTGGTCGACCAGGGTCTCGATGGTGGGCGTGTCCGGGGTCTTCTCCGCATGGGCGGCGGGTACGTCGTCGTACCCCACGGCATCGGGCACGGGAACCCGCACGGCTTCGACGTTCGCCGCGTAGTCACATGACGTGCAGCGGACGTAGGTGTCCTCCCCGTTGACGGCGTTGGCCAGGAACTCTTCGCTGGCTGAGCCGCCCATCGCACCCGACATCGCCGCCACGATCACATAGTCGAGGCCGAGCCGGTCGAAGATGCGCACGTAGGCGTCGCGATGCGCCTCATAGGACTTGAGGAAGTCCTCGTCGCTGATGTCGAACGAGTACGAGTCCTTCATGACGAACTCGCGCCCGCGCAGGATGCCCGCGCGAGGACGCGCCTCGTCGCGGTACTTCGTCTGGATCTGGTAGAGCGACAGTGGCAGGTCCTTGTACGACGAGCAGAGGTCCTTGACGAGCAGCGTGAACATCTCCTCGTGGGTCGGCCCGAGCAGGTAGTCGCTCCCCTTGCGGTCCTGAAGCGTGAAGATGCTGTCTCCGTACTCCGTCCAGCGGCCGGTGGCCTCGAACGGCTCGCGGGGCAGCAGCGCGGGAAAGTGCACCTCCTGGGCACCCATCGCGTCCATCTCCTCGCGCACGATCCGCTCCACGTTGCGCAGCACGCGGTAGCCGAGCGGCAGCCACGAGTAGATCCCTGGGGCCGCCCGCCGGATGTAGCCCGCGCGCACCAGGAGGCGATGGCTCGGCACCTCGGCGTCCACCGGGTCCTCACGCAGCGTGCGCAGGAACAGGGTCGACATCCGCAGTACCACGGGAACTCCTCGGTGTTGGCTCATGGACAGTCGAGGATATCCGCCCGGACCCCGTGGCCCCACCCGGGTTTCCCGGCCGTACGACGCGGTGCGGCCGCTCGCCAGGGCCTATCGGCCTTCGGTGACGCCGCGCTTCAGGGCTCCGAGCAGGTTGACGTTCTGACGCACTCGCGCCTGGGTCGCGAGCAGCTGAGGACGAAGCGCTGCATAGGTTGGGTCTGCGAGGTCCTGTGGCACGTTGAGCCACCGCATCGGGTGACCGGTCGGGTCGGCGTCGTCGTAGGGCGTGATCATCGTGGGGATGTACTCCAGGGTGCTCACGCCGAACGACCCGTCGGGCCTTTCGACAAACGTCACCCGCGCGGTGTTGCCGTCGTAGACGCCCGTGACCGCCGTGTCCTGCTGGGCGATGGCGTTGCCGAGCCCGTAGACGACCCATTTCCCGTTGACCTTGTCGTAGGGCTGGACGACGTGTGCGTGGTGACCGTAGACGAACGAGATGTCCGGTGAGGCCATCAGGGTCTCGGCCACCGACGTCTGGTCGGAGATCGGCTCGTGGTCGTACTCGAGGCCCCAGTGCAGTCCGACGATGACGATCCTCGCCCCGTCGAGCCGGGCCCGATGGGCCATCCACAGGATCTTGTCGGTATTGATCAGCGGGACCGACCAGGGCGCCTCCTCGGGCAGGGGGATCCCGTTGGTCCCATACGTGGCGTTGATGAGCCCGACCTTGACACCACGCACGTCGACGACCAACGGGCGCCGGGAGGCCGCCTTGGTCGTGGCGGTACCGAAGTGGGCGAGGCCGATCCTGTCGAAGTCCGCGATCGTGCGCTTCAGACCCTCGAAGCCCTTGTCGATGCTGTGGTTGGAGGCGGTCGTGCAGGCGTCGTAACCCTCCCACTTGAGCGCCGGCAGGATCTCGGGCGGCACCGAGAAGATGGGATACGCCGAGTACGGCCCGCCCTTGGGAGCGAGCGGTGTCTCCATGTGGCAGATGGCGAGGTCGGCACCGGTGACCACCGAGCGCATGTTCGCGAGGATCGGCCGGAAGTCCATCGCGCCCCGCCCGGTCCGTTCGGCGTCGTGCTGCGCCGTCGCCCAGAGCCCTTCGTGCAGCAGCACGTCGCCAC
Organism: Nocardioidaceae bacterium; assembly: GCA_037719575.1. GTDB lineage: Bacteria > Actinomycetota > Actinomycetes > Propionibacteriales > Nocardioidaceae > JAWWPG01. Next base: position 23,714 of record JBBJMF010000025.1, read on the forward strand.
TCATCACCATCGTGAGCGAGATCGGTGCGGTGGGCGGTGGCGTTGCGGGAGTGGTGGGCGACCCCGCCGAAGCTCTCGGGCTCGACGTGTCCGGTGCCCCTGCCGAGCCCGAGGTGGTCCCGGTGGACGCCGACGAGGACCGTGTGCCGGTCGGGGACAGTTGGGTGGGACCCTGCGCGGCGTCGTTGCCGCTGCAGGCGGCCAGCACGAGCACCGCGTTCGCCGCGAGCCCCCCGAGGACTGCCTTGCCCGGACGTCGTGTCATGTGCTCCCCTGACCTGCGAAGCGGCGTCTCCCCGCGGCATCGCGGCGCAACCGGTGGGAGCCAGCATGCCACTCGCGACCCTGCCTGGCCGCGTAGGCTCACCCTGGGAGGTGCCTCGGTGCTGAGAACTCGCAGCAAGGTCCGCGTGCTCGGACGCGACGACCTCCCCGCTGTCCGCCGAGTCCTTGACCAGGACCCGGTGACCTACGTGTTCGTGGACCATCGGGTCCGCGCGACCAGGCTCGACCCACGCTGGCTGGGCGGCGAGGTCTGGGGGTACGACGAGGGAGCCGGCGTGGTCGCGCTCTGCCACGCGGCAGCCAACCTCATCCCGGTCGCGGCGGGGCCGGACGCACTGCGCGCTTTCGCCACCCAGGCCCTGGCGCAGGGTAGGCGCTGCTCGGCGATCCTCGGTCCGCACGACGACGTCCAGCAGCTGTGGGGGCTGCTCGGGCAGGGGTGGGGCCCGGCCCGAGACATCAGGCCGCGACAGCCGTTCCTCACGCTGGACGCCGAGCCCCTGGTCCGGCCGGACCCGCAGGTCCGGAGGGTCCGCCCCGACGAGCTCGACGTGCTCTACCCGGCCTGTGTGGCGATGTTCACCGAGGAGCTCGGCGTCTCACCGGAGGCGGGCGGCGGCGCCAGGCTCTACCGGTCCCGGGTGGCGCAGCTGATCAGCAAGGGTCTCGCGTTCGCCCTCATCGAGGGCGACGAGGTCATCTTCAAGGCCGAGGTCGCCGCGGTCACGCCGCACGCCGGCCAGATCCAGGGCGTATGGGTCAACCCGGCCTACCGTGGCCGAGGCCTGAGCGCCCCGGCGGTCTCCAGCGTCGCGAGCGCCGTACTCCGCGACCTTGCCCCCCTGGTCTCGCTCTACGTCAACGAGCACAACGAGGCCGCGCGGCGTGCCTACGACCGGGTCGGCTTCGTCGAGCGCACCCGGTTCGCCACCGTCCTCTTCTGAGCCTCCCGGGCGAGATACCCATCAGGTCCCGCGCGGGCAGCTGTGAGTGACCCGAGCTGGCGCCTCAACCGAGCCGGCGCAGCAGCTCACTGGGACGAAGCCAGCACCTCAACCGAAGAGGCCGAGCGCAGCGGCGAGGTCCACGCGACCACACAGCCGACGAGCGCCAGCGCCGCCATGGCGGACATCGCGTGCTGCACCTCCACCAGGGATGCCAACGCTCCGCCCAGGAACGCGCCGGACGTCCAGCCAAGCCCCCAGGCGAGCATCCGGCCGGCGGTGTTGACCCGCCCGAGCAGGTGCTCGGGGGTGACCTGCTGGCGGTAGGAGATCGAGTTCACCGCGAACAGCATGTAGGCGACGCTCCAGCCGAACACCCCGAGCGCCGCCAGGACCCACCAGTGGGCGAACGGCGTGGCGATGCCGATCACGGCAGACACCGGTAGTGCCCCGAGCGCGATCCTGGCGGCGCTGGTGCGACGCAGCAACCGTGGCAGCGCGGTAGTGGCGATGATCCCCCCGACTCCCCAAGCCGAGAACACCAGGCCGAACTCCAGGCCGGACGTCCCGATGCCCAGCACCCGGTCGCACCAGATGACGTTGAGGGCCACGAACCCGCCTCCCGCCATGCACTGGAGGGTGCCGATCATGGTCATCGTCCGCACGCCAGGGTGCCGGACCAGGAACACCAGCCCCTCGCGGATGTCGCGTCGCATCGCGCCCTTCGTGAACCTCGCCCGCAAGCGGTCGGGGTCCTGCAGGAGGCGCGTGATCGCGCGGACGAAGAAGGCCGACGCCGCGAAGCTCAGCGCGTCGACGGCGATCAGGGTCGCCGGTGAGACGACCGCCAGCGCGATTCCGACCGCGGCCGGGGTCACCATCTCGACCACCGTCGCCGCGCCCCACACGGCGGCGTTCGCCTCCGCGATTCGGTCCCGTCCAACCAGAACCGGCAGCGCGCCGAAGTTCGCGCCGTCGAAGAAGACCGTGGCCGCCGGCGCGGCGAAGGCGACGACGAGGACGTGCGGCACGGTGAGAAGGCCGAGCCAGTACGCAACGGGAACCGAGCCCATCAGCCCCGCGGCCACGAGATCGGCACCGACCATCATGCCGCGCCGGTCCCACCGGTCCGACAAGGCACCCGAGAGCAGGCCGAACGCCAGGTAGGGAACGGCCTCGAGCGCAGACACCAGCGCCGTGAGGAACGTCGATCCACTGAGCCGGTAGACCAGCACCGGAAGCGCGACCAGGGTGACCATCGAGCCGCCCATCGACAGCACCCTTGACCACCAGTAGCGTCGGAAGTCGCGGTCGTCCCGCAGCCGGGTCCGAGGCGCGGCGGTCGCCGTCATGACGTGCCGGCGGACGGGCCGCCTGCCTGCACGTGCTGCCCGCGATGGTCAACCACAGACAGCACGCTACCGAAGATCACGGTCCGAGGCGTCGCGCCGTTGCCCCCAGCGGGAAGGGTGAGCCACTGCCCGACGACCGCAACTGGCGCGCTAGGTACCCGGGACGTTTGCCTGGCTGGCCACGCAGACACCCCTTCTGCCATCCAGATCTGCGTGGCAGAGGGGGCAGTTGCCTGGCAGGCCACGCAGATACCGCTTGGGCTCAGGTGGTGGCGGGACCGAGAGGTCTGGCCATGGCCACGTTGGTGGTCTCGTAGCCGAGGCTCTCGTACAGAGCTCGGGCCACGGTGTTGCTCCCGAAGACGTGCAGCTTGATCGTCGAGGCGCCGTGGTCGGCGGCATAGGTCTCGGCGGCGAGCATGAGGCCCCGTCCGAACCCTGCGCCGCGCTTGTCGGCATCGACCTCGACGTCGTACACGAAGGCGTTGACGTCGCCGGACGTCGCCGCGGCGGGGATCCGCAGCCACAGGAGACCCACCCGCTCACCGCCCGACTCGCCCATGAGCAGATGGTGCTCGGCCGTTTCGACGCCGTCGGGGAGGAGCTCGGCGAACTGGTTGGCCGCCATCTCGTGCGCCTTGTCGGCTGGCATGGAGCCGGCCTTGATGTGGTCCTCGACGTACTCGTGAACTGCGCGGGGGTACCACGCGTCGTATTCCGCGACCGACATGGGCCGCAGTGTCATATCGCTCACGAGGCCGTGACGACCGGACTGCCGACGAGTGCACCAGCAGCGGTGTCACCGCCCTCTCCCGCCATGGACTCGGCGATCCGCATGGCCTCCTCGATGAGGGTCTCGACGATCTGCGACTCCGGCACGGTCTTGATGACCTCGCCCTTGACGAAGATCTGCCCCTTGCCGTTGCCGGAGGCGACCCCGAGGTCAGCCTCTCGGGCCTCCCCCGGACCGTTGACGACACAGCCCATGACGGCTACCCGCAACGGGACCTCCATCCCCTCGAGGCCGGCGGTGACCTCCTCGGCGAGCTTGTAGACGTCGACCTGAGCCCGCCCGCACGAGGGACAGGACACGATCTCGAGGTGGCGTTCGCGAAGGTTGAGCGACTGCAGGATCTGCAACCCCACCTTCACCTCCTCGACCGGTGGCGCGGACAGGGACACCCGGATGGTGTCACCGATCCCCTTGGCAAGCAGGGCGCCGAACGCCACCGACGACTTGATCGTGCCCTGGAACGCCGGACCGGCCTCGGTGACACCGAGGTGAAGCGGCCAGTCGCCGGCTTCGGACAGCAGCTCGTAGGCCCGCACCATCACGACCGGGTCGTTGTGCTTGACGGAGATCTTGAAGTCGTGGAAGTCGTGCTCCTCGAAGAGCGACGCCTCCCAGACCGCCGACTCGACCAGAGCCTCTGGCGTCGCCTTGCCGTACTTCTGCAGCAGCCGCGGGTCCAGCGAGCCGGCATTGACCCCGATCCGGATCGAGGTGCCGTGGTCCTTGGCTGCGGCCGCGATCTCCTTGACCTGGTCGTCGAACTTGCGGATGTTTCCCGGGTTGACGCGTACGGCGGCACAGCCCGCCTCGATCGCCGCGAACACGTACTTGGGCTGGAAGTGGATGTCGGCGATCACCGGGATCTGCGAGTGCTGCGCGATCGCGGGCAGAGCGTCGGCGTCGTCGGGGCTGGGGCAGGCCACCCGCACGATGTCGCACCCGGTCGCGGTCAGCTCGGCGATCTGCTGGAGTGTCGCGTTGACGTCGGACGTCAAGGTCGTGGTCATCGACTGGACGGAGATCGGTGCGTCGCCACCGACCAGCACCTTGCCCACCCTGATCTGACGTGTCTTTCGCCGGTCGGCGAGCACCGGCGGTGGCGCGGTCGGCATGCCCAGGTCGATGCTCGTCATGCCCTGGTTCCTCGCGGGCTCGAAGCGGTCATCCGGTCAGCCGGATCGGGTTGACGATGTCGGTCCAGATGAGCAGGACGCCGAGGACGACGAGGATGCTCGCGGCCACATAGGCCACCGGCAGCATCTGGGCGACATCGGCGTACCCGGGGTCGGGCCTGCGACGAAGTCGGGCCCAGGCCCGTCGTACCGCCTCGTAGAGCGCCCCGGCGATGTGTCCCCCGTCCAGTGGCAGCAGCGGGACGAAGTTGAAGAGCGCCACGAACAGGTTGACGACACCGAGGAGCATGAGCAGGGTGGCGAGCCGGTCCACGACGTCGATCTGGTCGTTGGAGGCGACCTCGCCGGCGACCCGGCTGGCCCCCACGACGCTCATCGGGCTGCGCGGGTCGCGGTCCTCGAGGCCGACGGCTGCCTTCGCCACCCCCACCAGCCGGCTCGGCATGCTGACGAGCGCCTTCCCGGTCTGCTCGGTGTAGCTGCCGATCGTCGAGAGGACGAAGCCGAAGCTCTGCTGCTCGCGGACCTGGCCCGGTGACACGCCGAGGAACCCCGCCTGCACGAACCTCGTGGGGTCCTCGAGGGAGAAGAGCCTGTTGACGGTCGGGTCGGCGTGCAGCGTGAGCTGACGGCCGCCGCGGTCCACGACGACGGCGATACGCTTGCCGACGGAGTCACGGATCACGTGGGAGAACTGGTCCCACGACGTCATCGCGGTCCCGTCGACGGACAGGACCTGGTCGCCGGCCCGGAAGCCTGCGGTGCGCGCCGGCGAGGCGGGGTCGGTCGGCTTGCACACGGCGGTCGCGGTGCTCGCCGGCTGGACGCAGTCGGAAACCTGCGAGACCGTCAGGGTGGGTTTCGAGATGCCGAGCAGCATGAACACCGCGCCCAAGATGGCGACCGCGAGGAAGACGTTCATCATCGGGCCACCGGACATCACGATGACCTTCTTCCACCACGCCTTCTTGTAGAAGAGCCGGTCCTGGTCCTCGGCCGTCACGTGCTCGTACTCGACGGCACGCGCGTCGGCGATCAGCTTGCCCAGCACACCGCCGGTGAAACCCTTGACCTTGCCGTTCGCGTCGCGCTTCTCGGGGGGCAGCATGCCGATCATCCGGATGAACCCACCGAGCGGGAACATCTTGACGCCGTACTCGGTGTCCCCGCGCTTCGTCGACCACACCGTCTTGCCGAACCCGACGAAGTACTGGGTCACCTTCACGCCGAACCTCTTGGCCGGCACCATGTGGCCGACCTCGTGCAGCGCGATGGACGCGACGACTCCGAGGAAGAAGAGCACCACGCCGAGCAGGTAGACCAGGGCGGTCATCGTGTCTGTGCTCCTTGTGCTGAGGGTGCGGCGACCGCTTCCCGGTCGATGAGTTCCCCGGCGCGTCCGCGGGCCCAGGTGTCCGCCGCGAGCACGTCACCGACGTCCAGCGGGCTCCGAGGAGAGGGTACGTCGTCGTCGGCCATGACCGCAGCGACGACATCAGCTATCCCCAGGAAGCCGAGTCGGTGGTCCCAGAATGCCTGCACCGCCGCCTCGTTGGCGGCGTTGTAGAGCGCGGGCACGACCCCGCCGTCCCGACCGGCCCTGATCGCCAGACCGAGCAGCGGGAAGGCGTCGACGTCCACGGGCTCGAAGTGCCACGACTGGGCAACGCTCCAGTTGACTGCGTGTGCTGCACCGGGGACCCGGTCCGGCCAGCCGAGGGCCAGGCTGATCGGCAGCCGCATGTCGGGCGGCGAGGCCTGCGCGAGCGTGGACCCGTCGTGGAACTCGACCATCGAGTGGATCACCGACTGCGGGTGCACGACCACCTCGATGTCGTCGTAGGCGATGTCGAAGAGCAGATGGGCCTCGATGACCTCGAGGCCCTTGTTGACGAGAGTGGAGGAGTTCGTCGTCACCATCGGGCCCATGTCCCAGGTGGGGTGGGCCATCGCCTGTTCCGCCGTGACATCGGCGAGCTCGTCGCGGCGGCGACCGCGGAACGGGCCTCCACTTGCGGTGATCACGAGCCTTCGTACCTCGTCGGCGCGTCCGCCGCGAAGACACTGGGCGAGCGCTGAGTGCTCGGAGTCGACCGGCACGATCTGACCCGGTTTGGCCGCCGACGTGACGACGTCCCCACCGATGATCAGCGACTCCTTGTTGGCGAGCGCGAGCGTCGACCCCGCCTCGAGCGCGGCCAGGGTGGGGCGCAACCCGACCGCGCCGGTGATCGCGTTCAGGACGATGTCGGCCGGGAGGGCGGCCACCCGCTCGGCCGCGTCCGGGCCGGCTACGATCCGCGGGAGCGCGAAGTCGCCATGGTGGTAGCCGCGACGCTGGGCCTCGGCGTAGAGGGCGAGCTGCACGTCCTGGACGGCGGTGCCGCGCGCCACGCCCACCACGGGGACGGCGAACTCGATCACCTGAGCAGCAAGCACCTGCGGGTCGGAGCCGGCCGCGGACAGCCCCACGACGCGGAAGCGGTCGGGGTTGGCCCGGATGACGTCCAACGCCTGCGTGCCCACCGATCCCGTGCTGCCGAGCAGCACGATGTCGCGGGGTGCTCCGCTTGTGGTGGGCGCCATCTCTCGATTGTCCCACGAGCGCCTCGCCCGAATCGTCTACGGTCGGGTCGCGCCCGGGGCTCGGATTTGCCTGGTGAGCCACCCAAGCGGCCCCTGTGCCACGCAGATCTGGGTGGCTTAAGGGCCGTTTGGGTGGCTTGCCACCCAAACGCGGCCGGAACCAGTCGGGTCGCGCGTGCAACCGGAGGCGATTGCCAGACGTATTCACACCAGGGGCAGCGCGCGGAAGGCGGTGAGGCGTGGACGAGGACGAGTTCGACGAGTTCTACCGGGCGTCGTTCGCGCGCGTGGTTGGCCAGGTGTGCGCGATGACCGGGAGCCTCACCGAGGCACAGGACTGTGTCCAGGAGGCGTTCGTGCGCGCGTGGCTGCACCGGTCCGCCCTGACAGCGAACGCGCCCACGGGTCCGGAGGCCTGGGTGCGGACCGTCGCGTGGCGACTCGCGGTCAGCCGCTGGCGGCGAGCCTTGCGTGCCCTATCCCTGCACGATCGCTCCACCACGAGTGGCCGGGTTCGGGAACCGGGCATCGACCGGCCGGCCCTGGTGAGCGCACTCGCCCAGCTGCCCCCCGACCAGCGCCAGGCCCTCGTTCTCTACCACCTGTGCGACCTGAGCGTTGCCGACGTGGCCGCCGAGACCGCCGTACCGATCGGCACGGTCAAAGCGCGCCTCTCCCGAGGCCGGGCCACTCTCGGCGAACTGCTGAAGGACGAGTCCCAAGAGGTGGGTCACCATGACTGATCCCTGGTCCGAGCTTGACGCCTACCGCGCCGACGTGACCCGGCTGGCCCGGCCGATCCCGCTCGCCGAGCTGCGTCGCCGGGCACGGCGCCGCCGCAGCCGACAGATCGCCGGCGTCGTGGGCGCCGTGGCACTCATCATCGGGAGTGTCGGTGTCGGAGTCGGGTACGGCGCGGGTCAGCGACGTGCCGAGCCCGGACCCGCGACCCAGCACACCACACCGCCGGGTCCGACGTCGACGCCCTTGACGCCGACGTCACCAACGACACCCCCCACGCCGTCGATACCCACCACGCCAACGGGGCGGACCGACCCAACCACGCCGACGACCTCGACGCTGACCGGCACGCCTGCCGGCCACGGTCGACGGTACGACGACATCCCGGCTGACTACCCGTGGCTGACCTTCGTCCAAGACCTGGGCGGGGACGGGTTCATCGAGGGGCCCGGCGAGCGGGTCGAGTTGCCCAAGCTGGACCCATGCGGCCGACGAACCTGGAATCCGCAACGCCTCGTCGCCCAGCTCACACTCTCCACCAATTTCCCCGAGTTCTCCCAGCGCCGCCAGATCGTGATCTTCCCGGATGCCGCGGCCGCACAGCGTGCCTTGGACGGAGTACGGTCGGCGTTCTCCAGGTGTCCCATCCACCGCTCTGGCCACGGCTTCGCCATCCGATACGTCGTCTCACCGCCAACCGCCGCTGGACCGACGACGCCCGCCGGTGGCGGGACCGACGCCTGGCTGGCGGTCTCGGCGCAACAGAGGTTCCAGGGAGCACCCGCGCTGGGGCTCGAGGAGATGCGCTGGGCTCGGCTCGCGAACACCGTCATCTACACGTACGACTACGGCGAGGCGCAGAGCGACTACCGACAGAAGGGTCGCCAGGTCGACCGGATGGTCTCGCGCATGCTGGACACCTGGTGCCGGCTCGCTGGCGGCTGCTAGAGGTCGAGACCGGTGAGCACCATGACCCGCTCGTCGGTGAAGTCCTGCATCGCGTAGCGCACCCCCTCACGGCCCACCCCCGACTGCTTGACGCCGCCGTAGGGCATCTGGTCGGCGCGGTAGCTGGGCACGTCCCCAATGACGACCCCGCCGACCTCGAGCTCGCGGTGGGCGGTGAAGGCAGTCTGGAGGTTGTGGGTGAAGACGCCGGCCTGCAGCCCGTACGGCGAGTCGTT
>JBBJMF010000095.1:0-11553 GCA_037719575.1 Nocardioidaceae bacterium
GTGAAGTGCTGCATCACCCCCGGCAGGTCGCAGAACCGGACGTCGACGAACTCGACGCCTTCGGACTCGACGTAGGCGAGCAGCTCCTCGCGGTCGGCGAACATCAGACTTCGTCCTCCTAGCGAGCCGGCCGTCCTGGCAGACCCTGGTCTGTGGTTGCCAGACACCATAGGTGCCGCGAGTTTCCCCGCCATGTCGTCGGTGTTTCCACCGTGTTACGTTGCCGCGGTGGCAGCCCCGACCGGTCAGCATCCGACCGAGCCGGACTGGCCGGGACAACGTCTCGGGCTCCCGCCGAGCGGCCCGGGCGCGGTCGCAGGCTGGGGGCGTCGGCTGCTCGCGCTTTTCATCGACTGGATGCTGTCCCTGCTCGCCGTGGCCGCCGTGACCAGGAGCAATCCGTGGGAGTACTCGCAGTCCGGTGTGGTCCACGAGCGCTACGCCCTCGGCGTCCTGGCACTGGAGATCTGGCTGCTGACGTCCCTGGTCGCGGGCTCTGCAGGCCAGGTGGTGATGCGGATCGGGGTTCGGCGTGTCGGTGGCGGTCTCGTCGACCCGATCCGCGTCTTCGTCCGTACCCTGTTGCTGCTGCTGGTGATCCCCGCCGTCATCTACAACCGAGACCAGCGTGGCCTGCACGACCTGGCGGCCGACTCGATCGCCGTACGACGATGAGGGTGGCGCCAAATGGGAGACATTCGCGAGTTGCGGGCGTCGGCGACGTTTGTCTCCGCGTGTCGGACCTACCGTCGTACGACGGGGAGCCGCCGCGCCCACAGCCACACTCCGTGCAGCCGGATGAGCAGCGCCACCCGCTGCGGCATGAAGGGGTGGCGCAGTGCACTCGTCACGAGCCGCCGGGGCGTCAGCGGGACCGCCGTCCCGGTGAAGCTCGCGGTGAACACCACCTCGTCGTGCTGCCGTAGCGTGATGAAGGCACCCACGTGGTCGCCGTCCAGGGTGAACCTGAGCTGGTAGTCGCCGAAGACGCCGAGGAACGGTGAGACATAAAACGCTTTGTGTGCTTGACCTCTGCCGCGGTCGTCGAGCTCGAGGACATAGCCGTGGCGGCCACCGTAGGTGTTGTGGACCTCGGCCACCACGCCTTCGAGCCGACCGTCGGCGGCAAAGCACCAGTAGACGCTGAGCGGGTCGAAGACGTAGCCCAGCGTCCGGGCGTTGGCGAGCATCAGGACGCGATGTGCCGTCCAACCCACGCCCTTCTCGACGAGGAACTCGCGGATGTTCGTGCCCAGCGACCCGGTTGCCGCGCCGAGATGGTCGGAGGCGCGGACCGAGGCGAGCCAGCGCAGCCGCCGAGGGCCGACAGCGGGCTCGTCGACGTCGACGAGCCACTGGTGGGCACCGTAGGAGAAGGAGTGCCGCATCGGCGACAGCCGGGCATGCTTCACCGTGCCGCGGACCAGCGCCGGGACCTGCACCGCGGATGCGACCGGCGCCGTCACCACTCGGCACCGAGCCGCCGGGCCGCCGCGGCCCCCGCCCGGCAGCCGTCCTCGTGGAAGCCCCAACCGTGGTAGGCCCCGGCGAAGGCCACCTGGTCGCTGTCGAGCTCTGGTAGCCGGTGCTGGGCAGCGCGTGCGGCCGCCGTGTAGATCGGGTGGGTGTAGCTCATCTCGGCGATCACCGAGCCGGGCGAGCCAGCGTGGGCGGCGTTGAGCGTGACGACGAGCGGAGACGCCTCGTCGTGGTGCTGGAGCCGGTTCATCCAGTAGCTGACCTGGACCCGCTCGTCGCGGGTACGGCAGCTTGCTCTCCGGTAGTTCCAGCCTCCGCGGGCCTCCCGGTTGCTGGGCAGAGCCGACTCGTCGCGATGCAGGACAGCGTCGTTGCGCGCATAGCCGAAGGCGCCGAGCACCTCCTTCTCCGTGGGTGTCGCGTCGGTGAGCAAGCCGAGCGCCTCGTCGGCGTGTGTGGCGACCACGACGGCGTCGAACGTCCCAAGCTCACCGGTCGAGCAGGCGAGCGTGACCCCACTCTCGTGCCGGGTCAGCTGGGTGACCTGAGTCGCCGTCTCGACTCGGTCGAGCGTCTCGAGGATCCTGTCGACGTACGACGACGAGCCGCCCGCGACGACCTGCCACTGTGGCGCCTCCCGTGGGCGCAGGAAGCCGTGGTTGTCGAGGAACGCGAACAGGTAGGCGGCCGGGTAGCTCAGGGCGTCATCGTGTCCGCTCGACCAGACGCAGGAGACCACGGGCACGGCGTAGTGGTTGACGAAGAAGTCGTCGAACTCGTGTCGGGCCAGGAAGTCCCCGTAGGACTCCGCGCTGTCCACGTCGTCCGCGAGATGCAGCAGTGCCAGCCGCTGGAACCGCCTGACGGCAAGGAGAAACCGCCAGAACCGCGGGTCGGCGACGCGTCGACGCTGCGCGAAGATGCCCCGGATGCCGCGCCCGCCGACGAACTGCAGCCCGCAGCCGTCGCAGCCGATTCCCATGCTCATCTCGGTGGGCCGAACCGATACCCCGAGCTCGGCGAACAGCCTGAGCAGAGTGGGGTAGGTCTGGTCGTTGCACACGATGAACCCGGAGTCGACCACCGCTGTCGAACCGTCTGGGAGTGCCGTGTGGTGGGTGTGCACATGGCCACCGGTGCGAGCGGATGCCTCGAAGAGCGTGACGTGGGCGGTGCGACGCAGCAGGTATGCCGCCGTCAGGCCGGAGACACCTGAGCCCACCACGGCCACGCGTCGTCGGTCATCCTCGCTCACCAAAGGGGTTCGGTGCGACTGCGGCAGCGGATTGACCCCGCTGCCACCTCAGCGCCCTCGCATCGAGCCGCGCATGGCGGCCCTTGCCTGCTTGGCGGAGGTCGGCATCGGGCCCTTGGGGATCGGGATCTGGGGACGCATCGCGTCGAGCGCGCGAAGTCTCTGCAGCACGTCGGTGATGTCGGCTCCGGTGATGTTCCGGGGCAGCTTCTGGATGTGTTTCGCGAGCTTGGGCACCGCCACCGTGCCGTCCTCGCCGTCACCCGCGACGATGTCGTAGATCGGCACCTCGCCGACGACACGCGCGTGCTTCTTCTTCTCCACCGACAGCAGGTTTCGGACTCGGGCCACGTTGCCCTCGCCGACGAGGACGACACCAGGCTTTCCCACAACCCGGTGCACCAGGTCCTGGTTCTTCGTGACGGCAACCGCCTGCTGCACCTTCCAGCCCTTGCGCAGGATGCCGAGAGCGGCACCGGCCGCGCCGGGTCTGCCCTCCACCTCTGCGTAGGCGGCACGCTCGGCCCGTCGCCCGAACACGATAAGCCAGGCGAGCATCCCGGCCGGGATGGCCACCATCACGGCGATGATGGGGTTGATGAACCACACCAGGCCGCCGACGACGACGGCAACGCCCAGGAACCAGGCCAGACAGATCAGTCCGACCCAGCGGTCCCGTTGGCGCGTCATCTTGTAGGCGGAGATGATGCGCCGAATGGCACCTTCCTTCTTCGCACCTTGAGTCGCGCCGGCTTTGCTCTTGCGCTTGAATGCCATCGTCATACCGCTTTCTGCGTCGTCGCGGAGGTCAGGAGGAGACTGGGGTGGCGTCGGCGAGGGTGCGCGAGTCGAGTGCTTGCTGGTAGAGACGACCGGCGCGGTACGACGACCGCACGAGCGGGCCGCTCATGACGCCGGCGAAGCCCAGCACCAGCGCCTCGTCGCGGAGCTCGACGAACTCCTCGGGCCGGACCCACCGCTCGATCGGGTGGTGGCGGACCGACGGGCGGAGGTACTGGGTGATCGTGAGCAGGTCGGTGCCGGCGGAGCGCAGGTCGGCCATGGCTGCGCTCACCTCGTCCCGGCTCTCACCCATGCCGAGGATCAGGTTCGACTTCGTGACGAGGCCGACTCCGCGGGCCATCGTGAGCACGTCGAGCGAGCGCTCGTAGCGGAACCCTGGCCGGATGCGGCGGAATATCCGCGGCACGGTCTCGATGTTGTGGGCGAACACCTCGGGAGCGGCGTCGAAGAGCTGCCCCAGGAGGTCGCTGTTCGCGCTGAAGTCAGGAGCCAGCATCTCCACACCGACGCCGGGGTTCAGCTCATGGATGAGGTGGATCGTCTCGGCGTACAGCCAGGCGCCCTCGTCGGGCAGGTCGTCACGGCAGACGCCGGTGACGGTGGCATAGCGCAGTTGCATCTGGCGGACGCTCTCGGCCACCCGCAGGGGCTCGGCGCGGTCCAGGTCGGCGGGCTTGCCGGTGTCGATCTGGCAGAAGTCGCAGCGCCGGGTGCACTGGTCGCCGCCGATGAGGAACGTCGCCTCGCGGTCCTCCCAGCACTCGAAGATGTTGGGGCACCCGGCCTCCTGACAGACCGTGTGCAGCCCCTCGCGCCTGACCAGGGACTGCAGCTGAAGGTACTCCGGACCCGTCCGCGCCCGGGTCTTGATCCACTCCGGCTTGCGCTCGATGGGGGTCTCGGCGTTGCGCACCTCAAGGCGCAGCATCTTCCGTCCGTCCGCGGCGATCGTCACGGCCTCAGCCTACGCCGGGGGACCAGGACGCGGATCGTCGTACTCGTCGACCTGCGAGGTGCCACAATCAGCGCGTGTCCGACTTCGCCGACCTGGCGCCGGCGGCGGCCGAGGCGTTCGCGCTCGGGGACGTTGTGGCGCCGATGCGGGTGGCGGCACGCGGGGAGCAGGCCAGGATCTGGCGACTCGACACGGAGTCAGGCAGCTTCGCGGTCAAGCAGCCCTGGCGCGGGTTCGCGCCGCGGACCGACGGCCAAGACGTCGCCTTCCAGGAGGCTGTCCGCGCGCAGACCGATGTGCTGATGCCGGTGCCGGTACGGCGGCCCGGCGGCGCCTACGTGGCCATGGTCGGCGGCCACCCGGTCCGGGTGTCGACCTGGATGGACCTGCGGCCGCCGGACGTCGGGCTCGACCCGCGGGGTGTCGGGGAGCTGCTGGCGGCGTTGCACCGGGTGGACTTCACGGCCTCGGGCGGGGTCGACCCCTGGTACTGGGCGCCGGTGGGTGAGCCTGCCTGGCTCACCTGCGCCGACCGGCTCGCAGCGGCTGGCGCGCCGTTCGCGGAAACCTTCCGCGCCGCCGTCCCTCGCCTGCTCGAGCTCGAGGAGCTGCTGGAACCGCCGGGCGAGACGCGGATCTGCCACTGCGACCTGTGGGCCGACAACCTGCTGGAGACCACGGGGGGCGGCCTGTGTGTCATCGACTGGGACAACTGCGGGCCCGCCGATCCGGGCCACGAACTGGCGATGCTGGTGTACGAGTTCGGTCAGGGCAGTGCCGAGCGCATGCGCGCACTCTCCGACGCCTACGTCGCTGCGGGCGGTCCGGGCCGGCTGAGGCGTCCCTCTCAGCTGACCATGGTGATCGCCCAGTTCGGCCACTTCTGGGCGATGGCGGCCGATGCCTGGCTCGACCCGGAGGCGACCACGGCGGAGCGCCATCACGCCGAGCATCGGATCGCCGAGCTGATGTCGCCACCGCTCACGGCCCCGGCCGTCGAGCGCATCGTGGCCGCGGTCACCGACAGATAGTGGCTGCGGTCACCGACGTGAGGCGGTCAGATGAGGAGCCGGTCCGCGGGGGAGGCGCTGAGGCGGGCGATGTCGCGAGAGAGGTCATACGGCGACCAGCTGAGCAGGTCACGCAGGTGGTGCTCCAGGAGCGGGTCCACCTCCTGGACGGTGACGGCGCGGCCGAGCTCCCTCGTCAATGTGGTCACGCCGGCGTCGGCGATACCGCACGCGACGATGGCATCGAAGCCGTCCATCGTGTTGTCACAGTTGAGCTCGACGCCGTGCATGGTGACGCCACGGGAAACCCGGATGCCCAGGGCTGCCACCTTGCGCTCCGGGCGCATTTCGTCGCTGGCCAGCCAGACCCCGCTGCGCCCCGCCACCCGTCCGGTGCCGAGGCCGAGGTCGCGGCACACCCGGATCAGCGCCTCCTCCAGGCGACGGACGTAGTCGACGACGTATACCTGCGAGGGCAGCTTCACGATGGGGTAGGCGACGAGCTGACCCGGCCCGTGCCAGGTGATCTTGCCGCCACGGTCGACGTCGACCACAGCGGTGCCGTCGAGGGGCCGGTCCTGCGGCTCGGTGCGCTTGCCGGCTGTGTATACGAACTGGTGCTCCAGGAACAGCACGGTGTCGTCGATCTCGTCGTCAACCCGCCGTGCGTGGAGCTGACGCTGCAGGTCCCACGCCTTCAGGTAGTCGACCGACGTGTCGCCGTACCCGATCCGCATGAAGCGGACATCACCCAGACCACTGGCCCCCACGGGGGTCGGGCCAGCCTGCTCGACCGCGGTCACCTGCCCCACTCTAATCCGGGGATCATCCCCTCAAGCGCCACGGATGCCTGACTCCGCTCACCCAGCGACCACGACCCGGACACCGACCGTCTCGTACGTGGATCTTGCGCGCGCATCACGGGTGGCCAGGTCCGCGCCGTGCTCGGCGGCCGCGAGCGCCACGAGCGCGTCGTAGACCGCGCCGCCGGCAATCCCGAGATCGCTGAGCACGTCCGGTAGGCGCTTGGCTACCGCCGACCCCACGAGGAGGGGGGCGGCGAAACGCTCGCGGAGCAGCCGGGCAGCGTCCGCCGGGGCCATCCGGAGGTCGCCCGGCAGCCGGGTGAGAACCGAGTAGGTCTCCGCCAATGCATGACCACTGAGGGCGATCTCACGTCTGCCCCACCAGCGAACCACAGACCCGTGCGCGCTATGGGTCTGCACCAGGAGCGGTATCGCCACACTCGTATCCACCGCGAGCGGCACGATCACCGGCGCCCGCCGTCGATGAGTCCGAAGACGACGTCGTCGTCGATCGTTGTGGTGCCGGTGGCGACCAGGACGCCGACCTCGTCGACCAACCGTGCGGTGCGCCCGGTTGGCACGAGATGTAGGCCGGAACCATAGCGCGAGACGTCGACGGTGGATCCGGCAACCAGTCCGAGCGCGTCACGCAGTGGCTTGGGCACGACGATGCGCCCGACCGAGTCGACCGTGGTCTCCATAGGGGAAAGGTTACCAGTGATTTCCCAGCGAACGGTCTTTGGCGCCCGGACGTCCGCCTGCCGGGCGGAATCGCGACGATCGCGGACGCAACGAGGCTAGCGCGACATACTCGCGGCATGAGCCAGATCCCCGAAGAGAACCTGTCGCCGCGCTGGGCCGAGGACACCCGACCCGAGATCCCGGTCGCGGGAGACGAGCGGTCGACTCTGACGGCGTCCCTCGAGTGGCACCGGCAGACGCTCGAGATGAAGTGCTCCGGCGTCGACCCGGCCCGGCTGTCCGAGCGCGGCATTCCGCCGTCGACGATGAGCCTCCACGGCATCCTCAGGCACCTCGCGGCGGTGGAGCGCTGGTGGTTCCAGATTCGCTACCGAGAAGACGACGTCGAGTTGCTGTACTACTCCGACGATGACCCCGGCCAGGACTTCGACTCCCTCGGCGGTGACGTCGCTGAGGTCTTCGACGTGTGGCACGCCGAGTGTGGGCGGTCCCGTGAGATCGTCGCGACCACCGCCTCGCTCGAGGTCACGGGTGGGCTCAGCCGCTCCGGCGAGCCGATCTCGCTGCGCTGGGTGCTCGTCCAGATGATCGCCGAGTACGCGAGGCACAACGGTCACGCCGACCTGCTGCGTGAGCGGATCGATGGCGCGACCGGCTTCTGACGTGCCCCTGTCGTACGCCGTCCGCGGCCGTCAGACGCGAGGTGGGCGGACCAGCCCAATCTGGCTCACGCCGAGATAGCGGGATTTGAACCCGGCTTCGCAGTAGGCGAGGTAGAACTCCCAGATCCGTCGGAAGTCCTCGTCGTACCCGAGCGAGGCGACGTCGTCCCAGTGCGCGATGAACCGGAGCCGCCAACGGCGCAGCGTCTCGGCGTAGTGGACCCCGAGCTCGCGGCGCTGGCTGATCCGCAACGTGGTGTGCTGCCGGCAGACCTCCTCGATCGCCTGGATCGACGGGATCAGCCCACCCGGGAAGATGTGCTTCTGGATCCAGCCATACGAGTTGCGGGTGGCCAGCATCCGTTCGTGTGCCATCGTGATCGCCTGGATGGCTACCCGGCCGCCCGGTGCGAGGTGCGCGTCGATCGTGCTGAAGTAGCTCGGCCAGAACTCCTCGCCGACGGCCTCGATCATCTCCACGCTGACGATCGCGTCGAACTCCCCCTCGACGTCGCGGTAGTCCTGCAGGCGGACCTCGACCAGCGGGTCGAGACCGAGGCGCTTGATGTGGATGTTCGCCAGATGTGCCTGCTGTTCGGACAGGGTGATCGTCGTGACGCGCGCGCCCCGCTGGGCCGCCCGGATCGCCAGGGAGCCCCAGCCCGAGCCGATCTCCAGCACCCTGGTGCCGGCCCCGACGCCCGCGTAGTCGAGGATGCCGTCGATCTTGCGTGTCTGGGCGGACTCGAGCGGCTCGTGCTCCGGGTCAGCGAACCAGGCCGACGAGTATGTCATCGTCTCGTCGAGGAACGTAGCGAACAGCTCGTTTGACATGTCGTAGTGCGCGGAGATGTTGCTCCGCGCACCGTGGGGGGTGTTGCGGGTGTCGTGGGGGAGACGCCGGTCGATGACCATTCGCATCCGGCGAAGCGGCGCCGGCACGAGGTCTTGGAGCCGGGCGGCGAACGGGGTGAGCAGGTCGGCCAGGTCGGTGCCCGGACCGGGCTCCCAGTCGCCTGCCACGTAGGCCTCACCGAACGCCATCTTCGCGTCCCGCCCCAGCCGCCGGTAGAAGGAGTCAGGATTCGTGAGATGGATCACCGGCGCTGCCGGGTCCGCGCTGCCCCAGGTCGTGCCGTCGGACTGCGTGAAGCCGACGTCGACGCGGTGTGATGCGGCCTTGACGATCCCGCGGGCGATCCATGCGGCCACGCTGGTGTGCAGACCGTCGACGACGTCCGGTGTGCTCATCTTCCTGGGTCCTTTGCTCGCTGCCCCGGTTGCCACCGGTGGCGGACCCAGCAGGTCCGCCACCGGTGGTTCCCCACCCAGGGGCCGCAACCGAGCTCTGCCCCATCTGGGTTTCGACGCCGAAGCCGGGGCGGATGGGTCGTCCGAAACCGCCGGTCGTGACGCTGGTCTCACCGCCGCATCCTCCCGTATGCCGCCGCTGCCCCTCTAACACACGCCCTGGCCCGCGTTCTGTGGCGCCGGCCCTCGAAACGCGAGCTGGCGAGTGTCGGGGCGCACGGCCCTCGCTGCCTGTGGACAACCCGCGCCCGGGCAGCGCGAACTCGGGCAGGCTGGGGGACATGGCCCGGCACCCATTACCCCGGCGACGCGACTACTCCCGGAGACCGCCGCGTTCTCTGCGGACCTGGCTGGTCGTGACGGCAGCCGTGGCGGCCCTCGGCTGCGCCGCGGTCCTCGCGCACTCCGCCATCCGAGGCGAGGGCGCCCAGCCGCCGTCGGGGGGCAGTCGCTCCGGGAGAGGGTCCACCGCCGCGCCGGCAGCGGACGACGCGGCGCGCTCGCCGACCGAGCGGCGCTGGCTCGCCGTCCTGCACACCATCGACGCCCGGCGAGCCGAGGCGTGGCGTCTCGGTGACCCTGCTCTGCTGGGGCGCGTCTACCTGGCAGGCGCGTCGGAGCTCGGTGAAGACCGGCGGATGCTCGGCGGCTACCTCCGTCGCGGGCTGACCGTGAAACATGTCGAGATGACGTTCGCGTCGGTCACAGTGCGGGCCAGCAGCCCCGAATGTGTCTCACTTGTCGTCGTCGACCGGCTGGGGCCGGCGGTCGCCCGCGACGCGGCAGGTCACCGGGCGGTGCTTCCCCACGACCAGCCGACCCGGCAAACGATCGAGCTTCGCCGCGGCGACGGGCAGTGGCGGATCGCCCGGATCGCGCTCGCCTGAGGCGGTCAGTGCAGGGCGGCGCGCAGCTCGCTCTCGAGGTCGGGGTGGGCGAACTCGAAGCCGGACTCGAGCAGCCGGGTCGGCCGGACCTTGAGGCTGCCCAGCACCTCACCCGACAGCTCGCCCAGGAGAGCCTTCAGCGCAAAGGCGGGCACCCGCAGCACTGTCGGCCGGTGCAGCATCTCACCCAGGAGCCGCGTCAGCTCCGCGTTGGTCGCGGGCTCGGGCGCGGCCAGGTTGTAGGGACCGCTCATGTCCTCGTCGGTGACCGCCCGGACCACCGCCGACACCCAGTCGTCGAGGCTGATCGTCGAGAACCACTGCCTCCCGTTGCCGAGGCGACCGCCGACTCCGAGCGAGAACGGTAGCTTCATCACCTTCAGCGCTCCGCCGGCATCGTCTAGGACCACCGCCGTCCTCAGCAGGACGACGCGACCACCCGCCTCGGAGACCGGACGGGTCGCTGCCTCCCACTGCTCGACGACGCCAGCCAGAAACCCGTCGCCGCGCGCCGACTGCTCGTCGAGATCGTCATCACCGCGGTCGGTGCCGTAGTAGCCGATCGCGCTCGCGTTCACGAGCGCAGGCGGCTCGTCGAGACCGGCAAGCGCCGAGGCGATCGTCTCTGTCGTCTGCACCCTGCTGTCGCGCAGGACCTTCCGGTACGCCGACGTCCACGGCCAGTGGGCGATCGGGGCACCGGCGAGGTTGACGACCGCGTCGACGCCGACCAGCGCCTCCGCAGGCAGGTCGCCCTGGTACGGGTCCCAACCGACATCGTCCGGTCCGGGATCGGACCTGACCAGGCGCCTCGTGGTGTGCCCGTTGTCCCTCAGGCGCTGAGCAAGGGCCGTACCGAGGAACCCCGAAGCACCGGCGAGCAGAACCACCATGTGCTCCATCCTGCCCTAGTGCACATCGTGCCCAACCCGACGAGTCGATACGGTCGGGTCATGACGATCTACGGGGTCCGGCAGCGGGTCGCGTGCTATGTGACCCGGACGACCGGCAGCACCGTCGAGCTGCTCGTGTTCGAGCACGCCGTCGACGACCCCGCGAATCCGTCGGGCACCCAGGTACCGGCGGGCGGCATGGCGCGGTTCGAGGCCGTCACGGACGCTGCGCTGCGAGAGGTCGAGGAGGAGACCGGGCTCGGCAACCTCACGTACGTCGGACAGGTCGGCTGGACCGAGCTCGGTCTCGCTGACACGGGAGGACCGTCCGTGACCACGTTCGTCCACCTCACCGCACCGACTGGCGGGCCGGTCTCCTGGGACCACACCGTCACAGGGGACGACGACGACGGAGGACTGGTATTCCGTTGCCGCTGGGAGCCGCTCCCACTGGGTTTCGACCTCGCCGGCGACCAGGGCCGCTTCCTCGGCTCTCTCGTCTGAACCAAGCCGGGTGAGTCAGAGCCCGAGCTCCGACTCGAACTTCGCCTCTTCCAGCCGCTGCTTGATCGCCGTCAGGAAACGTGCCGCGTCGGCGCCGTCGACGAGACGGTGGTCATAGGTAAGCGCGAGGTAGACCATCTGCCGGACCGCGATCGTCTCGCCCAGGTTGGGGTCGTCGATCACGACCGGACGCTTCACGACGGTCCCGGTGCCGAGGATGGCGACCTGCGGCTGGTTGATGATCGGGGTGTCGAAGAGCGCGCCGCGGCTGCCGGTGTTGGTCAG
>JBBJMF010000096.1:0-11501 GCA_037719575.1 Nocardioidaceae bacterium
GGGGCGATGCGAGCGACGAGCTGAGCCGGCTCGCCCCAGTGCTGGTGTTTCTCGCGGCGGTGCTCGTCGTTGGGGCGTGCTGTGCGCACGAGGCAGTATTCCTCGCCGTCGGCGGCTGGTTGGCGAGGGCGCACTCCGGGAGCAGCCGCCTCCTCTTGTGGGTGTTCGCGGTGTCGGCCGTCGTCACGTGCGTGCTCAGCCTGGACGCCACTGTCGTGCTTCTCACTCCGGTCGTGCTCTCCGCCGCGGGGCGCCTCGGTGTATCGACCCGGCCCTACATCTACGCCACCGGGCACATGGCAAACTCCGGGTCGCTGCTGCTCCCGACGGGCAACCTGACGAACCTCCTCGCACTTAGCGCGACGGGTCTCACGCTCGTCCGCTTCGGCACCTTGATGCTGCTGCCGTGGCTCCTCGTGCTCGCCGTTGAGTGGGTCGTGCTGCGGGTCTACTTCCGACGAGAGCTCGCCGAGTCCGCGGGTCGACCCGGAGCGATCGACGCCGGCGACGTGGCCATCCCCTGGTTCGCGCTTGTCACCGTTGGACTGACCCTCGCTGGCTTCGTGGCGACCTCGGTGCTGGGCGTCGAGGCTTACTGGGCTGCCCTCGCTGGCGCGCTGGCCCTCGCCACCCATGTCGTCGCCACGGGTAAGGCGAAACCGCTCGGCGTCCTCACCTCGATTGACGCACCCTTCCTGCTCTTCGTGATGGGGCTCGCCGTCGTTGTCCGGGCTGTGGTCGAGAACGGCCTCGGAGACGCGTCCGACCGGCTGCTGCCAACCAGTCAGTCGCTGCCTGCGTTGCTCGCGATGGCGGGTCTCGCCGCCTTGCTCGCCAACGTCGTCAACAACCTGCCAGCGCTGCTGATCCTGCTACCGGCCGCCGGCGCAGTCGGCACGCTGGCGGTGCTCGCCGTGCTCATCGGCGTCAACGTCGGCCCTAACCTCACCTATCCCGGCTCGCTCGCGACGTTGCTGTGGCTACGGGCTCTCCGAGAGCACGGTCTGGTGCCCTCGCTGCGGCGCTTCACCGTGCTGGGGCTGCTGACTGTCCCCGCCTGTCTCGTCAGCGGAGTCGTCGGGCTCTGGGTAGGCAGTCAGTTGGTCGGCGCCTGATTCCGGCGACCGATGTCGCGACGATCACAATCGTCGCCGCCCGTGCCGTGCCCTGGGCGAAGCCGGACTCGTGGCTGCACGCGACCATCCTGACGCAGTGTCGAGGTGAGGGGGTCGCGGCACACCTTGAGGTCGACGCAGGTCCACGAGATAGTGCCGTTCGTGGTCCTGGAGGCATGATCGAGGTGCGACCGGCACGACAGCCCGACAACACCTATCGCGACGCACTTCGAGGAGGCCACCGTGACGCACCTGAAGAGACCGGCGCTCCGCATCAGGGGGTCGGGGGACCATCTGCGGCTACGCGTCGGACCCTGGCCACAACCGAAGATCAGTCCGATCAGACCGGCTCCCAGGTGCTCGACGACTTCACGGCTGCTCGGCGCTCGTCAGCGGGTCTATTCTGGGGCCTCGGCAACGACCAGGAGGAGGAGTCATCATGAAGCGTGTGGCGGTCCGCTTGCTCGCCGGCTATGTGTTGTTCGCAGTCATCGGTCGATTCGTCGAAGGCATGGGCGCAGCGAAGTGTGACTGTCCGGAGGGCTGCTGGTGCAGGCGGCCGGGCCTCAGCACGTTCCGGTGGGTGTTCCCCTACGGACACGGCTCCACTTCCGGGTGAGGCGCCCTCCACGGCGGAGGGGGACTGCCGGGCGGATCAGGGACTAACCTGCGCTCATGGGACGGCGGGTCTTCCTCCACATCGGCACGATGAAGTCGGCGACGTCGTATCTGCAGGCTCTGTGCGAGCTGAACATTGACCGGCTGGCCGAAGCCGGGCTGTTCTGGTGTCCTCAAGATGTCCGCTACGAGGCCGTCAAGGACCTGGTCCGCCGCGCGCCCAGGGACGGCCGAGCCACCGGTAGCTGGTCCGGGCTGGCAGAGCGGATCCACCGGCATGCCGGTGACGTCCTGCTGTCGAACGAGATGCTCGCTGCACTCAACTCCCGACAGATCAGCCGACTGGTCAGGGCGTTCCCCAGCGCAGATCACCACGTGGTCGTTACGGCGCGAGACCTGGCGCGGGTGCTGCCCTCGCACTGGCAGACCACGATCAAGAACGGCCGAACCTGGACCTGGTCGGAGTTCGCCTCGGCCGTGTGCTCGGACGAGCCGATGCCGGACGGGGCCGCCGAGAGCGCCCATACGTGGTTCTGGCAACGGCACGACCTCGCCGCGATCACCGCGAGATGGGTCCAGGTCGTCCCTGCCGAACAGGTGACCCTGGTCACCGTGCCGGCCGAGCCGAGCGATCCGGAAGTCGTCGCTACTCGCTTCGTGTCGGTCCTCGGGCTCGACGCCACCGGCTGGGAGCACCCGCCGACACGGAACAACGCCTCCCTTGGCGCCCACTCCGTCGAGCTGATGCGCCGCCTCAACGGGTCGATGGCAGCATCCGGTGAACGCGACCCGGACCATCGGTTCAGGCGCGCGCTCGGCGGCGCGCTCGCGGTCGACACCAGCCTGGAGCCGCCGTTCGCCCTCACCCAGGACCAGCAGGACTGGGTTCGCAGACGTGCGCAGCGGATGGTCGACGAGCTCCAGGGCTCACCGCTGAGTGTTCGGGGCGACCTCGCGGACCTGCTTCCGATGGAGAGAGCGCAGCCAGGTGCCGTGGACCCGGGTACCGCCACCGATGCCGAGATGCTGGTGGCCGCCCAGCGGGGCATGGTCAACCTGGTCGACACGTTTGCCGACCTGCGCTCGGGAAGTGACGAGCTCCGCCGTCAGCTGCGCGCGAAGGAGGCTGAGCGGCAGGCACTCGAGGACCGCGTTTCCGAGCAAGAGCGTACCCAGCGGCGTTCGCAGCAGCGGGGCGGTCCTCCAACGGCCGCGTCCGGCTCGGTGCGGTTGCTGTCGCGCGTGGGTCAGCTGGCTCGGCGGCTCACTGACACCCGTGAGGTCGGCGGGGACGAGGTCGCCGGGCGATGCCGTGGCGAGTACGGTAGGGCTGAGTCCCGTTCGCCGAGCGGACCGCACCTCGCACCACAGCCAGCCCATCAAGGAGAGGCCATGACCACCACGCCCCAGGAACCGCTGCGCGACGACGACATGGAAAGCACCACCAGCGCGAGTTCACCCAACCCCGGAAGTGACGCTGACGGCACCGACGGCGATGCGACCGACACGGTCGACGGCGACTCCGGCGACGCCGACGGCACCGACGGCGACGGCACCGACGGCGATGCGACCGACACCGTCGACGGCGACTCCGGTGACGCCGACGGCACCGACGCCTGACGCTCGAGACCTCTTGGATGCTCTCGACCTGCTGGGCGGCGACGCTCAGGCTTTTCTGGATGACGTCTGGGCAACCCGTGCCCACATTCACAAGGCTGACATCGATCGCCTGGTGGCGCTGCTGGCGCTCGACGACGTGGACGCTCTCCTCACGAGTACTGCGTTGCGCACCCCGGCCCTCCGCATCGCGCAGGACGGGAAGGTGCTCACGGCGTCCTCCTATACCCGTCAGGCTACGATCGCGGGGGAGCAGCTCACGGGCCTGGTTGACGTCCGTAAGGTGGTCGCGTTGTTCGAGGGCGGTGCCACCCTGGTCCTGCAGGGACTCCACCGCTACTGGCCGCCGCTGACGCAGCTCATCCGGAGCCTCGAACGTGGCCTTGGGCACCCCTGCCAGGCGAACGCCTATCTCACGCCCGCCGGTGCCCAGGGGTTCGCCCTGCACAGCGACGCGCATGACGTCTTCGTCTTCCAGACGCACGGCGCCAAGCAATGGGAGGTCCACGACCGGGGATCACAGCTGGACGTGCTGATGGAGGTAGGCACCTGCATGTACCTTCCCGCCGGCACGCCCCATGCGGCACGCACGCAGGACACCGCATCGCTCCACGTCACGGTGGGCGTCAACCAGGTGAGCTATCGAGAAGCGCTACGGGGGGTCGTGGACACGGTTCTCGACGATCCGCGGTACTCAGGGCGGCTCCCCGCCGCCTACCTCGACGACCCGGAGACGCTCGCCAGCGGGTTTGCCACCCGGCTCACCAGCCTTGCCGACACGCTGGCGGGCCTGGAACCACTCGCCTTGGCCAGCCAGCACGCGACGAGCTTCTTGTCCTCGCGGCGGACAGAGCTTCGCGGCGCTCTTCAGGACATCCTGTCGATCGAGACCATCGACGACGACACGATTTTGCAGCGGCGCCCGGGGGCCTTCTGCGTCGTCGATCCGTGTGGTGACAGCAGCACGCGGGTGACACTGCTGCTGGGGGACCGCCAGCTGCACCTGCCGAGCTGGCTTGCCGACGTGGCCGCGCACGTGGCCGCCCTGCCGGCCGATGCCATCCTGCGGCCGGCCGACTTGGCTCCCTGGCTCGAACGGCAGAGCAGAGTCGTGCTGTCTCGCCGGCTCGTCCGTGAGGGCCTGTTGAAGGTGGCTGGTTGACGGCCTTCCGCTGCGCCGAGACCAGCTTGTCCCGTTCCGAACCGCTCATCGGCACCGCGTCGACGGTCCGTGCGTTCGTGCTCGTGGAATTCCCTGGAGCCTGGGGGCGGGATGCTCTCCGCGACGCCCGCCTGCCGTCTCGAGTCAGACGCCGGCTGGTGGCGATCTCGGAGCTCGGCATCAAGACCCTGCTGATCCGTCGCCACCGTCGTACCCCACCCACGTCGGTCCGTCACCTCTTCGTCGCCTACTCCGGCCCGAACAAGTCGTGGCTGGAGACCGCCCGGATGGACGCGATGGATGACCTTCTCGATCTCGACCTCACCGCAGCGACCGCAGGTGAGAGCGTCGGCCTCATCCCCGCCGCCGCACCGCTGGTCTGCGTGTGCACGCACGGTCGGCACGACCCCTGCTGTGCCGAGCTAGGCAGACCGCTCGCCGCTGAGCTGAGCCAGAGCCATCCTGACCTGGTGTGGGAGGCGTCCCACATCGGAGGTGACAGGTTCGCCGGAAACCTCGTCATCCTGCCCGACGGGCTGTACTACGGCCGGGTATCGCCTGACGAGGCGCCGCGTCTGGTGGAAGCCCACCTGAACGGGCACCTGGATCTGGACCACCTGCGTGGACGTTCGCGCCATCCTTTCGCGGTGCAGGCCGCCGAGTGCTCTCTGCGCCTTCACCTCGGCGAGACGCGGCTCGATGCTCTTCGACTCGCCGGTGTACGTCGCACCTCCGACGTCTGGGAGATCGACTTCGCGGTCGGGTCGCGGGCCTGGCGAGTGCTCGTGCGAGTCGGGCGGCACGAGCCCGCGCAGCTCACGTGCGCGCTCCAACGACTCGCCACCGCGCCGTCGTTCGAGCTCGTCGACGTCACCGAGCTCCGTTGAGACGGTCAGTGCTAGCCGCGTGGCAAGCGCGATGATGGAGCCATGACGACATCTGACGTGATCGCTCGGGAGGTCGTCGTGCACGGCATCGTGCAGGGTGTCTTCTTCCGGTCGAGCTGCCAGCAGAAGGCCCAGCGAGCAGATGTCAGCGGCTGGGCCCGGAACGAGTCCGATGGCACCGTGCGGGCCCACTTCGAGGGCCCGCGGCTCGAGGTCGAGTCGATGGTGGCTTGGTGCCAGCGCGGTCCACGCCATGCCATGGTGGATCGCGTGGACGTCACCGAGCGGGAGCCTAGCGGGCTGCGCGGGTTCGACCTCGGCTGACCGGGAGCACGAGGGTCGGACCGACGTCGTGCCGCGCCGGGCCGCGTAATCGGCCCTGACGTCCTCTCGGGGCACGTCTTCCTTCGCGAGCCGCTCGGCGGGGTACGTCATGCCACCTCGCCCCTCCCGACCTACGGCCGCGAAATCGTTGGAAGCGGAAGCGGAGTCGCCTCGGGCGCGATCGACGTCGGGACGATCGTCGCGTACCAGTACCAGGTCGGGGCGGCCCCGGTGGCACGGGATCTGGGGGCCGAAGCGAGCTCGGCGTAGAGCGAGTCGCCCCGGATCAGGTCTGCGTGGGTGCGTGTCGGCGGTGGCTGCCACCCAACCGCGACACCACCCGAGCCATCCGCGACGCCGGCTTCAACACCGACACACTGGACCGGTTCATCTTCCGCCCCATGCCGATGCTGCCTGCCTCCGCGCACCTCCTCGGCTCCGCCGCCAGAGCGTCGACACGATGACGGATCGGCGTCCCGTCTCATCGCAACACCGCGCGTCGTGGAGCGGCACTGCTCACGGCAAGCCCGGCATCCCCTGGGCGCATTCCGCCGACGCGCAGGAGAAAACGTGGTACGACGCTCGCCTCGCGGACCCGCGATGAACCCACCGGTTCATCCATATCGGGCCAGGTCCCGACGACGCAGCCCGCGCTATGCCGTGATGTGCTAATCTCAGCACATGCGAATGCACATAGAGTTGGATGACGCCCTCGTCGCCCGGCTCGATGAGCTGGCCGGACCTCGGGGACGGAGCGCCTTCGTCCGTCGCGCGATTGACGCCGCGGTCCGCCAGGAGCAGCGCTGGTCCGACATCGAGTCCGCGGCCGGCGCACTCGAGAGCCAGGGGCACGCCTGGGACGACGATCCGGCCGGCTGGGTTCGGCAGCAGCGCCATACTGACGGCCGACGAGCTGGCTGATCCGTGCTGACGGTGCTCGATTCGACAGTCCTGATTGATTTCCTGCGTGGCCGTCCGGCGGTCGGCCGGGTCGCGACTCTGCGAGCCCACGGGGATGTCGCCGCGACCACCGCCATCAACGTCGAAGAGATCGTCCGTGGGCTGCGAGACGGGGAGGCCGAAGCGGCTACTCGACTGTTCAACGGTCTGGTGGTCCTGCCGATCGAGGGTCCGGCAGGATGGCAGGCCGGAGCCTGGCGGCGCGAGTTCGCGACCCGCGGTGTGACCCTCTGGCAAGCCGACTGCCTGCTCGCGGCGACGACCCTCGCCCATGGGGCGACGCTGCTGACGGGCAACCCGAAGGATTTCCCGATGGCGGAGCTCGAGGTGGAGCACTGGCCCGTCGGAGCTTGACCCACGGCCGAGATCTCCTGGAGCGGCGTACTCCGTCCTTGTCCTTTTGCTGGGGGTTACTCGCGATCCAGATCGCGCAGGATGCGCCGGCTGGCCAGCCGACCGGGGGAGCCGATCACACAGCCGCCTGGGTGGGTGCCGGAGCCGCACTGGTAGTAGCCCTCGATCGGAGTCCGGTACTGGCTCCAGCCGGGCGCCGGCCGGAAGAAGTACATCTGCGGAGCCAGGAACTCGCCGGCGAAGATGTTCCCCTCGCTGAGGCCCGTGACCCGCTCGATGTCCAGCGGCGTCACCACCTCCCGGTGCAGCACCAGGTCGCCGAAGCCGGGGAAGTGCGACTCGAGGACGGCCTGCACCGTGTCGCCGAACTTGTCACGCTCGGTGTCCCAGTCGCTGCCCTTCAGGTGGTACGGCGCGTACTGCACGAAGCACGACATCACATGCTTGCCGGGCGGGGCCATGTCCGGGTCGACAACCGACTGAATGGCGGCGTCGATGAACGGTCGCGTGCTGTACCAGCCGTACTTGGCGTCGTCGAACGCCCTCTCGAGGTACTCGATCGTGGGGCCGATGTTGATGAATCCGCCGTAGTGGTCGTTGCTGTCTCGGCGCGCGGGGTACGTCGGAAGGCCGTCGAGGGCGAAGTTCACCTTGCCCGACGTGCCCTGGAAGCGGAAACGCTCGATGTTCTCGACCAGGTCGCCCGGCAGCTCACGAGGCTCCACCAGCTCGAGGAACGTGCGCCGGGGGTCGAGCGCCGAGACGACCACCGGCGCAGAGAGCTCGGTTCCGTCGTCGAGGGCGACGCCGGTGACCCGGCCCTCCGTCGTCGTCACGGCCGTCACCGGTGACTCGAGACGGATCTCGGCGCCGTACGCCGAAGCGGCCCGCGCCAGCACCTGGGTGAAGCCGCCGTTCCCTCCCTTGTGCAGGGCCCAGGAGCCGAGGTGTCCGTCGTGCTCGCCCATCTTGTGGAAGAGCAGCACCAGGCCGGACCCCTGCGACATCGGGCCGACCTTGGAGCCGATGATGCTCGACGAGGCGTGGTAGCCCTTGACGGCCTCGTGCTCGAAGTAGTCGTCCAACCAGTCCGAGGCGCTGCCGGACACCAGTCGCACCGTGTCGTGCAGCACCTTCTGCTCGATCCCGCCGAGGTGCGACAGCAGCCATCCGATGTCTGCCAGATCCTCCGGGTCCTTGCCGAAGATGTTCGGCGGCGGATTGTCGAACAGTGGGCGGATCGCCTGGCAGACCCGGTCCAGGTCGTGGTGGTAGCGGTCGTAGGCATCGGCGTCGTGAGGCGAGTGGCGCTTGATCTCCTGGATGTTGAGGTCGTGGTCGTCACCGAGCAGCAGGTAGTCGCCGTCCTCGGTCGGATGGAACGAGGACGGCATCATCAGGGGTAGGAAGCCATGCTTGACGAGGTCGAGCTCGTGGATGATCTCCGGACGGAGCAGGCTCAGCGCGTAGGAGAACGTGGTGAAGTGGAACCCCGGCCGGAGCTCCTCGGTGATCGCCGCACCTCCGACCAGGTGGCGTCGCTCGAGGATCAGCGTCCGCAGGCCGGCCTTGGCCAGGTAGGCCCCGTTGACCAGCCCGTTGTGGCCGCCGCCGACGACGATCGCGTCGTACGACGATGTGCCGGGTCCGCTCATGCTGGGCCCGCTCATGCCGGGTTCGCCGTCTTTCGCTCGGGGTTGAAGAGGGGCAGCCTGGCGGTCCTGGCCAGCACCGTCGTGTTGTGGTGGTTGATGGTCAGCTCGAGGTGGACCGGGGTGCCGGGCGCCGCCAGGGCCTGGTGGACTCGCGCCAGCCCGATGTGCCGTTGCAGCACCGGCGAGTACATGAACGCGGTGGCGTAGCCGACCTGGTCGCCGGTGTCGTCGTACAGCATCGACTCGTAGGGGAGTGGTCGCTCGTCCTTGGGTGGCAGCAGTCCGGCGTCTCTGTACAGCGAGTCCCAGTGTTGCCAGTCGGCGACGATGCCGACGGTCGTCCAGCGGGACGACGCGTCGGCGAGCTCACGACGGATCGCGTCGCGACCGACGAACGACCGGTCGCCGTCGATACCCCGGAGCATCCATCCCATGCCGAGCTCCTTCGGCGTGACCCTGTCGTGGTCGGTGAACGACAGCCGGCTGTTGTGGAAGTCCTTGTCGACAAGCGGGAGACCCGCCTCGATGCGCAGCATCATCAGTGCCTCCTCCCCGAAGGGACGCAGGCCCCGGCCGTCGCCCGCTGCAAGCACGGCATCGAGCACGTCCATGGCCTGGTCTGCCTCGACGCTGACCTCGTAGCCGAGGTCGCCGGTGTAGCCGGTACGGGAGACGGTCACCGGCGCCGACGCGATCTTGGTCTGGGTGTGCTCGAAGAACCTCAACGAGGCCACCTCGCCCGCCAGCTGGGCCAGCAGCTCCCGCGATCGGGGACCTTGCACGGCGAGCACGCCGTACCCCGCGGTGACGTCCTCGATGTCGACCTGGAGCCGGCCGACCAGGCTTTCGAGGTAGCCGAGGTTCGGGCGGGCAGCGGTCATCAGGAACTCGTCGTCTGAGTGCCGGAACACGACACCGTCCTCCATGACGAACCCACCGTCGTCACACCAGATCGTGTAGTGCGCCCGCCCTGGCCGGCAGGCCCGGATGTCGCGGACGACGACGCCGGCGAGGAAGCGTTCGGCGTCGCGGCCGCGCACCCAGTACTTGTAGAGCGGCGACGTGTCGAAGATCCCGACGCTGTTACGCACGGCGAAGTACTCGTGCTTGGGGGCGTGGGTGTAGCGCAGGGCCGACAGGTAGCCCTGCCAGTGTGTGTAGAGACCCGTCGTGTTCAGCTCGCTGAGCCGCGGGTGGAAGGGCGTCGTCTCGACCATCCGGCTGGCATCTCCTTCGTGGTACGACGTGCTGCCGACCGTCCTCACCAGCCAACGGCGCCAGCCTAGGGGTTGTTGGACGCCTGAACAATACGCTTGACTGGCATCCATGAGGGCTCGGCTCGACCCCGCCGTGCGGCGCGGCCGGATCGTCGACGCGGCGCTGGCGGTCATGCTGCGCAACGGGCTGGCGGCGACGACCGTCCGCGACGTGGCCCAGGAGATGGGCGCCTCGCCCGGGCTGGTGCACCACTACTTCGAGTCGATGGATGAGCTGCTCGCGACGGCGTTCGAGCGCGCGGCCTCCGAGGGCCTCGACGAGACTCGCGCTGTGATGGCCGCGCTGGACGATCCCGTGCAGAAGCTCCGGGCCTTCTTCGCCACCTACACCCGCGCCGAGCAGGACTGGGCGTTCCAGCTGTGGCTCGACGCCTGGGCCGAGGCGGCCCGTCGGCCGGTTCTGCGCGAGGCGTCGTACCGGCTGAACGTGGCCTGGCAGCAGCTCCTGGCCGAAGTCATCGAGGCGGGGGTGGCCACCGACACGTTCGTCTGCGGCGACCCAGAGGGAGCCGGTTGGCGAATCCTGTCGCTGCTCGACGGTCTGGCGCTGCAGACCGTGGCCCACCGAGTCACCCTCGACCGAGGCTCCGTGATCGCCTGGTCGACGCGGCACGCCGAGCACGAACTCAGCCTGCCGCCCGGCTCACTCAGCTGAGCTCTACTGGAGCGAAGGTACGCGCGGCATGGCTGATCACGCGAGCTGTGCGGCCGCCTGGGCGATGGCGAGTTCCTCGTTCGTGGGGATGACGAGCACGGTGGTCTCCGAGGCGCGTGCCGACACAATCCGGGGCTCGGTCGACGAGACGCCGTTCGCCTCGTCGTCCAGCTCGATGCCGAACCGCTCCAGGCCGGCGGTCACCGCCGCGCGCAGCGCCGGGTTGTTCTCCCCGACTCCGGCGGTGAAGACGAGGGCGTCGAGCGAGCCGAGGGTTACGAGGTAGGAGCCGAGGTAGCCGCGGATCCGATGGACGTAGACGGCGAACGCCAAGGCTGCAGCCTCGTCACCCGCCGCTCGGCGCTGTTCCAGCTCGCGGAAATCGTTAACCCCGGCCAGACCCTTGAGGCCGGACTCCTTGTTCAGCAGCGTGTCGACCTGCGTCATCGACATGCCCATCGCCGAGCCGAGGAAGCTGTGCAGGCCTGGGTCGACGTCACCGGACCGGGTGCCCATGACCAGTCCCTGCAGGGGAGTGAGTCCCATTGAGGTGTCGACGGCGACGCCGCCGCGGATCGCCGAGGCCGAGCAGCCGTTGCCGAGGTGGAGCACGATCTGGTTGAGCGAGCCGTACGGACTCTCCAGGAAGTCGGCGGCGCGCCGCGAGACGTAGGCGTGCGAGGTGCCGTGGAAGCCGTAGCGGCGGACCGCATGGCTGCGCGCCAGTTCACGCGGGATCGCGTAGGTCCGGGCCATCTCCGGCAGGGTGGCGAAGAAAGCCGTGTCGAAGACCGCGACGTGCGGGACGTCCGACAGCATCTCCTGCGCCGCGCGGATCCCGGCCAGCGCCGGTGGGTTGTGCAGCGGCGCAAGCGGG
>JBBJMF010000097.1:0-11379 GCA_037719575.1 Nocardioidaceae bacterium
ACCTCGCATGAAACAGGCAGGCTAGGGGAGGCTAGGGGGCCCTTGTGAGGACGCGCTAACGCCTATCGCCTCGACAGCTGGGCTAATGGGTGGCGACTCGCAGGAGACTCTAGGCACCATGGGTCTGTGCCGATGAACTATTTCGACGAACGGATTGCGAAGGGATACGACGCCAGGTGGGCCGATCTCTTTGACCCAGAGGTCGTTGACCCGGCTGTGAGCTTCCTCGTCGAGCTGGCAGGAGCCGGCGCTGCGCTCGAGCTCGGTATCGGTACTGGTCGCCTCGCGCTACCGCTCAGCCAACGGGGCGTTCGCGTGCATGGGATTGAGCTGTCGCCAGCCATGGTCGCGGAGCTGCAGGCGAAGCCGGGAACGGAAGACATCGGCGTGACGATCGGCGACTTCGCGACCACCAGGGTGGAGGGAACGTTCGCGCTCGCCTACCTCGTGCGCAACACGATCACGAACCTGAACACGCAGGACGAACAGGTTGCTTGTTTCCACAACGTCGCCGCGCATCTGGACCCTCGCGGGTGCTTCGTCATCGAGGTGTACGTCCCCGAGCTTCAACGCCTTCCGCCCGGGGAGACCATCCACGCGTTCACCGTCACCCCCACGCATCTCGGCTTCGAAGAGTACGACGTGGCGACGCAGATCGCGTTCTCGCACCACTACTGGGTGGTGGATGGACAGCTTGAGACTTTTTCGGCGCCGTTCCGCTACGTCTGGCCGTCCGAGCTGGACCTGATGGCGCGACTTGCCGGAATGACCCTGCGCGAGCGCTGGAGCAGCTGGACCCGGGAGCCCTTCACGAGTGACAGCAGGAGTCATGTCTCGGTGTGGGAGAAGGGGTCCTAGCGGTTGGCCCAGCTGATCATTGCTTCTTTTCTCGAGCTGTGCGAGGACGTACGGAGACTGTGCAGAGTGGAGAGTGCGTGATGGTCTGGAGTACGACGCAGTAGCGCTCGGTCAGCCGTGTCAGGGTAGCGATCTCCTCAGGGACGGCGTCCGTGTCGAGCTCGAACGAGAGCCGGATGTCGGTGAACCCGACTGGCACGCTCTTGTCGACGGCGAGAGTGCCGCGGAAGTCGAGGTCGCCTTCCGCACGGACGGTCCCCCCGCGAACCTCGAGCCCGAGCGAGGTGGCGACCGCCTGCAGGGTCACACCGGCGCACGCGACGAGCGCCTCCAGCAACATGTCTCCCGAGCACAGCTGTGACCCGTCGCCCCCGGTTGCGGGGTGGAGCCCGGCATCGGCCATTGCCCGGCCGGTCTCTACTGAGCAGGACACGCCCTCCCCGAGCCGACCCGTAGCCCTGAGCGTGACCAGCGCAGCGGCCGGATCCTCGCGATAGCGCTGTTTCAACGGACCTTGGACCGCGCTGAGCGCCGATTGGGGCATGACTCAGGCTAACCCGAGCTATCGACCCGACGTGCTCACTCGTCGCTGCTGTCACACCAGAAGGGAATCGTTGCCTTGCCCGGCTCAGTCGTAGTGCTGCAACGCAGCCCAGACCGAGACCCAGTCCGCGGTCGGGTCTCGGCACACGGCGACTGGCTGCCCTTGCTCCTCGTTGTCCACGTCGACGCCGCTGTCCAGCCTCGCCCGGACCGCGCAGGTGGCGAACAGGCCACGCGCGGCAGGCAACTGGCCACCGACGAGAACCACGACGCGGGTGTCGTCGGGTGGCCTGGCCTGGAAGTAGAGCTGGTTCTGGGCGCTGAAGACTCCCGGCAGGCCAAGGTCCGGGCCGTATCGCGTCACGGCGCCGGCCTCCCCGTAGTTGCTCGTGATCACGACTGCCCCGTCGGCATCCGGTGCCGGGAGCCCGTCATACACGTCTGCGATCTGTTGCACGTACGTCGGCCAGCCGACCGCGTCACCCGCGGTCTGGTTGACGGCGATGACCGGGGTGGACCCGACCCCAGCCACGGGGATGAGCGGCAGCGCGATGACGGCAGAGACGAGCGCGTTGACCGACACCCCCACGACGAGCACGGCCCGCCAGGGACTCGACCGCTCGACGAGCTCCCCGGCGGGGACGCATCCGGCCGCGAACAGCACGACGAGGTAGCCGTAGGGGTAGTACAGCTGGGTGCCGGCAACGAAGACGAGCACGAGCAGAACCGGGAAACCGGCGGCAACGAACCGGACCGGCCGCCAGCTGGGCCTCCGCCACAGCGCGACCAGGCCGGCCCCCCAGACGGCGGTCAGCGGTGGGCCGAGCAGGATCAGCAGGAACGGCCACATGAGCGCCCGGACGTCTCCGCCGTTGTTCTCGGCAAGCGCCTGCCCCATCTCCAGCTCGGGCCAGTGCTGGGACGCTTGGTAGACCACGTTCGGGGCGCCGATCGCGAGCGCGAGGACCCCCGAGCCGAGCACCCACGGCGAGACGAGCAGCCGACGCGGGCCTACCAGCGCGATCCCGCATGCGAGCGCCATCAGCAGCATGGCGACAAGCAGCTTGTTGTACATGCTGAGCCCCACGACGACCCCTGCCGCCAGCCACCACCTAGGATCCGGTCGCAGCACGGCGCGGATGATCGCCAGCGACACCAGCGGCCAGACGACGAGGTCGAGCGAGGACGTCAGCATGACGTGGCCGAACAGCAGCGGGGTGGCGGCGAACGCGTACGCCCATGCGCACAACGCCTGGGCGGCTCGGCCGCCGCCCAGCTCGCGAGTGATGAGGACGACGACGAGGACCGACACCACCGTCGAGGCAGTGGCTGGGATCCTGATCGCCCAGGGTTCGTCGGCCACGTGCTGGCTGAAGAAGCGGACCAGCATGGGCGTCAGCGGTCCTTGGTCGACGTACCCCCATCCCGGCTCCAGCATCCTGAAGTACAGCTCGTCGCGATGGAACCCGTACCCGTTGCTGAGGACAGTGAGCACGACAGCGAGGGTCCCCATCGCCGCAAGGACCGGACCTCGGGCGAGAGGGGGGTACGGCGGTCCACCCGGCCGGCCCGAGTCAACCACCGCCATGGTCCGAGATGACGAGCGTGACCACGTCGCGCGTAGGGTCATGCGCGACGTCGGTGGCTCCGGCCACGATGGCATCGGCCCACTCCCACGTCCTCTCGGCGCCGAGGAACGGACGCTCCTCGGCCAACCAGTCCCGCATGTTCTGCATGCTCCTCGCGCCGCCTGGAGTGCCGACCCGAGCCAGATCGCGCGCCTCGGCTGTCTCGAGGGCGGTCTCGACCCAGATGACCGCATCGACCATCGGTCGCAACTCCTGCCGTCCCGCGCCGACCCCTTCGACGACCAGCAGGTCGCACCCCGAGGGGACCTCGATTCGTCCCTGGCGGCCATGGCTCTCCCACCCTGGCGGCAGGAACGATACGGGACGCCCGCGTCGCGCCGGAGCAAGCACGTGTTCGGTCAGCAGGTCAGCCCAGCCGAAGCGCGAGTGGTTCCAGGCGATGTCGTCGGTGTGCACTGCGGAGCAAGTGAGAGACATCGCCTCAATCCGCCGAGCCAAAGTCGTCTTTCCCGACGAGCTCCGGCCGTCGATCGCCAGGATCGCGGGCCGACCCGTCACTGCGGCTGGTGAGCCCAGCTCCTCGACCAGGCTCGCGAGACGGATGACACGACCCGTCGCGAACGTCGGCTCGTCGGTGGCTCGCTGCATACGACGACCGTAACCGGCTGCCGCGCGTAGGAGCTCCCGCCTGCATTTCGCCTCCGGGGTTCGGTGTCGGAGGATGCCTCCATGACGATCAGGCGGGCCACGTGGCTGTGACGACGGAGAGCCTGGTCGGACAGCTCGTCGACCTCGAGATCGGCGCTGTTGCCCATGGTGGACACTGCGTCGCTCGCCACGAGGGCCGGGTGGTCTTCGTCCGGCACGCACTTCCCGGCGAGCTGGTCAGGGCCCGTATCACCGAAGGCGACGCCGGGTCGTCGTACCTGCGCGCGGACGCCGTCGAGATCCTGTGGCCGGCACCCGGGCGCGTCGACCCGCGGTGTCCGGTGAGCGGTCCCGGCGGATGCGGCGGGTGCGACTTCCAGCACGTCGACCTCGCGACCCAACGCGACCTGATGAGCGATGTCGTCCGCGAGCAGCTTCGGCGACTTGCCGGCATCGAGTACGACGTGCTGGTCGAGCCGGTCGACGCCGGCGACGGACTCGGGTGGCGCACACGGGTGGACTTCTCGGTCGACGCCGACCGGCGACTCGGGCTGCGTCGGCACCGCTCTCACGCCGTGATCCCCGTGGACCCGTGCCCGATCGCCCATCGGGCGTTGGACGACTTCACCGAGAACCGGTGGGCGGCCGAGCGCGTCGAGGCGGTGGTGTCGTCTCGCGGCGAGCGGTTGGCCGTCGTCGAGAGTCCGGGAGCCGGGCTGCCCCGTCTCGACCTGGTCGGCGTCGTCGACGGGCGGGGACGGCGCATCGGTGGCCGAGCCTACGTGCGGGAGCAGGTGCATGGACGGGAGTTCCGGGTGACCGGCAAGGGGTTCTGGCAGGTCCACCCGGCGGCCGCGACGGTCCTGACAGACGCCGTTCTCGGCTTTGCCGCGATCGAGCCGGGTGAGCGAGTCGCGGATCTGTATGCAGGAGTCGGGCTCTTCTCGGCCTTTCTGGCCGTGGCCACCGGGACCACGGGGTTGGTCTCCAGCGTCGAGTCAAACCAGCGCGCCGCACGCGACGCCCGGCGTAACCTTCACGATCTTGCCCAGGTCCGGCTGGTCCACGCACCTGTCGAGGCGGCGCTGAAGCGGGGACTCGTCGAGAGCCCGTGCGACGTCGTCGTCCTCGACCCCCCGCGCGCTGGCGCCAGGTCGAGGATCGTGAGGGCGATCGCCACCCTGGATCCCTCGCGGGTGGTCTACGTGGCCTGCGATCCCGCGGCCTTGGCGCGCGACCTAGCGACGTTCGCCAACGAGGGCTACGAGCTTGCCGGTCTTCGAGCGTTCGACGTCTTCCCGATGACCGCCCACGTCGAGTGCGTGGCCCTGCTCGTCCCCCGTCGATCGTGACCGGGAGGGCGCTCCGTGCGTGGTTCGTTGTTGCCGGGCTGTCGGGCCGCCCTCATCTGGGGTGCTGTTCCGGGATCGGGACGTTTGCCGGGCTTCCGGGTTCTCGCGGTGCTGCCAAGGTGTTGAGGTAACGCTGCTCGGGGATGCTGGTGGCCAGACGTGCCGCGACGGCATAGGCGGCCCGGGCTTCCTCGAGCCGGTCGGCCCTCTCGAGCAGGTGGGCGCGCACGGCGTACAGCCGGTGGTGTCGGCGCATCCGCTGGTCCTGCAGCAGCGGACCCAGCATGTCCAGCCCGGCGGTCGGGCCGTCGACCATGGCGACGGCGACGGCATGGTTCAGCGTGACCACCGGGCTCGGTGCCAGGTCGTGGAGCATGCGGTACAGGGTCTCGATCTGGGCCCAGTCGGTGTCCTCGGCTCGGGAGGCTTCGGCATGGACGGCGGCGATCGCGGCTTGCAGCTGGAAGGGCCCCACCGGTCCTGTCGGCAACGCGTGCTCGACCAGGCGGCTGCCCTCGCGGATGCGTGTCCGGTCCCACAGTGCCCGGTCCTGCTCGGCGAGCGGCACGAGTGAGCCGTCGTGGCTAGCGCGGGCGGCACGTCGAGCGTCGGTGAGCAGCATCAGGGCCAGCAGCCCGGTCACCTCAGCGACGTGAGGCAGACACTCGTGCAGCCGGCGGGTCAGGCGGATCGCCTCGTCCGCCAGCGACATGTCGTACAGTCCGGCCCCCGTTGTGCTGGTGTGGCCCTCGGTGAAGACCAGGTACAGCACCTGGGCAGCGGCGGCGACCCGGTCGGGCACCTGATCGGCCGCAGGGACACCGAACCGGGCCCCGACCTGCCGGAGCCGGTTCTTGGCCCGGCTGATCCGTTGCGCCATCGTGGCCTCGGGCACCAGGAAGGCCCGGGCGATCTGCCCGGTGCTCAACCCGGCGACAGCCCGCAACGTCAAGGCCACCTGCGAGGGGTGGGTCAGCGCCGGGTGGCAACACAGCAACAGCAGCGTCAGCGAGTCATCACGCTCGCCCTCATCTGCGACGTCAGCGGCGGGCGCGAGCAGCTCCTCTCTTGACGTGTGCTGGGCGACGAGCTGCTCCCGGCTGGCGCGAGCCCGATCGCTGCGCCACTGGTCCACCATGCGGCGCGACGCCACCGTGATCAACCAGCCCCTCGGACTGTCCGGCACTCCGTCGGTGGGCCACTGTCGCGCGGCGGCCAGCAGCGCCTCCTGTACGGCGTCCTCGGCGGCGTCGAAGTCGCCGTAGCGCCGCACGAGGGCAGCCAGCACGTCCGGCGCGCAACGGCGCCACACCCGCGCGTCGCCGGCGTCGGTCACTGGTCGTCGCCGCCGGACCACATCACCGGGCGGAGCTCGACCACCCCCCCGGGCTGGGCGAACTGCGCAGCGATCTCCTCGGCGCGTTCCCGGGAGCCACAGTCGACGATGAAGAATCCGGCCAGCTGCTCCTTCGCCTCGGCGTACGGGCCCTCGGTGGCCAGGTGACCTTCCGCGCTCCAGCCGTACAGGGTGGCCGAGGCCGGGTCGGCCAACGCCTCGGCGGTCACGAACTCCCCCGAGGAGGAGATCTCCGCCAGCAGCGCGTCGAACTGCCGGTCCATCTCCTCATGCTGCTCCGGCGGCAGCGCCCGCCCTTCCGGGGTGTAGATCGATGTCGGGTGCCCCCACGGGTCGGGGTTGGCGTGGATCAGGATCACGTACTTCACGGAAAGCCTCCTTCTGCTGCGACCCGGCAGCTCTTGCCGGGCCTCTCACTGGGGACGTCGGAGCCGACCAGACGTTCTCGACGCTCGGGCAGGTGTCGATTCCCAGGTGGTGGCTCCGACGTCTCCTTCGTACCCCTCGTCCAACCCAGGAGACACCATGACCGCCCAATCCCCAGCGTGCGACACCCGCGCCCTGCTGCCCTGGCTGGCCAGCCAGCAGCGACGAGTCCGGGGCATCCTCGACGGCCTCGACGACCACACGCTACGACAGCCCGTCCTCCCCTCGGGCTGGTCCTGCGCCGGCATGGTCCAGCACCTGACTGTGACGACGCGGTTCTGGCTCGTCGAGGTCATGGCCGGCCACCGCACCGACCTACCCGAGGACGACGACTTCCACGTCTCCGACTCCGTGCCGGCTTCCACCATCCTCGACGACTTCCAGCGCCAGGCCCTGACGGCCACCGCGCTGGTCCGCGACCTACCCCTGGACACGCCTCCCGCGTGGTGGCCAGAGGACATGTTCGGCGACTGGCGCCTCCATGACCTCCACGAGGTCCTGCTGCACCTCCTCATCGAGACCGCCTGCCACGCCGGACACCTCGACGCCGCCCGCGAGCTCATCGACGGCCGGACGTGGGACTATGCCTGCGGCCGCCTGAGCGATCCCCACAACACCACCTACCCGGCCGGGTGACCGAGCCCGGGACGGATGACCTCCA
Source organism: Nocardioidaceae bacterium (assembly GCA_037719575.1). Classification (GTDB taxonomy): domain Bacteria; phylum Actinomycetota; class Actinomycetes; order Propionibacteriales; family Nocardioidaceae; genus JAWWPG01. The sequence continues at coordinate 7,435 of JBBJMF010000097.1, forward strand.
CATGCCGCCGATCGCCGCTGAGCAGGGCCTGCACGATGCGCGAGTCGAAGGTTGCGAGGACCGCTCCGGAACAGGCGGCGAGGTTGACGAGATGGAGATCCGTGATCTGCTTCGGCCCCGCCAGCCCGAGATCTGAGCGTCGGCGAGGCTGGACGCATCCGCCAGGAACCGGAAGTTGGGAAGCGACCTCAGCCGTGCAGAACCCGCAGCGCGGTCGCAGGGCGAACGACCTGACCCGCTACCAGCGGGTTGAGCATGAGCCACAGGAAAGAGGCTTCCGTCATGGGACAGGTGTCGGGCACAGCCGCGGCATGCAAGAGTGAGTCACATGACCACGGCCGTGCGGGTGGCCCTCGGTGCGGCGGCGGCGGCCGGCCTGGGTGCCGGCGCCTACCTAGGACTGGTCACGGGCACGGTGCACGTCGACCTCGGGGTGGGAGTCAGGCGCCGCCCGTTGGGCCCCCTGAGCATCCAGGTGGCGGCGAGCCGCGACATCGTCTTCGACGTGATCGCTGCGCCATACGACATCCGGGCGCCGCGTGCCATGCAGGCGAAGGTGAAGGTCCTCGTGCGGGGCGGCGACATGGTGCTGGCGGCGCACTACACCCCGATTCGGGGGAGGCTGAGGGCAACGACCGTCGAGACTGTCCGCTTCACCCGGCCCGAGCGCGTTGACTTCCAGCTCGTGCGGGGGCCAGTGCCGCACGTCGTCGAGACGTTCACTCTTGAGGAAGCGGGAGGCGGCACGCTGCTGCGGTACGACGGCGAGCTCGGGACTGACCTCTGGAACCTCGGCAACCGTTGGGGGGCGGCAGTGGCTGCCCGATGGCAGGCCGTGGTCGAGGAGCAGTTCGCCGTTGTCAAGCTCGAGGCGGAGCGCCGCGCAGCTGTCTCCTGACCGCCACTCGGCTCAGAGGTCGAGGTGTAGGCGCAGTGCTTCGTCGAGCGCACGTGACAGCTCCGCCGGCAGGCGACCGACCGGGTCTCCGACGCGCTCGACGGCGATGGAGCGAACCTGTTCGGCATGTGCCTTGGAGTCGCGGTGCAGTCCCGTCTCCCGAGCGGGGAGGAGCACCTGGAAGGGATAGACGGTGGTCACGTTCGACGTGACGGGCACGATCGTGACGACTCCCCGGCCCAGGCGTCGAGCCGTGGAGTTCGCGCCATCGTTGCTCACGATGACAACCGGCCGGTACTTGGTGGCTTCGGCTCCACGACCCGGGTCGAGGTCGGCGAGGCGAATCTCTCCTCGCTGCATCAGGGCGCGAGCCCGTCAGCGGCGGTCGCCTCCCAGGCTTCGGCGTCACCGCCGTCGGACCACTCCTGCCAGGCCTTCGCGTAGCCCTCATGGAGCTCGGACGTCCGCAACAGCCGAACGGCCTGTTGCAGAGCAGCCGAGCGGGTCTCGATACCGTGCTCCCGGGCATATCCGTCGAGGAACTCGACGTCGCGGTCCGGAAGACTGATACTGACTTTCACACCTCGATACTACTCAGGACCCCACTCTGGTAGCAAGACGCTTTCTAGCCCTGATCGTGCGACGAGTCAGGCGTCGAACCGCACGCCAGTCGCGTGCAGGGGACAGTAGCCGTAGGGGTTCTTGTGCAGGTACTGCTGGTGGTAGTCCTCTGCGTAGTAGTACTGCTGCAAGGTCAGGATCGAGGTGGTGACGTCGCCGTAGCCTGCCTTCTTCATCGCGGTCTGGTAGGTCTCGCGTGACGCCACCGCAGCGGCCTGCTGCTCCTCGCTCGTGGTGAGGATGACCGAGCGGTACTGGCTGCCGATGTCGTTGCCCTGGCGCATCCCCTGGGTCGGGTCGTGGTTCTCCCAGAACACCTTCAGCAGGTCGTCGTACGAGATCTTCGCCGGGTCGAAGACCACTCGAACGACCTCCGCGTGCCCCGTGCGTCCCGAGCAGACCTCCTCGTACGACGGGTGCGCCGTCGCGCCGCCGGCGTACCCGACGGACGTCGACCAGACTCCAGGCAGCTCCCAGAACGTCTTCTCCTCGCCCCAGAAGCAGCCCAGGCCGAACACCGCGACCCCCAAGCCCTCGGGGACCGCCCCCTCGAGAGGTGTGCCCAGGACCTCGTGCCTGGCGGGCAGGGCGAACGGCCGCTGAGACCGCCCCGGCAGGGCTGTCGAGACGCTCGGGAGCTCTGTCTTGGTCCGCCTGAAGATCATGGCTGCACATCCTGTCGCTCGCTATACGGTGAGGCATGCCCGTCGTCGTCAGTCAGCTGTCCGACTCCGACCATCATGGCGTTACCTCATTGTGGCAGTCCGCCACGGACCAGCGCCGGCGCGAGATCGGCCTCGAGCGCCTCGTCGAGCAGGGACTTCCGATGGAGCGTCCGGGCGTCTTCGCCGTGGGGGTTGTCGATGGTGAGACTCTGCTGTCGATGGCGCTCGCGATGCCGGCTCGAGCCGATGACGGTCGCAGCGAGCACAACGTGCCAGGACTCGCGCATATTTCCTCGGTCGCGACGCTGCCGGGACGTTGGGGCGAGGGCCTCGGCGGTCTCTGCGTCCGCGCGATCATGGGTCAGGCGACCCGGCGTGGTTTCGCGCGAGCCCAGCTGTGGACGCACCACACCAACGTCGGCGCCCGGCGGCTCTACGAGCGTGAGAGGTTCGAGACCTCCGGCCGGCACAAGGTCGACGACCACGACGAGCCCATCGTCCACTACATGCGCGAGCTGCCCGTCCTGCCGTGGATCTCGCGGCCTGCATCCCGGTTGGTCTGCCTCGACGCCGAGGACCGTGTCCTCCTGCTGCACTGGCGAGACCCCTTGGACGGGTTTCAGCTCTGGGAGCCTCCGGGCGGCGGTATCGAGCCCGGCGAGTCGCCGTACCACGCCGTGCTCCGTGAGTGGCGCGAGGAGACGGGGCTGCCGGTGCCCGACATGGTCGAGGAGCCTACGTGGGTTGGCCGGGAGGTCCTGTTCAACGGCTATCGCAGCGTCGTCGACGAGGCGTTCTTCCTGGGGCGGTCGTCCGCGGCGGACGATCCCCGACTGGACGAGGCAACCGCTGCGGAGCAGGATGCCTACCTCGGGCACGCCTGGGTGCCCTGGACAGAGCTCGATGGACTGGCCGACCCGGTCGAGCCCGACCTGGTGCCGGTCCTGCGCCGGCTGGCGCCTGACGGGCCGTGGCGGCCCGCCTAGCGTCGGCATCGGGGATTCGTCGGCCGGACGGCGGAGTACTTGTCCGTCCGATGACGAATCTCGGAAGGGGGGTCAGTGGATGGTCCTGCCCTCCGCGAGCATGGCCACGAGCGTCGCGATACGTCTTGCCCTAGTGTCTGGCCGCTTGGCGTCGTGGACGCGGTAGAGCACGGCATAACGGTTGGTGCGGCTTACCGTGGCGAAGAACTCGCCGGCAGCCGGGTTGGCGTCGAGCGCAGCCTGCAGGTCGTCGGGGACGGTCATGGTCGCGGACCCGCCGTACGCCGCCTCCCATCTGCCGTCCGCCTTCGCCGCATCGACTCGGGCGAGTCCTGCCTGGCGCATCCGACCGGCCGCCACGAGCGCCGCGACCTTGTCGACGTTGATCTTCGACCACGTGCTTCGGGTCCTCCTCGGGGTGAAGCGCTGGAGGAAGAAGGTCTCGTCGTACGCCGCCTTCTGGCCGTCGATCCACCCGAAGCACAGCGCCGCGTCGAGGGCCTCAGCGTAGGTGACCGTGGGGACACCGCTGGCCTTCTTGGCGATCTGCAGCCAGAGGCCCGGCGAGTCGGCGTGGTTCGCCTCGAGCCACTCCTCCCAGGCGTCGACGGAGACGAACGGAGTCACGGGCAGGTCGTCCCTGGGGCTCATCTGCCTAGTCTCGCGCAGCGTCCGAGGCTGCACGGCGCGCCTCCCGCCACGGGGATGCGGACTTGGCTGGCTAGCTGTTCTATGCCGCGAGGTTGGTGACACCGGTGGGGACGCGGGTAGCGGG
>JBBJMF010000026.1:0-31944 GCA_037719575.1 Nocardioidaceae bacterium
ACCTTCGCCGCAACCGTGTAGTCCCGCGCGTCGGCGGGCAGGCCGAGCTCGAGGTTCGCCTCCACCGTGTCGAGCCCGCCGTCCTGCAGCGTGTAGGCCCGCAGCTTGTGCAGCAGCCCGATGCCCCGGCCCTCGTGGCCACGCAGATAGACGACGATCCCGCGGCCCTGCGCGGCGACGGCGTCCAGCGCGGCGCGCAGCTGTTGACCGCAGTCGCAGCGCCGCGAGCCGAAGACGTCGCCGGTCAGGCACTCCGAATGCACCCGCACCAGCACGTCATGACCGTCGGCGAGGTCGCCGTGGACTAGCGCCAGATGCTCGCAGCCGGTCGGGTCGTCGCGGTAGCCGATCGCGGTGAAGTCTCCTGAGGCGGTCGGCAACCTGGTGGCGGCGACCCGCTCGACGAGCAGCTCATGGGTACGACGGAACCTGACCAGGTCGGCGATCGAGACCAGGGCCAGACCGTGGGCGTCCGCGAACTCGCGGAGCTGGTCGCCGCGGCGCATCGACCCGTCGTCGTTGACGAGCTCACAGATCACCCCCACGGGAGCCAGACCGGCCAGCCGCACCAGGTCCACCGCCGCCTCGGTGTGACCGGGGCGGACCAGCACCCCGCCCGGGTGGTAGCGCAGCGGGAAGACGTGGCCCGGCCGGACCAGGTCGGCGGCGGTGCTCGACGGGGCGGCCAGGACCGCGATGGTCCGGGCGCGGTCGGTCGCCGAGATCCCCGTCGTGACCCCGGCGGCGGCATCGACCGACACCGTGAACGCCGTACGCATCGCCTCGCTGTTTGTCTGCGTCATCTGGGCGAGGGCGAGCCGGTCCAGGTGCGCCCCCTCCATCGGCGCGCACACGATACCGCTCGTGTGCCGCACGGTGAACCCGAGCAGCTCGGGGGTCGCGAACTCGGCCGCGAAGACCAGGTCGCCCTCGTTCTCGCGCTCCACGTCGTCCACCACGACGACCGCGCGACCGGCGGCAAGGTCGGCCACCGCCCGCTCGATCGGGTCGAGGCGCGGCTCAGGCATGCGTCACCACCTCGCGCGGCTCGGGGTCGGCGGCCCCCGCGACGGCAGGCCCCATCCGCCGCTCTGCCCTGGCCCAGGCCACGAAGCCGCCGAGGCAGAACGCGCCGTAGACGGCGTACATCACCGCGCTCGGGTAGTACTCGGCCCGGTAGAGCAGCGGCACGCCCACGATGTCCACGCCGATCCAGACCCACCAGAAGTCCACGTAGCCACGGGCCATGCCGTACGTCGCGAGGATGCTGCCGGTCAGGATCCACGCGTCGGGTAGCGGTCCGAACGAGTCGAGCTCCCGAAGGACGTAGAAGAAGACGAACATCATGACGGTGCCGGCCAGGATCATCGCCCGCAGCTCGCCGGCCCGCGCCCAGCGGGGCACGATCGCGCCGCCGTCGGGAGCCCCGCCTTGGCGCTTGCTGCGGTGCCAGCGCCACCAGCCGTAGAGGCTGACCAGGAGGAAGAAGACCTGCCGTCCCGCCTGTCCCCAGAGGTCGTGCGCCTGCGGCTTGTCGAAGATGCCCGAGACGAAGACCGTGAAGAGCACGACGTTGCCGACGATGCCGACCGGCCAGGCCCAGGTCAGCCGGCGCATGCCGAGGATCGCGCTCGCCAGCCCGAAGACGTTGCCGAACACCTCACGGTGCAGCACCGGGTGCCCGTAGATCGTCCAGGTGCCTTCGAGTAGCCAGTGCACCGGATCCATGTCAGCCGTCCTCGGGTTCGTGGGGGTGGAGTGGGTCGGCGAGCAGCCGCTCGACGTACTTGGCGACGATGTCGACCTCGACGTTGACCGGGTCGCCGGTCTGCTTGTGACCGAGCGTGGTCATCGCGAGGGTCGTCGGGATCAGGCTCACCGAGATCGTGGCGTCCTCGTCACAGAGGCCGGAGACCGTGAGGGAGATGCCGTCGACGGCGACCGACCCCTTGAGAGCGACATAGCGGACCAGGTCCGCTGGGACCGAGATCGTGACCACGTCCCACCGCTGCGCGTGCTCGCGGCTGACGATGGTGCCGACCCCGTCGACATGGCCCTGGACGAGGTGGCCGCCGAGGCGGTCCAGCGGCGTGACGGCGCGCTCGAGGTTGACCCTGCTCCCGGTCCGCAGGGCCCCGAGGGACGTCCGCTCGAGGCTCTCGGCCGTCACGTCGGCGGTGAAGGTGTCACCCGCGTGGTCGGCCATGGTGAGGCAGCACCCGTCGACCGCGATCGACGCGCCGTGGCGCGCGTCGGCCAGCGTGACGTCGCCCCGCACGGTGAGCCGGGCGGAGTCGCTGTCGCCGTCCCGGTCGAGCGCCACGACCTCGCCGAGCTCCTCGACGATGCCGGTGAACATCAGCGCGGCCCTCTCATGGTCAGGCGTACGTCGGACCCGACGCGCGTGACGTCGTCGAGCTCGAGCCGAAGCGCCCGGTCGATCGTGGTGATCCCCAGATCCGACACCGCCGCCGCCCCACCGCCGAGCAGTGCAGGCGCGATGTAGGCCACGACCTCGTCGACCAGGCCGGCCCGCAGGAACGCCGCACCGAGCGTCGGGCCGCCTTCCAGCCAGACGTGGCGGCTGCCTCTCGCGAAGAGGGCCGCCAACGCCTGCTCCGGCTCGCGGGTCAGCAGGCGCACGGTGTCGGCCGTGTCGTCGAAGACCGCGAGGTCGTCGTCCAGGTCTCGCAGGCCCATGACCGCCCGCAGCGGCTGCGCTTCGCGGGGAAGCGGCTCGTCGGCCGGCGTGCGGACCGTGAGGCGCGGGTCGTCCGACGCGACGGTGCCGGTTCCGACGAGAACCGTGTCACATGTCGCACGGAGCCGGTGGACGTCGGCCCGAGCCGGCGGCCCGCTGACCCACCGGGACGTGCCGTCGGCGGCCGCTGACCTGCCGTCGAGGGTGGCAGCGAACTTCCAGGTCACGAACGGTCGCCCGGACTCCATCGCGAACGCCCAGTGCGGGTTGAGCTCGTGCGCCGCTGCCGCCAGGACGCCGCCCTCGACATCGACGCCGGCCAGTCGAAGAGTCTCGGCGCCGCCCGCCGCGACTGGGTTTGGGTCGGCCTCGGCATAGACCACCCGCCGCACGCCGGACCGGAGGATCGCCGTCGTGCAGGGCGCGGTCCGGCCGCTGTGGTCGCACGGCTCCAGGGTCACGACCAGGGTTGCGTCGCGCGCCTGGTCAACGGCAGCGGCGAGAGCCTCGGCCTCGGCGTGTGGGGTCCCCGCGCCGCGATGCCGGCCCTCGGCGATCGTCGTACCCGCCGGGGACAGCAGGACTGCGCCGACTCGCGGGTTGGGATCCCGGCTGAGGTCGACGCCGGTGGCGAGCACGAGGGCACGGCGCATGGCGTCGGTCTCGGGCTGGCTTGCCATGGCACCGTCCTCGGTCAGGCTGCGGACTCTGAGGCGGGCACGGAAGGCGAACGTCAGCGGACCGGCGCGTAGTCACCTCTCCGGGCGACGCGCTCGACCAGCAGACGTCGTGCATCCTCCCATCCGGACTTTCACCGTCGGTCCCGGAGTTTCACCGGGTCAACCGGCCGCAGGCTGCGGTCGGGTCGCGGACTGTCACCGCCGGTTCGGAATTGCACCGACCCCGGAGCACGCGAGTGTGGTCACTCGTACGTCGGCCAGTCTAGCCCCGTCAACGCGACGCGGCGGACGCGCGGTCGCGAAGCTCGCTGACCATGGCGTCGGCGTCGGCGGCCCCGAAGACGGCTGAGCCCGCGACGAACATGTCAGCGCCTGCCTCAGCGCACCGCTCGATCGTGTCGAGCGACACCCCCCCGTCCACCTGCAGCCAGATGTCGGAGCCGAGGTCGTCGATGAGCTCGCGGGTACGACGGATCTTGGGCAGGCACACGTTGAGGAACTGCTGGCCGCCGAACCCCGGCTCGACGGTCATCACCAGCACCATGTCCAGCTCGCCGAGGAGGTCGGCGTACGGCTCGATCGGGGTCGCCGGTCGCAGCGCCATCCCGGCGCGAGACCCGTGAGCCCGCAGGTCCCGGGCCAGCCGGACCGGGGCTCGGCACGCCTCGATGTGGAAGGTCACGCTTGTCGCGCCGGCCTCGACGTATCCGAGCGCCCAGCGGTCGGGATCCTCGATCATCAGGTGACAGTCGATCGGCTGCACGGCGGCGCGCGCGAGCGACTCCACCACGGGGAGGCCGAGCGTGAGGTTCGGCACGAAATGGTTGTCCATCACGTCGACGTGCAGCCAGTCGGCGCTCCCGACCCCCGCCGCCTCCCCCTTCAGGTCGGCGAAGTCGGCGGCCAGGATGCTCGGCGCGATCCGGATCCCCATGGCTGCGGAGTCTATCCGGGCCTTCCGAAGGATGTCAGTGTCGTCGGAGCACGGCGACGAACATCGCGTCGGTGCCGTGGCGATGGGGCCACAGCTGCACGTGCGGACCGGGTCCGAGATCGTCAACCTCCGGCAGCAGAGGCCGCGCGTCCTCCTGGGCCACGTCTGACCGGCTCGCTACGACGGCGTCGACAACGCCGCGGCTCTCCGCGAGGTGCGGGGTGCAGGTCACGTAGGCCACGACCCCACCCGGCCGTACGGCGGCAAGCGCCGACTCGAGCAAGCGACGCTGCAGGGGCACGAGCGTGTCGAGATCGGTAGGTTGGCGGCGCCATCTGGCCTCGGGCCGGCGGCGCAGTGCGCCGAGCCCGGTGCAGGGCGCGTCGACGAGCACCCGGTCGAAGGCCTGCGCGCGCCAGGCCGGCGAGGTGCCGTCGGCCGCGAGCACTGCCTGGGGTCGTGGGTAGGCGCGAAGCGCGCGCGCGACCAGCGTGGCCCGATGCGGGAGCCGCTCGGCGGCGATGAGAGTGGCGCCGCGCTGGCGGGCGAGTCCGATCAGCAGCGCCGCCTTCCCACCTGGCCCGGCGCACATGTCGAGCCAGCGCGCTTCACGTCCGGCGACCTTGGCACGTGCCAGCACGAGCGCGGCGAGCTGGGATCCCTCGTCCTGGACACCCACGGTGCCCGAACGCACCTCGGTCAGGTCCCCCGGGTCACCTGACGGCAGGAGTCCCGCGTATGGCGAGTAGCGGCCGGGCTCGACGCCGTACGACGCCAGGTCGGCCACCGTCGCGAGGCCAGGCCGGACGGCGAGCGTGACCGCCGGCGCCCCGTTGTCGGCGGCGAGCAGCAGGTCGAGCTCCGACGGGTTGGCGCCGTCGGAGGCCAGCGCCTCCGTGAACGCGTCGATCACCCACTGGGGATGGGAGACCCGCTGAGCCGGCGTGAACGTGGCCAGCCACTCGTCCAGGATGGTGGCGGCGATTCGCCGGAGCACGGCGTTCACCAGCCGCACTGGGCGCTCACCGACGGCCTCCCGCGCGAGCTCGACGCTGGTGCCGACCGCGGCATGAGACGGCACCCGCATGGCGTGCAGCTGATGGCAGCCGAGCCGCAGCACCGTGAGCACCTCGGGCTGGAGGGAGGCGGGTCCCCCTGTGACGCAGGCGGCCACCATCGCGTCGTACCGGCCCTGCATGCGCACGGTCCCGTTTGCCAGCTCGGTGGCGAACGCCGCGTCGCGACCGCTCAGCTCCGCCGCCGACAGCAGGGCGGGAAGCGTCAGGTTGAGGTAGGCGTCCTGGTCGTCGACCACGCGCAGGGCCGCGTAGGCGACCTGACGGGCCGGGTCGAGCCGGGTGCGGACGCGGGCGCGGCGGACGAGCGAGTGGTCGGAGACGTCGGCCGGCGTCATCGACCGAGCCTGGCCGGCACCGGCCGTTGCCCGCGCGCCCAGGCGGCCGCCGGCATCCGTGACCTCCCTGGCGGCTGCACCTCGCTCAGCTCGACGGGGTGCGTGCCGGTCCCGACCCGCACGGCCTGGGAGGTCACGACGAGCCGACCCGGCTCAAGCGCTGTCTCGTCGGGGCACAGCCGTAGCGGCGACAGTTTGAGGCGTTGCCCGGCGAGCCAGGTCCAGGCCCCCGGCGCCGGCGTGCAGCCGCGCACCTGACGGTCGATCGCGAACGCGGTCCGGCTCCAGTCGACCAAGCCGTCATCCGGCGTGAGCTTGGGGGCCAGGGACACGCCCTCGGTCGGCTGCGCGCGCTCCTCAAGGATGCCGTCCTCGATCCCGTCGAGCGTCGCCACGAGCAGTCCGGCGCCGTATGTCGCGAGCCGCTCGAGCAGGCTGCCGGCAGTGTCGCCCAGCGTGATGGTCTCGGTGAGGAGCCCGTACGTCGGACCCGCGTCGAGCTCCTCGACCAGGCGGAACGTGGTCGCCCCGGTCACCTCGTCACCCGCGATGATCGCGTGCTGCACCGGAGCCGCGCCGCGCCAGGCCGGCAGCAGCGAGAAGTGCAGGTTGACCCACCCGCGCGCGGGAATGTCGAGCGCGGACTGCGGGAGCAGCCCGCCGTATGCGACCACCGGGCAACAGTCGGGTGCGATCTCGCCGAGTCGCTGCAGGAACGCGGGGTCGCCTGGCCGGGTCGGCCGCAGGATCTCCAGACCGAGCTCGGTCGCGACGGTGGCGACTGGTGAGGGGGTGAGCGCCCGGCCCCGTCCGGCGCGGGCGTCCGGGCGGGTGGTCACGGCCACCACCTCGTGCCGACTGTCGAGGACGGCCCGAAGCGCTGGCACGGCCACCTCTGGCGTGCCGGCGAACACCAGCCGCATCGTCAGAAGCCTCCGCCGAACATGGCGTGCGGCGACTCCTTGACGACCGGCGCCGAGAGCCCGCTCCACTCCGCCTCCCGGATGGCCTTCATGGCGGCCTTGCGGGTCAGGGTGTCGAGGCGGTCGATGAACAGCACGCCGTCGAGGTGGTCGGTCTCGTGCTGGAGGATGCGGGACAGGTGCTCGGTGCCCTCGATCGTGACCGGTTCGCCGTACATGTCGAAGCCGTGCGCGACGACGCCGTACGCCCGCGTGCAGTCGAAGGACAGGCCGGGGATCGACAGGCAGCCCTCGTCGCCGATCTGGGTCTCCTCGGTGAGGGTGAGCGTCGGGTTGACCAGATGGCCGGGTCTGTCCTCGTCGACATAGGTGAACACGCGAAGTCCGACCCCGAGCTGGGGAGCGGCCAACCCCGACCCGGGAGCCTCCATCATCGTGTCGGTCAGGTCCTTGACCAGAGTGCGGAGCTGGGCGTCGAACTCGGTCACCGGGTCAGCGACCTCACGCAGAACCGGGTCGCCGAACAGCCTGATCTCACGCACCGCCACGGCTCAATCCTACCGATGAGGAGACTCGGGCTGCGGCTGCGCGGGTTGCCGCAGTCTGTGGTTCGACCAACACAGCCAACGCGTTACACGAAGCGGCCGCCGGGCGCGGGACTAGGTCAGCTCAGTAGGGTCGACCTGGACTCTGACCGGAGGAAGCTTCCGGGTGCTCCGGGCCGCCTGGAGCTGCTGCAAGGCCCGCGACAGCGCCGCGCCGCGCTCGGGAGTGATACGGAGCACGATCCGGGCGGCGCCTTCGGCGGCCTCGACGGGCCCGAGCAGCTCGGCCCCGCGCGGCAGGCTCAGCGCCGTCATCGCCTCGGCCAGCAGGTCCGGCGGCGCCGTGATGGTCGCCACCCGGGCCGCCGGAGTGAGCCGCGCCGAACGCCGCTCAGTCAGCTCGCGAGCCGCGAAGCCGGCCGGGTCCCAGCGGACCAGGGCCTGCAGGGCCGGCACCGACGGCTCCCCCACCGCCACTACCCGTCCCCCTTCGCCGCCGGGCCGGACCAGTGCCGCGACCCGCATCCATCGGCGCAGCGCCTCCTCCGCAGCGCGCAGGCCGGGCATGCTGAGGGTCAGCCAGGTGTCGAGCAGGACGGCGGCCGCGTAGCCGCCGGCGGCCGCCGGCTCGGCGCCAGGGGTCGAGACGACGATCGCCGGGCGGTCATCCACCTCGTCGACCACACGGTCCCCGCCGGATGCGACCACCTGCGTCTGCGGGAAGCTCCTGCCCCACTCCTCGGCCGTCCGCAGCGACCCGACGACGGGCGCCCGCAGCTCCGAGCCGCCGCAGGTCGGGCAGGTCCACTCCTCGGCGACCGCGCCGCATCGACGGCACCGCGGGGCGGCGCCGCCTCTCGGCCGGTTCAGCGGCCCGGCGCACCGGGCGCAGCGGGCCGGGTTGCGACAGCGCGTGCAGGCGAGGGAAGGCTGGTATCCGTAGCGCGGCGTGTGCACCAGCACCGGACCGTGCTGGAGCGCCTCTCGCACGACCGTGAAGATCTGGGCGGGCATCCGGGCCGACCGTGCGGCCACGTCTCGGGCCAGGTCGGCGTCGGTCTCACCCGTCACGTTGACCTGCGGGGCGGCCGCGCGGACGACCTCACGGCTCGCGGCGAGCTCGCCGGCCCAGCCCGACTCGAGCAGCGCCTGCGCCTCGACCGTCCGGCTGTAGCCGGCGACCAGCATGGCGGACTGCTCGTGGTAGGCCCGCATCGCCAGCACCTCACGGGCATGCGGGTAGGGCGCACGGGGTTCGGCGTACAGGTCGTCGCCGTCGTCCCAGAGGGCGACCAGCCCGAGCGGGTGCACGGGGGCGAAGGCCGCAGCCCGGGTCCCCACGACGATGTCGACGTGGCCGCGCGAGACCGAGAGGAACGCCCGGTAGCGCGCCGCCGGCCCCAGGTCGGCGGTGAGCACGACGTGCGACCCGGGCCCGAGCAGGTCCGTCAGCGCGGCGTCCAGCCGGGCTACGTCGCGGGCGTCGGGCGCGAGCAGCACGCTGCCCCGACCCGAGCGCCGGGTCGCCGCCGCGCTCGTGGCGAGCCACGACGCCCAGTCGACCCCGGCCGGCGCTCCCCAGACGCCCCTGGGATGGCCGCCCTGCGCCAGCCGCTCCAGCCAGGCGCGACCTCCGACCTCGGACTCCCACCTGGCCGTGAGGTCGGCGAAGGGTACGTCGAGCGCCCGGTCAGGCACTGCGACGAGCTCACGCTCGACGCGCGCATGGCGGGCCGGTACGGCCAGCCGGAGCACGTCGGCCAGGGTGCCTGCGTAGCGGTCGGCGACCAGCCGTGCAGTCTCGAGCACCTGCCGTGACAGCACCGGTTCGGCCGACACGACCCGGCGCAGCGGCGACAGCCGGCCGACGTGCTCGGTGTCGTCGCCACGACCGACCACGAACCCGTCGACGTCGCGGCCGGCAAACCGAACCTTGACCCGACTGCCCGGACCGGCCTGCTCGTGCATCGACGCCGGGACCAGGTAGTCGAAGGGGCGGTCCAGGTGGGCGAGTGGCAGGTCGACGGCCACGTGGGCGATCGGCCGCTCGGCAGCCCGCGCCTCGGGAGGTTTGGGATTCCGCGGCCGCGCCGCGCGCTTGAGCTGCGCGAGCTGGTCGCTGTGGCTCACCTTCGAGGTCATGATCTGTCCAGTCAAGCAGCAGTCACCGACGGACGACGGCTCACGCCAAAAGACTGTGGACGGTCGATCCGGCCACGGGCACGGGGTCAGCCGTGGACGGCGACCTTCAGCTCGTCAACCCGGTCGGTGCGCTCCCAGGCGAACTCCGGCAGCTCCCGCCCGAAGTGCCCGTAGGCAGCGGTTAGCGTGTAGATCGGGCGCAGCAGGTCGAGGTCGCGGATGATCGCGGCCGGGCGCAGGTCGAACACACCCAGCACGGCTGCGCGGATGTCGTCGACGGGCACGGACTCGGTGCCGAAGCAGTCAACGTAGAAACCCACCGGGTGGGCCTTGCCGATCGCGTAGGCGACCTGCACCTCGCAGCGCCGGGCGAGGCCGGCCGCGAGCACGTTCTTCGCCACCCAGCGCATGGCGTAGGCACCGGACCTGTCGACCTTAGACGGGTCCTTGCCGCTGAAGGCCCCACCCCCGTGGCGGGCCATGCCGCCGTAGGTGTCGATGATGATCTTGCGGCCGGTGAGGCCCGCGTCCCCCATCGGGCCGCCCACCTCGAAGCGTCCGGTGGGGTTGACCAGCAGCCGGTAGTCGCTGGAGTCGATGTCGAAACCGCCGAGGGTCTCGTCGACCACGTGCTTCTTGACGTCGGGCGCGAGCATCGACTCGAGGTCGATGTCGCGGGCGTGCTGGCTCGACACCACGACCGTGTCGACCCGCACCGGTCGGTCGCCGTCGTACTCGATCGTCACCTGGGTCTTGCCGTCGGGACGCAGGTAGGCCATCGTGCCGTCCTTGCGGACCGCCGCCAGCCGCTGGGCCAGGCGCTGGGCCATGGTGATCGGCAGCGGCATCATCTCGGGAGTGTCGTCGCACGCGTAGCCGAACATCAGACCCTGGTCGCCGGCGCCCTGCCTGTCCAGCGGGTCGACCGAGCCCTGCGAGCGCTCCTCCAGCGCCTCGTCGACGCCGAGGGCGATGTCGGCAGACTGGCTGCCGAGGCAGACCTGCACGCCGCAGGAGTTGCCGTCGAAGCCCTTGGTCGACGAGTCGTAGCCGATCTCGACGATGCGCTTGCGCACCAGGTCGGCGACCGGGACGTAGGCATCCGTGGTGACCTCGCCGGCCACGACGACGAGCCCGGTCGTCACGAGCGTCTCGACCGCGACTCGGCTCGTCGGGTCCCCGGCGAGCATCGCGTCGAGGATGGTGTCGCTGATCTGGTCGGCGATCTTGTCGGGATGACCCTCCGTCACCGACTCTGACGTGAACAGTCGACCTTTCAAGACGATCTCCTCGTGCGGGGGCTCGCGGCGGTGCCCGATGGCTGGCTCCAGGGTAACGGCCGGGCGGACCCCCGACGGTCAGGACATCTCGTCACGAGACCGCCACAGCTCGACCACCCGGTCCCAGATCGCGTCGGCGAGAGCGGCCTTCGTGCCGGCGGGTACGACGACCTCTGGGCCGCCCGACGAGAGGATGGTCGCCGCGTTCAGGTCGGAACCGAAGACTGCCCCGGCCCCGACGTCGTTGGCCACGAGGAGGTCGCAGCCCTTGCGCTCGAGCTTGGCGCGGGCGTGGTCGACAACGGTGCCCGCCTCGTCGCCGGTCTCGGCCGCGAACCCGACGAGCACCTGCCCGTCCTTCGCCCGCTTGGCCACCAGGGTGGCCAAGATGTCCGGGTTCTCGACGAGCTCCACGGTGGGGGCGACACCGTCCGGTCGCTTCTTAATCTTGTGCTCGTCGACCTGCGTCGGGCGGAAGTCGGCAGGCGCCGCCGCCATCACCACGGCGTCGGCAGTCTCGGCGGCGCCGAGCACCGCGTCGTACAGCTCCTCGGTGGACACGACGCTGACCACGGTGACTCCCGCCGGCGCCAGCAGCTCCACGTTCGCCGCGATGACGGTCACGGTGGCGCCCCTGGCGGCCGCGGTCATCGCCAGCGCGTAGCCCTGCTTGCCCGAGGAGCGGTTGCCGAGGAAGCGCACCGGGTCGAGGTACTCCCGGGTGCCCCCCGCGCTCACCACGACATGGCGGCCGAGCAGGTCGGGCGGGAGGGCCCCGCGCTCGAGGAGCGCCGTGGCAAACGCGAAGATCGAGCCTGGCTCGGGGAGGCGGCCGGGACCGCTGTCGGCTCCGGTCAGCCGGCCGGTGGCGGGCTCGAGCACGACCGCTCCCCGCTCCCGGAGCGTGGCGACGTTCGCGCGGGTGGCGGGATGCTGCCACATTTCGGAGTGCATCGCGGGCGCGAACACGACGGGGCAGCGAGCCGTGAGCAGGGTCGAGGTCAGCAGGTCGTCGGCCCGGCCGTGCGCAGCCCTGGCCAGCAGGTCGGCGGTGGCGGGTGCCACCAGCACGAGGTCGGCCTCTCGTCCGAGGCGGACGTGACGCACCTCGGACACCCGGTCGAAGACGTTATCGCTGAGCGCGTTCCCGGACAGCGCCTCCCAGGTGACGGCTCCGACGAACCTGAGGGCGTTCGCCGTGGGCACGACGGTCACGTCCGCGCCCGACTCGGTGAAGAGGCGCAGCAGCTCGCAGGCCTTGTAAGCGGCGATGCCGCCGCTGACCCCGAGCACGATGCGGGACGGAATCAGGCCTCCTCGGGCTCGATGTCCTCACACGTCAGCAGGTCCTGGTTGATCTCGCGCAGCGCGATCGAGAGCGGCTTCTCCTGGACGTGGGTCTCGACGAGCGGGCCGACGTACTCGAGCAGGCCCTCGCCGAGCTGGGAGTAGTAGGCGTTGATCTGCCGGGCCCGCTTCGCGGAGTACAGCACGAGCTTGTACTTGGAGTCGGTCTTCGTCAGCAGTTCATCGATCGGGGGGTTTGTGATCCCCTCGGCAACGGGCAGAGTGCCTGACACGCAGGAGCCTCATTCACAGGTCGGGAGTGGATCACAGTCGTGGATCCATGGACAGCGGCCGTCCGGCTAGCGCGACGACTCGATCAAGGTTACCAACTCTTTGGCCGCCTGGTGAACGTCGGCGTTGACCACGGTCACGTCGAACTCGCGCTCGGCAGCGAGCTCGACGCGAGCGGTGGCCAGTCTTCGCTCCCGCTCCGCTGGCGTCTCGGAGCCGCGCCGCAGCAGTCTCCTGACCAGCTCCTCCCACGACGGCGGCGCCAGGAACACGAACAGCGCGTCCGGCATCTTCTGCCGGACCTGGCGAGCGCCCTGCAGGTCGATCTCGAGCAGCGCCTGCCGGCCGTGCGCCAAAGCCTCGCGGACGGGTCCGGCCGGCGTACCGTAGCGCGCCCCGCTGTGCACCACTGCCCACTCAAGGAACTCGCCCGCTCCGATCGCCGCGTCGAACGCCGCGTCGTCGACGAAGCGGTAGTGCACGCCGTCCTCCTCGCCGGGTCGACCCGCGCGCGTGGTCATCGAGACGGAGATCCACACGCTCGGGTAGTGCTCGCGCAGGTACGCCGACACCGTCCCCTTGCCGACCGCGGTCGGGCCGGCGAGCACGGTCAGGTGCCCGGGGCCGCCGGGCGGCGCGTCAGGGGCGATGCTCGAACTCGCGCTCGAGCGCGGCGACCTGGTTTGCGCCGAGCCCGCGCACCCGGCGCGACTCCGAGATCCCGATGCGCTCCATCAGGTTGCGGGCCCGGACCTTTCCCAGGCCGGGCATCGCCTGCAAGAGGTCGATGACCTTCATCTTGCCGATCGCCTCGTTGGTGGCTGCGGCTCTCAGGGTGTCGGGGAGGGAGGCACCCGAGTTCTTCAGCCTGTTCTTGACCGCCGCCCGCTCGCGGCGGATCTGTGCTGCCTTCTCGAGGGCGGCTCGACGTTGCTCGTCTGTCAGCTCCGGTACTCCCACGACCTCCACCTCAGCTGTCTCGGTAGACCGAGTTGCAGCCTAGCGGCTCGACGCTTGTGCCGTCAGGTTTCCGGGCGTCCTCGCCCCGGAAACCGGCGGCATGCAGGCAGACTTGCTCTCGTGTCCGAACCGGTGGAGTCGCGGCGACTGTGGCGTGAGGTCTGGCTGGTCCTCGCGCTCTCCTTGGGCGCATCCGCCGTCTACTCCGCGGTCAGCCTGGTCGCCAAGCTCACCGAGCCGGGCCGGCTCAACCAGCAGACGTCCACGGTCATCGGGAGCGTCACGACCCGCTCCGTCCTGGACCTGACCTACCAGCTGCTGGGGATCGGCTTCGCCCTGGTCCCGGTCGTCCTGGCGCTCCACTTCCTGAGCAGCTCACCCGCCGGGGTGCCGGGTCTGCTCCGGCAGGGAGCGGCTCGGATCGGGCTCGGCGGCGGGCCGGCGGGGCTTCGGCACGACCTCGGCTGGGGAGCCGTGCTGGCCGCGGGGATCGGCGTCCCCGGGCTCGGGCTCTACTTCCTCGCCCGGGCCCTCAACATCAACGCGACGATCGTGCCTGCCGCGCTGAACAGCCACTGGTGGAGCCTCCCCGTCCTGGTGCTCTCCGCCGTGCAGAACGCGGCACTCGAGGAGATCGTCGTCGTCGGCTTCCTGGTCACCCGGCTCCGGCAGCTCGGTCTGCGGTCGCGGGTCGCACTCCTCGCGAGTGCGGTGCTCCGCGGGAGCTACCACCTCTACCAGGGCTTCGGCGCGTTCCTGGGCAACGCGGTCATGGGGCTCATCTTCGGCGCCTACTTCCTGCGCAAGCACACGGTCCTGCCCCTCGTCGTGGCGCACGCGATCATCGACGGCGTCGCGTTCGTCGGCTACACCCTGCTCAAGGACAAGCTCAACCTGCCGTGACCCTCGGGCTACGACGGCGCCTTGTCAGTCCACCATCACGCGGTGTTTGAGTGGCACGCCACGCAAACGGCCCCTGTGCCACTCAGATCTGGGTGGCATAGGGGCCATCTGGGTGGCACGCCACGCAAACACGCCTCGGGCATGGCATCTGCGTGGCACGCCGACAGGCCACGCAAACCTCGAGTGTCATGGCGATGTGAGCTCGTCGAGGCAGCGCCGGGCGGCCCTCCGCAACGCCGCAACGGTGGGGCCAGCCTGGAGCACCCCGCGCGACGTCGACGGCAGCACCCGGTCGAAGGCGTCGCCGAAGAGCTCGCGCAGGTGTCCCGCCGATCCGCCCTGCACCCCGTAGCCGGGAGCGAGCAGTGGACCGCCGGTGTCCACGTCCTCGTCGAGGGTGGGCAAGGTGGCACCGACGACCGCGCCCACCGAGCCGAGACGTGTGGCTGCGGCGTTCTCGGCACGTACGGCGGCCAGCACCGCCCCCGCGACGGACCCGTGATCCGTTGCCGCCCGCTGGAACCGGGGGCCATCCGGGTTCGAGGTGAGTGCGAGCACGAACACGCCGGTGCCGTGCGCCTTTGCCGCGTCGAGCGCCGGGCGCAGCGACTCGAAGCCCAGGTAGGGGTTGACGGTGATCGCGTCGACGGCGAGCGGCGACGACTCCTCGAGGTAGGCCTCGGCGTACCCCTGCATGGTCGACCCCATGTCGCCCCGCTTGACGTCCAGCAGCACCAGCGCGCCCGCCTGACGGGCCTCGGAGACGACCCGCTCCAGCACCGCGATGCCCGCCGACCCCATCCGTTCGAAGAACGCCGACTGTGGTTTGAGGACCGCGACCTGCCCGGCCAGGGCGTCGACGCAGGTCAGGCAGAAGCGCTCGAGACCGTCGGGGTTGTCGTCGAGCCCCCAGTCGGCGAGCAGGCTGGCGTGCGGATCGATGCCGACGCACAACGCTCCTCTGCTCCGCATGCTCGCGTGCAACCGGGCGCCGAACGTCTCCATGGTCACTCCTCTCCTCGCCGCGAGACGGCGATGTGGGCGACACCCCTGGCCTGCCTCGGGCTGGTGAAGCCGTGGGCTGCGAGCAGCACGCGCAGCTCCTCGACCACCCGCAGCGGCGTGGCAGGATCGCTGAAGATCGCCGTGCCGACCTGGACCGCGTCGGCGCCGACGGCCAGGTAGGCCAGCACGTCGGCGCAGGTGCGGATCCCGCCCACCCCGACGATGCAGGCGCTCGGCAGCGCACGACGTACCTCCCAGACGGCGAGCAGCCCGACTGTCAGCAGGGCGGGACCGCACAGCTCCCCGGTGACGGCGCCGAGGCGCGGCCGGAGGGTGGCCGGGTCGATGGCGAGACCCGGCATCGAGCCGGGCAGCACGACGGCGTCGGCTCCGGCCTCAAGGACCGATGCCGCCAGGTCCACCACGGGGGCGGCCCCCGGCCACAGCTTCGCGAAGACCGGCACCCCCGCGGCGGCGTCCCTGCGCACGACCGAGACGGCGCGGGAGGCGTGCACCGGGTCGAAAGCCGGCCCGTGGGCCAGGTTGACCTCGATTCCGGCGATACCCGGTGTGTTGCCCACCCGGCGCGCGAGCTCGGCGTACTCGCCAAGGCTGGTGCCGGCGACCGAGACGATGGGTCGGGCGTCGCGCTGGAGGAGCCAGGGCAGGTCGGTGGCCAGGAAAGCGTCGACCCCGTGCCCGGGGAGTCCGACGGCGCTGAGCGTTCCGGCCGGCGTCTCCACTGCCCGCGGCAGCGGCTGCCCACCACTGGCGTCGCGGGTGACCGACGCCGTGACGAAGGCGCCCAGCTCGGCGAGGTCGCAGAACTGGGCGAGCTCCCGGCCGTTGCCCGCGCAGCCACTCGCTGTCATCACCGGGCTCGAGAACAGCCGGTCCGCCAGCATCGTCGTCAGGTCGACCCGGTCGACCGGCACCCCGCTCACGAGAGCAGCGCCCAGTCGACGCGGTCGCCGTCGAACACCGGGCCGTCGACGCAGCACCGGACCGGTCGCGTGACACCGTCTCTCCCCCGGACGGGTACGACGCACGAGTTGCAGAGACCCAGCCCGCAGGACATCGGGGCCTCCATGGCCACCTGCGACCAGGCGCCCGACGCCCGAGCCAGCCGGGCCACCTCTCGCAGGGTGGGGGTGCGGCCGCAGGCGTAGACGACGTCGACGGCGTGCCGACCGAGCAGCACCGGCAGAGCCGTCGTGACGTCACCCCTGATACCGACCGAGCCGTCGACGGTCGTGACCGTCACGGACTGGGCAGCGCGCCGGGCCTCTAGGGCACCGAACAGTCCCCGCTCGTTCGCCGCCCCCAGCACCATGTGGACCGCACAGTCGCGCTCCCGGAGCCGCTCGCCCAGCATGAACAGGGGCGCCGCGCCATAGCCCTCGCCGACGACCGCACAGACGGCGGGCTCCCGAGGCAGCGAGAAGGGTCGGCCCACCGGCCCGAGCACGTCCACGGCGTCGTGGGGATGCAGCGCCGCGAGCCAGCGGGTGGCCGGGCTCCGCGGGGCGAAGACCACCTCCACCGTGCCGCCGTACACCCCAGCGGGCCGCGCCCGGTGCACCCAGAAGGCGCGCCTGCGCAGCAGGCCGGACGTCTCGCCACCGATGCCGAGCTC
This sequence comes from Nocardioidaceae bacterium, assembly GCA_037719575.1. Taxonomy (GTDB): domain Bacteria; phylum Actinomycetota; class Actinomycetes; order Propionibacteriales; family Nocardioidaceae; genus JAWWPG01. The sequence continues at coordinate 16,702 of JBBJMF010000026.1, forward strand.
GACGAAGCTGCCAGGCCGGACGCGCTCGGCGACGCCGGGGGCGACCATGGTCAGGTGGGCGTAGTCACCGACCTGCTTGACCGACAGCACCGCACCGTCGACCTGGACCGGACCAGCACGCTCGCGGCGCGCGGGCTCACTCACGGGCAAGCGAGCGCTGCACGCGCGACGGCCAGGCGGGACCCTCGTAGACGAATGCGGTGTAGGCCTGCACCAGGGTTGCTCCGGCCGCCAGGCGCTGCGCGGCGTCATCCGCGGTCGAGACACCCCCCACGGAGATGATCGGCATGGTGCCGGTGTGGTGACGCAGCAGGTTCAGCACCTCGAGCGAGCGAGCCGCCAGTGGGGGTCCGGACAAGCCGCCCTCCCCAACGGCGTCGATCTCGGCCGGGCGGCTGTGCAGACCGCTGCGCTGAACCGTCGTGTTAACCGCGCTGATGCCGTCGAGTCCCGTCTCCACGGCCAGCTGCGCGATCGCGACGACCTCGTCGTCGCTGAGGTCGGGCGCGATCTTGACGAGCAGCGGCACGTGCCGGCCGGTAGTGGAGTCTGCCTGCTCGCGCACTGCCGTCAGCAGCGGCCGGAGCCGGATTACCGACTGCAGCTCGCGTAACCCGGGTGTGTTCGGCGAGCTCACGTTGACCACGAGGTAGTCGGCGTACGGCGCCAGCAGCCGGGCGCTCAGCAGGTAGTCGCGCACCGCGTCGATATCCGGGACCGCCCGGCTCTTGCCGATGTTGACGCCCACGATGACCCGCCGGGACGTCCGCGCCCGACGTCTGTCGGCGAGCCGGCCGGCGACGACGGCCGCACCGTCGTTGTTGAAGCCCATCCGGTTGACCAGGGCTCGGTCGGCGGGGAGTCGGAACAGCCGGGGGCGCTCGTTGCCCGGCTGCGCCTGACCGGTCACGGTCCCGATCTCCACGAAGGCGAAGCCGACCGCGGCCAGGGCGTCGATCCCGACGGCGTTCTTGTCGAACCCGGCGGCGACGCCAAGCGGACCGGGAAACGTCAGCCCGAAGGCGCGCACCTGCCGCGCCGGGTTGTCGCGCGCCCGACCCCTGGCGAGCTCGACGAGCCCAGGGATCCTTGCCGCCGCGCGCAACGCGCCGAAACCCAGCCGGTGCGCGCGCTCCGCGTCAATGCGGGACAGCACACTCGTGAACAGCTCTCGGTACATCACCCAGCCGTCCTCTTCGCCGGCCAGCTCTGCAACGAACGCACCCCGAGCCCACCCGCGCGGGTCGCTTCGATCGCCTGGACGGTCGCGGCGAGCCCTTGCACGGTGGTGATGCAGGCAATGTTGGCGGCGACCGAGGCGGTCCGGATCTCGTAGCCGTCGACGCGGGGCGAGCCGCCGAAGGTCGTGCCATGCGGGGTGTTGACGACGAGCACGACGGCACCGTCGTGGATCAGGCCGACGATCGTCGGCTCGCCGCCCGGACCTGGGCCCTCGGAGTGCTTGCGGACGACGGTCGCGGCGACGCCGTTGCGCCGCAGCACGGCGGCGGTGCCGGCAGTGGCCAGGATCTCGAACCCGAGGTCGGCGAGTCGCTTGATCGGGAAGATCATGTGCCGCTTGTCGCGGTTGGCGACGGACACGAACACCCGCCCCGACGAGGGAAGCCCTCCCAGGCAGGCGATCTGCGCCTTCGCGAAGGCGACTCCGAAGTTGGCGTCGAACCCCATCACCTCGCCGGTCGACCGCATCTCCGGGCCGAGCAGAGTGTCGACGCTGACGCCGTCGACGGTTCGGAAGCGGTTGAAGGGCATCACCGCCTGCTTCACGGCTACTGGCGCGATGTCTGGTAGGTCGGCTCCGTCGCCGGCCGCCGGGAGCATGCCTTCGGCCCGCAGGTCGGCGACGGTGGCGCCGAGCATGATCCGGGCGGCCGCCTTCGCCAACGGGGTGTTCGTCGCCTTGGACACGAACGGCACCGTGCGCGACGCGCGCGGGTTCGCCTCCAGCACGTAGAGGACGTCGGCGGCCATCGCGAACTGGATGTTGAGCAGCCCCCGCACGCCGACGCCCTGGGCGATCGCCCGGGTCGACTCGCGCAGCCGGGCGATGTCCTCGACCCCGAGCGTGATGGGCGGCAGCGTGCACGACGAGTCGCCGGAGTGCACGCCGGCCTCCTCGATGTGCTCGAGGACCCCACCCAGGAAGAGCTCCTGACCGTCGTACAGGGCGTCGACGTCGATCTCGACCGCGTCGTCGAGGAACCTGTCGACCAGGACGGGGTGAGAGGGTGAGATCTGGGTCGCCCGCTCGATGTAGCCACGTAGCGCCTCGTCGTCGTACACGATCTCCATGCCGGCACCACCGAGGACGTACGACGGGCGGACGAGCACCGGGTAGCCGATGTCGTCGGCGATCCGCTTCGCTCCCGAGTACGACGTCGCGGTGCCGTGCTTGGGCGCTGGCAGGCCGGCCGCGGCCAGCACCTGGCCGAACGCGCCCCGGTCCTCCGCCAGGTCGATGGCCTCGGGGGTCGTACCGACGATCGGCACGCCCTCCGCGGCAAGGCGATGGGCGAGGCCGAGCGGGGTCTGGCCGCCGAGCTGCACGATCACCCCGGCGACGGGCCCGGCGGCGGTCTCGGCCGCCACCACCTCCAGCACATCCTCGAGGGTGAGCGGCTCGAAGTAGAGCCGGTCCGAGGTGTCGTAGTCGGTGGAGACCGTCTCGGGGTTGCAGTTGACCATGACGGTCTCGAAACCGGCAGCAGACAGAGCCATCGACGCGTGCACGCACGAGTAGTCGAACTCGATGCCCTGCCCGATCCGGTTCGGTCCGCTCCCGAGGATGATCACGGCCGGTTTGGTGCGCGGTCGGACCTCCGTCTCCTCGTCATACGTGGAGTAGTGGTAGGGCGTCGACGCGGCGAACTCGGCGGCACAGGTGTCGACGGTCTTGTAGACCGGGCGCACACCGAGCGCCCGGCGGACGCCGCGCACGACGTCTTCGGTGGACCCCCTGAGATCAGCGAGCTGCACGTCCGAGAAGCCGTGGCGTTTCGCACGTCGCAGCAGACTGATGGTCAGCGACGGAGCGCCTTGCACCTCGCGGGCGACCTCGTCGAGTAGCGCGATCTGGTCGGCGAACCACAGGTCGATCCCGGTCGCGTCCGACACCTCCCGCGCGCTGGCACCGGCTTGGATCGCGGCAAGCGCCCGCTGCAGCCGGTCCTCGTGCGGCACCCCGGCGGCCAGCAGATGCTCGTGCTTGTCGCCCGGATCCCCGTGCCAGCTGAGCTCAGACCCCTTGCGCTCCAGGGATCTGAGCGCCTTCTGGAGCGCCTCGGTGAAGTTCCGGCCGATGGCCATCGCCTCCCCCACGCTCTTCATGTGCGTGGTGAGCGTCGGGTCGGCCGCCGGGAATTTCTCGAACGCGAAGCGCGGGACCTTGACGACCACGTAGTCGAGAGTCGGCTCGAAGCTCGCCGGCGTCTTCAGCGTGATGTCGTTGGTGATCTCGTCGAGCGAGTAGCCGATCGCCACCTTCGCCGCGATCTTCGCGATCGGGAAGCCGGTCGCTTTCGACGCCAGGGCGCTCGACCGGGAGACCCGCGGGTTCATCTCGATGACGATCAGTCGGCCATCGGCGGGGTCGACGGCAAACTGGATGTTGCAGCCTCCGGTCTCCACCCCGACGGCGCGGACCACGGCAATCGCCATGTCGCGCATCGCCTGGTACTCGCGGTCGGTGAGCGTCATCGCCGGCGCCACGGTGATCGAGTCGCCCGTGTGGACACCCATCGGGTCCAGGTTCTCGATCGAGCAGACGACCACGGTGTTGTCTTGCCCGTCGCGCATGACCTCGAGCTCGAACTCCTTCCAGCCGAGCACGGACTGCTCCAGGAGCACCTCGGTGGTGGGACTGGCATCGAGGCCGGCACCGGCGATCCGGACCAGGCTGGTCTCGTCGTACGCGAGCCCCGACCCAGCGCCGCCCATCGTGAACGACGGCCGCACGACGACGGGGTAGCCGAGCTCGGTGGCCGCGTCGAGGCAGTCGGCGAGCGTATGGCAGACGACGCTGCGAGCGACCTCGCCGCCGATCGACTCCACGATCTGCTTGAAGGTCTCGCGGTTCTCCCCCGCCTGGATCGCCGCGATCGAGGCGCCGACTAGTTCCACGTCGTACTTCTCCAGCGTGCCGTCGGCGTGGAGGGCGACCGCCGTGTTGAGCGCCGTCTGGCCGCCGAGGGTGGCGAGGAGCGCGTCGGGACGCTCCTTCTCGATCACCATGGCGACGAACTCCGGCGTGATCGGCTCGACGTACGTCGCGTCGGCAACGTCCGGGTCGGTCATGATCGTGGCCGGGTTGGAGTTGACCAGGATGACCCGCAGGCCCTCGGCCTTCAGCACCCGGCACGCCTGCGTCCCCGAGTAGTCGAACTCACACGCCTGCCCGATCACTATCGGCCCCGACCCGATAACCAAGACCGACCTGAGATCCGCGCGCCTAGGCATGACCATCCCCACCAGAAGAACTAACGCGGCCGGACATGAGCGCAACGAAACGTGCAAACAGGTGCCCGGCATCGTGGGGGCCAGCTGCCGCCTCGGGGTGGTACTGGACGCTGAACGCCGGCCGGTCGAGCAACGCCAGCCCCTCGACGACGCCGTCGTTCAGGTTGCGGTGCGTGACCATGGCCGGCCCGAAGTCGGTGGCGAACCGGTCGCCGAATGCACCGTCGGGAAGACCAACTGCGAAGCCGTGGTTGTGCGACGTGATCTCGATCTTGCCGGTGGTCAGGTCCTTCACCGGTTGGTTGATGCCGCGGTGGCCGTAGCCGAGCTTGTATGTCGTCAGCCCGAGTGCCCGGCCGAAGAGCTGGTGGCCGAAGCAGATGCCGAAGAAGGGGATCCGACGCCGGAGCGTCTCGCGGAGCACCTCGACCTGCGGGTCGGCGGTGGCCGGGTCGCCGGGACCGTTGGAGAAGAAGACGCCGTCAGGCTCGGTGGCGAGGACATCGTCGACGGTCGCCGCGGCCGGCAGGACGACGACCTCGACCCCGTGCTCGGCGAAGCGCCGCACCGTCATCGTCTTCACCCCGAGGTCGAGGGCCGCCACCCGGAAGCGGCGCGCCCCGTCGGCGGCGATCGTGTAGGTCTCGGTCGTGGAGACCTGCGCCGCCAGCGCCGACCCTGACATCAGCGGCGCCGCGAGCACCCGCTGCAGCAGGGCCGTCGGCTCCGACTCGGTTGACGAGACGCCGACTCGCATCGCGCCGCGCTCCCTGAGGTGCCTCGTGAGGGCGCGCGTGTCGATCCCACTGATCCCCACAACCCCTTGCGCACAGAGCTCCTCGGCCAGCGTGCGACGGGCCCGCCAGCTGCTGGCCAGCCTGGACGGGTCGCGAACGACGTACCCGGAGACCCAGATCCGCGACGACTCGGCGTCCTCGTCGTTGACGCCGGTGTTGCCGACGTGCGGTACGGTCATGATGACGACCTGGCCGTGGTACGACGGGTCGGTGAGCGTCTCCTGGTAGCCGGTCATGCCGGTCGCGAACACCGCCTCCCCCACGGTTTCACCGATGGCGCCGTAGGCGTCGCCCCGAAACGTCCGGCCGTCCTCCAGGACAAGCAATGCCTGCGTCATCGACACGTCACTGCAGCTTCCCGTCCAGCACGGTGGGTTTGCCACGCAGGAACGTCGCCACGACGACACCTGGCAGCGTCATGCCGCGAAACGGAGTGTTGCGCGACAGCGAGGCGAAGTCGGCGGGCTCGACCACCCGGGTCGTCGACGGGTCGACGAGGGTGAGGTTGGCCAATGAGCCTGGGGCGAGCGGGTTGCCGTGGTGCGACACTCTGCCGATCCGGGCCGGCGTCACGGACATCCGGTCGGCGACGCCTGCCCAGTCGAGCAGCCCGGTGTCGACAAGGGCGAGCTGGACGACACTGAGCGCCGTCTCGAGGCCAAGCATCCCCATGGCCGCCGCCGCCCACTCGCACTCCTTGTCCTCCGTCGGATGAGGGGCGTGGTCGGTCGCGACGCAGTCGATCGTGCCGTCGGCGAGCCCGGCGCGGAGCGCGTCGACGTCGGCGCTGGTCCGCAGCGGTGGGTTGACCTTGTAGATCGGGTCGTAGCTCGCGACGAGCTCGTCGGTGAGCAGCAGGTGGTGGGGGGTGACCTCGGCGGTGACCGCCCAGCCCTTGCTCTTGGCCCAGCGGATCAGCTCGACCGACCCTGCGGTGGAGACGTGACAGATGTGCAGCCTCGACCCGACGTGGCCGGCCAGCAGGCAGTCGCGAGCGATCACCGCCTCCTCGGCGGCGGCGGGCCAGCCGCGCATGCCGAGGATGCCCGACATCGTGCCCTCGTTCATCTGGGCGTCCTCGGTGAGGCGCGGCTCCTGGGCGTGCTGGGCGATGACCCCGTCGAAAGCCTTGACATACTCGAGCGCCCGGCGCATCAGCACGGCGTCGGACACGCACGTCCCGTCGTCGGAGAACACCCGCACCCGGGCCGCCGAGTCGGCCATCGCCCCGAGCTCCGCGAGCCGCTCTCCGCGCAGGCCGGCGGTCACCGCCCCGACCGGGCGAACGTCGCAGTACCCGCCGGTCTGCCCGAGGTGCCAGACCTGCTCGACGACGCCTGCCGTATCGGCGACCGGGTCGGTGTTGGCCATCGCATGCACGGCGGTGAACCCGCCGCGAGCCGCCGCTTGTGACCCGGTGAGCACGGTCTCGGCGTCCTCACGACCCGGCTCGCGCAGGTGGGTGTGCAGGTCGACCAGGCCGGGCAGGGCCACCAGCCCGGCGGCGTCGACGACCGTCGTACCGGCCGATTTCTCCGACGGGTCGCAGATCCTGCCGTCCCTGAGCAGCAGGTCGGCTGGCTCACCGCCGAGGATGGCAGCACCGGTGACCAGGTAGTCCTTCATGCGTCGTCCCCTTCGGCCGCCCGGATGTCGTCGCTGCCGGAGAGCAGCAGGTAGAGCACGGCCATCCGGACAGCGACGCCGTTGGTCACCTGCTCGACGATCACGGAGCGGGTGGAGTCGGCGACGTTCGCGGAGATCTCCATCCCGCGGTTCATCGGGCCGGGGTGCATGACGATCGCGTGGTCTGCGAGCCGGGCGAACCGTCGGTCGTCGAGGCCGTAGCGCCTGCTGTACTCGCGGGCACTCGGGAAGAACGACGCGTTCATCCGCTCGTGCTGGACCCGCAGCATCATCACCGCGTCACTCTTGTCGAGCGCGCTGTCGAGGTCGTACGACGTCTGCACGGGCCAGGCGTCGACCCCGACCGGCAGCAGCGTCGGCGGCGCGACCAGGGTTACCTCGGCGCCGAGGATGCTGAGCAGCAAGGCGTTCGAGCGCGCGACCCGGCTGTGCAGGACGTCACCGACGATCGTGATCCGGCGACCGTCGAGGTCACCGAGATGGCGGCGCATGGTGAACGCGTCGAGCAGCGCCTGGGTCGGGTGCTCGTGCGTGCCGTCGCCGGCGTTGACGACGCTGGAGCGGACCCAGCCGCTGTTGGCGAGCCGGTGGGGTGCCCCCGAGGCACCGTGGCGGATGACGACAGCGTCGGCTCCCATGGCCTCGAGGGTCAGCGCGGTGTCCTTGAGGCTCTCTCCCTTGGAGAGGCTCGAGCCCTTGGCCGAGAAGTTGATGACGTCGGCCGAGAGACGCTTGGCGGCCGCCTCGAACGAGATGCGGGTGCGTGTCGAGTCCTCGAAGAACAGGTTGACGACCGTCCGACCCCGCAGCGTGGGCAGCTTCTTGATCGGGCGGTCGGCGAGCGACCTGAGCTCGGTGGCGGTGTCCAGGATGAGCAGGGCGTCGTCGCGGGTCAGGTCGGCCGCGGAGAGCAGGTGCTGCTTCATGGTGTCGTCCCATCGGGAGCGCTGATCCTGACGGTGTCGCGGTCGTCGTACTCCCGCAACGTCACCTCGACGGTCTCCGACAGGCTGGTGGGGAGGTTCTTGCCCACGAAGTCCGCGCGGATGGGAAGCTCGCGGTGCCCTCGGTCGACGAGGACGGCGAGCTGGACCGCCCGCGGCCGGCCCAGGTCGTTGAGAGCATCGAGCGCCGCCCGGACCGTCCGGCCTGAGAACAGCACGTCGTCGACGAGCACGACGACGGCGTCCTCGATGCTGTCACCGGGAATCGTGGTCTGCTCGAGGGTCCGGGTCGGCTTGCGGCGCAGGTCGTCACGGTACATCGTGATGTCGAGCGCGCCGTGGGGGATGTCGACGCCTTCGACCGCGGTCATCGCGGATGCGATCCTGGCGGCAAGCGGAACGCCGCGCCGGGGGATGCCGAGCAGGACGATGTCTGCCGGGCCCTTGTTCCGTTCGAGGATCTCGTGTGCGATGCGGGTGAGTGCGCGGGCGATGTCGGTGCCATCGAGCACCACGCGAGAGGTGTCGGTGTCGAGTCCGCTGCGAGACGCAGGCGTCATGACGGTGACCTCCTTCTCCGCCTCACGGGACGGCCGTTAAAGGATGTCGATCGCCGGCAACGCTACAGCAGGTTGCCCGAGACGCGCCCGCCGCCTCGCCGCCTGCGAGGGCGGCGCGCGCCGGAAGCCATTGGGCGGCGGCGGCCGCTTAGGACAGCTGCCACCAGCTGAGCGCCACGACGACAAGGACGACGAGACCTATGACAGACAGGACGCTGACCCAGCTCTGACGCCAGGCCGGGACCTGTTCGTTGCGCTGCGCGAACTGCGCGGGCTGTCCGTAGCGAGGTTGTCCAAGCCCTGGCACGAAGGGCGGCGCAAAGGGTGGTCTCTCGCCGTAGTGGGGGGCGTTGGGGTCGATCGGTTGGGTAGGTCTCTCGTCCGGCATGGGCACCTCGGCGATCTCTGGTCGGTTAGGGATCTTGATCGGGCTACGGCGTCGGAGGGTCCAAGGCAACACCGCACTGCTCACGAGCGTCGGCGCTGATGCGCTGGAACGCCGCCGCGGCCTCGCTCGCAACAGAGGGCGAGATCGGTCCACCGGCGTCGCTGAGCTGGCGGTAATTGAAGACCTGGATCCAGGCGCCCTTGATCGTGTTCGGAGCTTCGCCGGCAAGCTTGCCGAGCAGGCTGTGGTGTCCGGGACCCACCGGCGGCGCGGCCATCAGAGCTGCCACATTTGCCCCGGGTTTGAGGTCGGTGCAGTACGCCGCGCGGTTGCCGCCGTCTCGACCTACGAAGTACCACGCGACACTCACCACGATGAGAACCACGATCATTGTCACACCGAGCACCCCGCGCCATGTGGAGCGCCGAAACGGATAGTCGCTGTGCTGGGATGGGAAAACACCAGGTTGTCCATAGCGAGGTTGCCCAACCGCCGCAACGAATGGCGGTGGGTAGGGGGGCCGTTCGCCATACTTGGGGGCGTTGGGATCGACCGTAGAGCCGGGTCGGGTATCAGGCATGACGTCCCCCCGCGGTCGTCATCGGACCCTCGGACACGTACATGACGCCTCCCTTGCCTTGCGGACGGCGGAGCGACCAGGTGAGTCCTACAGGCTCTCGCCTGCTTCCTCCAGTAAACACCCTCTGACGTGCTTAACCACGGTTTGTGGGACCCGAGTTCGGCTGAACCGAATGGCACGATCGAGTTCGACTGTCGCATCCCGACTACACTCTCAACGCCACAACCCGTTATCCACAACGGCATTTGATGAGAGTGGCGGCGCTATAACCCAGTGCCTTCTTCCAGGGCGGTCGCCACTGCCGCGAACTCTGCCAGGGCCGCCACATCCTGGCTCAGTTGTGCGGACCCTCTTGCGCAGCAACGACCTCCGCGATACGAGCCAGCAGCCCGTTGACGAATGCGGGCGACTCGTCGGTCGAGAGGGTCTTGACCAGCGACACCGCCTCGCTGATCGCGACGGCGGCCGGCACCTCGTCGACGTACTTCAGCTCGAAGACACCCAGCCGCAGCACCGTGCGGTCGACGGCAGGCATCCGTTCGAGCGACCATCCTGTCGAGTACCTCGAGATCAGCTCGTCGATCTCCTCCCGATGGGCGATGAGGCCCTGGACGAGCGTGACGGTGTAGGGGTTGAGCGGTGGGTGGGCGGCCGCCTGCCTGTCCTTGAGCGTCTCGCCGACGCCGAGGCCGCGTAGCTCGGACTCGAAGACCACGTCGAGCGCGCGCTTGCGGGCCTTGGTGCGCGCGCCCATCGGTGCGCGCTGGTCAGCCGGAGACACGGCCGAGATAACTGCCATCTCGGGTGTCGACCTTGACCTTCTCACCGGTCGTGATGAACAGCGGGACGGCGATCTCGTAGCCGGTCTCGAGCCGCGCGGGCTTGGTGCCGCCCGTCGACCGGTCGCCCTGCAGGCCGGGCTCGGTGTAATCGATGGTCAGCTCGACCGATGCGGGCAGCTCGATGTAGAGCGGCAGGCCCTCGTGGACCGCGACCGTCGCAGCCTGGTTCTCAAGCATGAAGCTCGCGGCCTCCCCCACGGTCTCGGGACCGACGTTGAGCTGCTCGTAGGTCCGGGTGTCCATGAAGACGTACGACGAGCCGTCGTTGTAGAGATACGTCATCGCCCGCTTGTCGACGTTGGCGGTGTCCACCTTGACATCGGAGTTGAACGTCTTGTCGACGACCTTGCCCGACAGCACGTTCTTCAGCTTGGTGCGTACGATGGCGCCGCCCTTGCCGGGCTTGTGGTGCTGGAACCACACCACGGCCCAGAGCTGGCCGTCGAGGTTGAGCACCATGCCGTTCTTCAGGTCGTTCGTCGTTGCCATGCGGATACGTCGTCGCTTTCCTACAGAGGGTGAGCCTAGTCGCGGCCACGGCATCGGGTCATCGGCACGACCGGACGGCCAGTGTATCCAATCGACGGCCCCGATCCTCCCGCCGGCGTATCCTCGCGGCATGGGCTGGGTCATCCTCGTGGTCGTGGTGCTCGCACTGGTGAGCAGCCTGGGGAACCGGTCGAAGCGACGGCGACGGATGCCGATGACCCCGTTCCCTCCCCAGATGATGCCGGGGCAGGCGACGACTCCACCCATGCCGCCAGCGCCCTTCCCCCTGGTCGCGCCGGTCCCCCAGGTCGGGCCGGTCCCCCAGGTCGTGCCGGCTTACGAGCCTGATGACGCGACCTACCTCCCCAGTGACCGGCCCATCTCCGCACCGATGCCGCCTGTCCCGTCCCGGCCGAGGGTAGACACCCAGCCGTCGCGACCGGCCCGCTACCAGGGCAGCACGGCGCTGGCCGGCTCCGCACTGAACACCAGCCTCGCGACGCCCTACCAGCCGTCGTCGCTGCTGACGTCGCTGTCGTCGTCGCTGTCCTCCTCGGCGACGGACACCCCGCCAAAGCTTGCCCCGTCGTCGGTCTTCGGTCAGGTCTCGGCGATCGCGCTGCCCGATGGCATCGCAACCCAGGTGAGGTTCCACCTCCGCAACGGCCATGAGGTGGAGGCGGTGCGCCTGGTGTGCCACCAGCTCGACGTGGGGCTGCTCGAAGCCACCAAGACCGTCCGGTCCTACGGCGACGGCTCCTGATCCCGGAGCAGCTCGGCCAGTGCCTCCAGGGCAAGGCGGTAGGAGTCGACGCCGAAGCCCGCCACCGTCCCGGTGGCAACCGCGGCGACCACGCTCGTGTGCCGGAAGCGCTCCCGCCGCGCGGGGTTCGTCAGGTGCACCTCGACGAGGGGAGCGGGCAGCTGGGCACATGCGTCGCGCAGCGCGTAGGAGTAGTGGGTGAACGCCGCCGGGTTGAGCACGACGGGGACCTGCTCGTCGGCGGCGGCGTGCAGCCAGCCGACCAGCTCGGACTCGTCGTCGGTCTGGCGCACCTCGACCGTCATTCCGTGCTCGGCCCCCCACTCCGTGCACAGCCGGACCAGGTCGTCGTACGACGTCGAGCCGTAGACCTCCGGCTCGCGCGCACCGAGCCGACCGAGATTCGGACCGTTCATCACCCAGACGCGCACGGGGCAAACCCTAACCGACCGGCGGCACGGCGAGCGCTCAGCTCCCGATCGCCGCATAGGCAGCGGTGAGGACATCCTCGTCGGGTGCCTCGAGGATCACCGGCCGGCCGATGCCGTCGAGCACGACGAACCGGAGGTGGTCGCCGCGCGCCTTCTTGTCGACGCGCATCGCGTCGCGCAGCTCGTTCCAGCGCCCTTGTGGGTATGACGTGGGGAGTCCGAGCGGGTCGAGCAGCCGTCGGTGCAGGTCGACCTCCTCGTCGTCCAGCCACCCGACCAGGCGGGCGAGCTCGGCCGCATAGACCAGACCGATGGCGACGGCCGCACCGTGGCGGTAGGTGTAGCGCTCGACCCGCTCGACCGCGTGGCCGAGAGTGTGGCCGTAGTTGAGGGCCTCCCGCCCGACCTGAGACCCCGTCGACACCGCCTCCCGCAGGTCGGTCGAGACCACCCGCGCCTTGACCGCTATCGCGCGCTCAACGAGCTCGCGCAGCGTCGACGACGCCGGATCCAACGCCTCGCTAGGTCGGGATGCGACGAGGTCGAGGATCGCCCGGTCGGCGATGAGGCCGCACTTGACGACCTCGCCCAGCCCGCTCGCCAGCTCGGCGCTCGGCAGCGACCCCAGACCGGTGAGGTCACAGACGACCCCGGCCGGCTCGTGGAAGCACCCGACCAGGTTCTTGCCCTCCGCGGTGTTGATTCCCGTCTTGCCCCCGATCGCGGCGTCCACCATCGCCAGCAGGGTCGTCGGCACCTGCACAACCCGCAGGCCGCGCAGGAACGTTGCCGCGACGAACCCCGCCAGGTCCGTGGTGGCCCCGCCTCCCACTCCGACGACGGCGTCCGAGCGGGTGAATCCTGCCTGGCCCAGAGCGGCCCAGCAGGTGGCGGCGACATCTGACGACTTCGACGCCTCCCCGTCCGGAACCTCGACCCAGTCCACGTGGTAGCCACAGTCCTGCAGCGTCTCGGAGATCTGCCGGGCCGGGCCGGCCGTCGCCGCGGGATGCAGCACAGCCACCCGACGTACGCCTGGTCCGAGCATCTCGGCCACCTCAGCGAGAACGTCGTGCCCGACGACCACCTCGTACGGCGATTCCCCGGTGACGGCGATCCGGGTCGGGCCGGCGGTCACGCCAGCAGCCTCTCGACCTCGTCGGCGACCTCGGCCACACTCAGCGCGTCGGTCGCCACCACTGCCGACGCAACCTGCGTGTAGAGCGGACGCCGAGCGTCGAGCAGGGTCTTCAGCTGCCCGCGCACGTTGCCGAGGAGCAGCGGACGGGTGAGGCCAAGCCCGACCCGGCCCGCAGACGCCGCGAGGCCCACGTCGAGGAACACGACACGCTGGCCGTCCAGCCGGGCCCGGGTGGCGTCGGACAGGATCGCGCCTCCGCCGACGGCAAGCACCCCGTCATGCGTGGTCAGGGCGTCGGCCACCGCTGCCTCCTCCAACCCGCGGAACACCGCCTCGCCCTGGTCGACGAAGATGTCAGAGACCGTCGTCGCCTGCTCGGTCTCGATGACCTGGTCGGTGTCGACAAGTGTCACGCCCCATCGGCTCGCCAACAGAGCGCCGACGCTGGTCTTGCCGGCACCCGGGGGTCCGACCAGCACGACGCGAGGCGATCGGGTCATCGGACTCGTCATCGGATGCGGAGCGACGCGAGGTAGCCGTCACGGTTGCGACGGGTCTCGGTGACCGAGTCGCCGCCGAACTTCTCCAGCGCGGCCTCCGCGACGACCAGCGCGACCATCGCCTCGGCAACCACGGCAGCCGCCGGCACCGCGCAGACGTCGGAGCGCTGGTGGTGGGCGACCGCGGCCTTCCCGGTCACCACGTCCACCGTCCGCAGCGCGCGGGGAACGGTCGAGATGGGTTTCATCGCCGCCCGCACGCGGAGCGGGTCGCCCGTCGACATGCCACCCTCGGTGCCGCCGGAGCGTCCTGACGTACGACGCAGACCCGCCGGCCCCGGCTCGATCTCGTCGTGAGCCGCCGAGCCGGGACCGCTGGCCACCGCGAAGCCGTCGCCGAGCTCGACGCCCTTGATCGCCTGGATCCCCATCAGGGCGGCAGCCAGCCGCGAGTCGAGACGCCGGTCCCAGTGCACGTGCGAGCCCAGGCCGGGCGGCAAGCCGTAGCCGATGACCTCGACCACGCCACCGAGCGTGTCAGCTGCCTGGTGGGCCTCGTCGATCGCCGTCACCATCGCGGCGCTGGCGTCGCGGTCGAAGCAGCGGACCGGGTCGGCGTCGAGAGCCGCCACGTCGGCCGGTGTGGGCAGCGGCTCGGCCGGTGCCTCGGCGGCGCCGATCGAGACGACATGGGAGACGAGTGAGACCTCGAGTGCCTGCTGGCACAACGCGGCCGCTACCGCCCCCAGCGCGACGCGCGCAGCGGTCTCCCGCGCACTCGCCCGCTCCAGCACCGGGCGCGCCTCGTCGAAGCCGTACTTCTGCATCCCCACCAGGTCCGCGTGGCCAGGGCGTGGCCGGGTCAGGGGGGCGTTGCGCGCCAGGCCCTCGAGCACGTCGGGGTCGACCGGGTCAGGCGACATCACCCGCTCCCACTTCGGCCACTCGGTGTTTGCGATCATCACCGCAACCGGACCGCCGATCGTCGTACCGTGCCGCACTCCGCCGAGGATCGTGACCTCGTCGGCCTCGAAGCCCATCCGAGCCCCGCGACCGTAGCCCAGCCGCCGCCGGGCCAGCACCAGCGCCAGGTCGGCCGTCGTGAGCACCACCCCGGCCGGCACGCCCTCGATGACGCCGACCAGCGCCGCGCCATGCGACTCCCCCGCGGTCAGCCACCTCAGCATACGTTGAGTCTTTCACGCGCCGCCGGGTCAGCGGGCCAGGTACCAGTGCGACAGCGAGTGGCCCCACACCAAGCCGACGAGGGCGCCCAGCATCATGAACGGGCCGAACGAGATCTGGGTCTTCCGGTTGACCCGGCGCGTCAGCACGAGGACCAGGCTGCTGAACCCCCCGAGCAGGAACCCGGCGTAGAGGCCCGTGATGAGCTGGCCCCACCCGAGGTAGCCGAGGCAGAGCGCCAGCAGGCCAGACAGCCGGACGTCACCGTAGCCCAGCCCACGTGGACCGATCTGCCACATCACGAAGTAGAAGCCGCCCATCGCGAGCCACCCGAGGCACGCTCCCCAGATCCGGCCGGCATCGCGGTCGAGGACGGCCGCCCCCAGGATGAGGGCGACGATGACCCCGTACGACGGAGCGATCAGCTGGGTGGGCAGCAGGCGGGTGCGGGCATCGACCCAGCCGAGCAGCAGGCAGACCGCGACCAGGTAGGCCCAGGC